>JBOGGE010000232.1:0-58426 GCA_050743865.1 Acidimicrobiales bacterium
GCCCGGCGTTTGGCGGCCCTTTTGGCCTTGTACATGTTGTCGTCGGCCTGGCGAAGGAGACGTTCTGCTTGGCACTCCGGCGCGAACCCGACGGCGGCGCCGGTGCTCGCCGAGAGCGTCGCCGTGCCACCGTCGATGGCCACCGGGTGTCGCAGCTCGTCGGCCAGGCGCCCGCCGGCCCGCTGTGCCCAGGCCTCGTCGGGGACCGATTCGCAGATGACGACGAACTCGTCACCTCCCAGTCGGGCCACGGTGTCCTCGGGTCGCACGGTGGCGACCAGGCGCCGTCCCGCTTCGGCCAGGACCGCGTCGCCGGCGGCATGGCCGTGGGAGTCGTTGACCGCCTTGAAGTCGTCGAGGTCGATGAAGATGACGCCGACGCCACCCCGGGCGGGGTGCCGCCGGAGACGCTCGCAGGCCTGGTCCAGGCGGTCGAACATGAGGGCCCGGTTGGCGAGCCCGGTCAAGGGATCGTGGAGGGCTTGGTGCGCCAGCTCGGCTTCCTTTGCCGCCAGCTCGTCCTCGTAGGCCTGGCTGCGACGATCGAACACCCGCCCGATCTGCAGAAGGTTCAGGCGGAAGCCGAAGTCCACCCCGGCGCTCAAGCCGAGCAGCAGCTCGAGCGGTGCTCCCAATCGGCTCACCTCGTCGCGGACGATGGCCATGACCCCGTCCCGGAACGCCAGGTTGGCCCGCACCATCCGGGTCACCTGTCCGGTGACGCTGGCCGCTTCCCGGCGGATCGGGCCGATGTCGGCGAGCTCTTCGTGGCTGGCCGCCCGGCCCGTCCTGATCCAGCGCGCCATGAGACCGGTGCCCTGGCGGGCGTAGTCGGCCTGGGAGTCGAGCACCCGGTCGGTCGGCCGGCCGCCGGCGCCGTTTATGACGGCCGACAGCACCGACGACACGACCTCGTCGGTGCGCCGGTCGAGGGCGTCGGCGATCTTCTCGCGGATGTCCTTGGTGCCGGAAGCGAACGTGTGGCCGTACAGCCAGGATGGGTCGCCGTACACGCTCACGTCGCCTGCCGTGCTCCGCCCGCCGTCCATCGTCCCCTCCGGGGGCGGCGATCCTGTCGCCGGCAAGGTCCCCGGTCGGCTGCCGAGGCAGCACCGGCTCGCCCGTCCCCTGTCTCAGGTTGTCGACACGGTTCATGGTCGTCTTGACCGTGATCGCCGGCGGGCGGTGGACGCCGCCGCCGGTAACATCCCGGGGTGGCCAGCCGAAGACGGGTGCAGGAGCCGCCGCCGCCACCGGATGCCGACGCCGGCGCCGACGCCGTGACAGGTGCGTACCGCGCCTGGCTGGCCGAGAACCCCGCGCCTCCCGGAGGTGCGCTGCTGGCGCAGACGGCGGCCGTCGGGCCTCTCCGCCGCATGTTCGTGCCGACGGTGCCGCTCCGTCCTGGGTGGCGGGTCCTCGACGTCGGCACCGGCTTCGGACCGCTCGCCTTCGAGCTGGCACGCCGGCATCCGGTCCAGGTGACCGGCGCCGACCGCGACGGGCCTGTCCTGGGGGTGGCCCGCCGGCTGGCGGCCGGCCTGGCCGGCAACCTGGCCGCCGGATCCTCCGTCGATTTCGTCCAAGCTCCGGCCGAGGCTCTCCCGTTCGCAGACCGTACGTTCGACCTGGTGACCGCCAGCCTCCTCTTTCAGCACCTGGCCGACCCCGAACCCGTCGTGGACGAGATGCGGCGGGTCCTGCGCCCCGGAGGGCACGCCTTCGTCTTCGACGTCGACGACGGGTTGGGCGCCACCTATCCCGACGCCGGCCCGCTGTCCCGGCTCGAGGCTGCCTTCGCCGCCAGCCAGGCGTTAGCCGGCGGCGATCGCCAGGTGGGTCGGAAGCTCTCGGTGACCTTCGCCGAGCACGGGTTCGTCGTCGACCAGATCCTCCTCGTGCCGCAGGCGCAGCACGTCCGCACAGCGCCGGACGGAGAATTGCGGGCGCTGACGGTCGCCCGCCTTCGGGCCGCCCGTTCGGGGATCGTCGGTGCCGACTTCCTCGACACGGCGACCTTCGACGGCCTCCTCGACGCCTACGAGTCAAGCCCGGCCAGGGAGATCTGTCGCATCGAAGCTCAGGTGGCGTTGATCGCCGGCAGGCCATCGGAGCCGGGAGGCAGCGGAGCCGCCGGGGTTGGACGCTAGTCATCTGCTGTCGACCCAGATGGCTCACGGCGGTTCGATGAGCGGCCGTGGAGCGGACGGTGCGGGCGGCGGCGCCGGCCAGGCAGATGGGCGAGCGGGTTCGGGCCCGTCGACTGGCCAGCGGTCTCAGCCAGGAGGAGCTGGGAGAGCGGAGCGGCCTGCATCGCACCTATATCGGGCACATCGAGCGCGGCGAGGTCAACGTGTCGCTTCTGAACATCTGCAAGGTGGCTGGTGCCCTCGGGTCCGACGTCGCCGACCTCACGCACGGTCTCCAGCAGGCGATCGGCGATCCCCGGACCGCCTAGCTCGGCGCCCGGCTGTTACCGTCCCGGACCGGGGCCGTAGCTCAGTGGTCAGAGCAGAGGACTCATAATCCTTCGGTCGCGGGTTCGATCCCCGCCGGCCCCACCACCGCCGGCCATCCATGGCCCGATCCGCCCGTGGGAGCTGTCCCGCCTCGGACGCCTCAGGCCGCCTTCGGGAGCTCCTCCTCGGTGTCGTGGCCGGTCACCTGGCGTTCGATCTCCTCGAGCGAACGGTTCCTGGTCTCCGGCACGAAGACGGCGAAGAAGATCGCGGCCACCACACCGAACCCGGCAAAGAGCCAGAAGGTGCCGGCCTTGCCGATGCCTGTCGTCATCTGGAGGAAGAAGTACGAGACGAGGAAGTTGAACCCCCAGTTGAACATGGTGGCCACCGCCATTGCCCTGGGGCGCGAGCGGAGCGGATAGATCTCGGCGATCATGACCCAGAACACGGGTCCCAAGCCGATCTCGAAGAACGCCAGGTAACCAAGCAGGGCGCCGAGAGCGATGTCGGCGTTGGCGTGCTGGAACGCCGTACCCTGGTAGAAGTAGATGCCCAGCACGATCAGCGTCACCGTGCAGCCGACGGCGCTCACGATGAGCAGCGGCTTCCGCCCGACCTTGTCGATCAGGAACACGGCGACGCCGGCGAAGACGAAGTTGACGACGCCGATGAACACCGTCTCGGCCACGGAGCTGCTCAGGTTGAGCCCCGTGAAGTGCAAGATCGTCGTTCCGAAGTAGATCACCGTGTTGATGCCCAGGATCTGCTGGAAGACGGCTATCCCGGCGCCGGCCACCAGGAGCATCCGCATCCGGGGGCTGAGGAGCTGGCGCAACCGGAAGGCGCGCTGGGAGCCCGCCACACTCCGGATCTCGTCGATCTCTGCCTGCGGATCCGTGCCCGGACGCGTGCGCTCGAGGACGCGCGCCGCCTCGTCGATGCGGCCTCGCTGCACCAGCCAGCGGGGCGTGTGAGGCACGAACACCATGGCCACGGCGAGGGCGATGCCGGGCACCGCTTCGAAGCCGAACATCCATCGCCAGTTGTCGGCGAACCCGACCAGCAAGTCGTCGGCGATGTAGGCAATGAGGATGCCGAAGGTGATGCCGGCGAACTGGTTGAGGGCCGTCATCCCGCCCCGTAGTTGGCGGGGGGAATGCTCGGCGATGTACATCGGCGCGACGAACGATGCCGTCCCGACGGCGAGTCCCAGGACAGCCCGGGCGGCGATCAGCGACGCGAAGTCGGGCGAGAGCGCGGACCACAGGCCGGCGACGGTGAAGACGCAGCCGGCTGCGAACTTCGTCCACTTCCGGCTCCACGCGTCGGCGAGCTTTCCCGAGAGCAATGCCCCGCCGACCGCTCCCAGCAGCAAAGATCCGAGGTATGCGTTCGGTAATCCCGCAGGCCCAGGTCAGCGCCTCGGAGGGTACTGGACACAGGCTCCGCCATCGTGTGTGCTTGTCGTCGTGGCGCCAAAGCCCGACGACGAGCTCGATCATGGCCAGCTGATCGCTGGACTTCGGCGCTGGCGTACGAGGGCGCGACACCTCGCCAAGGAGAAGAAGCGGCTGCTCGGCGAGAACGCGACGTGGCGCGCCAGTGCCCGTGCCCACGAGAAACGGGCCACCACGCTCGAGCGCCGGGTCCACGAGCTCGAGGCCGAGCTCGCCGCCGCCAACGCGAAGGTCGCGACGCTCGCCAAGCTGTGCTTTGGCAGGAAGTCGGAGAAGAGGCGAACGACGGCCGCCGCGACGGGGGGGCAAGCGGGAACGTCTGCGGCCGAGGAGCCCGCCGAGCCGGCCACGGCCTCAGGAGATCGACGACGTCGTGGGCAGCGACCCGGCAGCGTCGGCCACGGCCGACGCGACTACGCGAATCTCGAGACCGAAGAGGTGGTCCACGATCTTCGAGAGGACGAGCGGGTCTGTCCTATCTGCGGCACCTCCTACGAGCCCTTCGGCGACGAGACGTCCACCCAGATCGACTGGCGGGTGCGCATCGTGCGCGTCGTGCATCGTCGTCGGAAGTACCGGCGCCGGTGTCGGTGCGCGAGAAAGGGGATCGTCTGTGCCCCCGCTCCGGGAAAGGCGATCGCCAAGGGCCTCTTGTCCACCCAGTTCCTCGCCCGGCTCCTCCACGAGAAGTACGTGCTCGGCCGTCCCTTGGAGCGCATCTGCGCCACGCTTTCAGCCGAGGGGCTCGACATCTCCAAGGGCACCCTGACCGGGGCGCTGCGGGCGGTCTCGGGGCTGCTCGCACCCTTGGACGAAGCGATCCGGGACCGAAACGCCAAGGCCGCCCATCTCCACATCGACGAGACCTCGTGGCGGGTGTTCGAGGACGTGGAGGGCAAGGCCAACCACCGCTGGTGGCTGTGGGTCTTCGTCGCGCCGGAGACCGTGGTGTTCCACATCGACCCCACCCGCTCGGCCAAGGTCTTGGAGCGCCACCTGGGCGTCGACATCGCCTCGGGCACCTTGGAGGCCGGACGACGTCTCCTCATCAGCGCCGACTTCTACACCGCCTACCAGTCGATGGCCGGCGTCAGCGGCGTGGAGACGCTGTGGTGCTTCGCCCACATCCGCCGCTACTTCGTCCGGGCGGCCGACGCCCACAAGGAGCTGCGCGCCTGGTGCGACGCCTGGCTGGGCCGCTTCGCCGTCCTCTACCGCACCCACCACGAGCTGCGCGCTGCCTTGCCCGCCAGCCCCGGGCGCCAGGCGGCCGAGGAGCGCTTCGCCCTCGCCCTCGGTGAGATCGACGTCGTGCGACAGAAGGAGGCGGCCGACGAGCACCTCCACCCGGCGGCCAAAAAGGTGCTTGCCACCTTGGGCCACGAGTGGGAGGGCCTGGCCCGACACGCCAGCTACCCCGACTGTGATCTGGACAACAACGTCTCGGAGCGACACCTCCGTGGCCCCGTCGTCGGGCGCAAGAACTACTACGGCTCGGGGGCGATCTGGGCGGCGACGCTCTCGGCCCGGGTGTGGACGATCACCGCCACGGCCAAGCGGGCCGGGTGCAACCCGCTCGCCTACCTCCACGCCTACCTCACCGCCTGCGCCGAGGCCGGCGGGCGGGCACCGTCGGGGCGGGCGCTGCGGCGGTTCTTCCCCTGGTGTGCCACGAAGGCGGACCTCTTGGCGTGGAAGGGACCCGGGCCGTGAGCCCGCCGGCCCGCTACTGCGGACGGGACTTCTCCGACGATGACCTTGTCCTCGTCCGGCACCTCACCGGGACCCTGCCCACGAGGCGGGCGATCGCCGACGCGCTGTGCGACGAGCTCTCCTGGCGTCGCCCCGACGGGCGCCCAAAGGACATGTCGGCGCGGGTGGCGCTTTTGCGCATGGAGGCCGACGGGCTCGTGCAGCTCCCACCGCCGCGAAACCGAAACGGCAACGGTCGCCTTGCCCGCCACCAAGCGCCCCAGCCCCAGCTCGACCTGTCGTTCCCGACGACGATCGAGGGCCTCGGTCGGATCGAGCTCGTCATCGTCTCGACCAGAGCCCAGTCGCGCCGCTGGCGCGAGCTCGTCTCTTCCTACCACTACCTCGGTTACACGCCCTTTGCCGGCGCGCAGCTGCGCTACCTCGTGGAGTGCCCATCTGGGACGCTCGGCACGCTCGGCTTCGCCGCCTCGGCGTGGAAGTGCGCGCCGCGCGACGCCCACATCGGCTGGGATGCGGCCACCCGTGAGGCGCGCCTGCACCTCGTCGTCGGCAACGCCCGGTTCTTGATCCTCCCCGAGGTCCGGGTGAAGAACCTCGCCTCCTTCTTGCTCGCCGCCGCCGCCCGGCGGCTCCCGGGCGACTGGGTCAGCACCTATGGCTACGCGCCGGTCCTGCTCGAGACCTTCGTCGAGCGGGGGCGCTTCGTGGGCACCTCCTACAAGGCGGCGAACTGGATCTGCGTCGGGGTGACCAAAGGGCGCGGCAAGCTCGACCGGGAGAACCGCCATGCCCTCCCGGTGAAGGACGTCTACCTCTACCCACTCCGCCGGGACTACCGCAGGGTCCTCACCGCGCCGAGCTGAGCGGGTCGATCCGCCCGGTGCAGAGCCCGGCACGGTCGTGACACCATGACCGGGTGGCCGAGGTGGCGAACATCGACGAGGCACTCGACGCCTTCTTGACCGACCAGCGACGACGCCTCTCCACCCGCACGATGCGCAACTACGAGTACGTGGTGGAGCTGCTCGGCGACTCGCTCAACGGCTACGGGCCGAACACGCTGGACAAGGCCGACGAGAAGCGATGGCGGAAGGCCTACGACGCCGGCGACGAGGAGGCCTTCTGCGACCTCTTCGGCCCCGAGCGCATCGTGGAGCACTTCGGCGAGTTCCTCGGCTACTTCATGGTCCGAAAGGTCTGGGCGTCCGAGGAGCTCTTGCGCTCGGCCGGGACGGTGACGAAGAAGCTGGCGGGCTGGCTCCACGAGCACGGCTACGTGAGCGCCGACGAACGCGAGGATGCCATCGAACAGGGGAGCCGAGCCGCCAGGAACCTTCCCCGGGCCGAGCGCCTGGCCAACCTGCTCTACGAGCAGAGCCGCTCCACGCCGCTCTTCGACGCCGACGCGCTCGGGCGCAAGGACCTCGTCGAGGACTACCTCGTCATCCAGCGCGTCGAGCCCGGGGCGTTGTACTTCAGCGGGGGGATCGGCCCGATCGAGGTCTCCAAGCGGGCTTCCGAGCTCGCTCAGGTCGGATGGGGAGTCAACGCGACGCTCGCCCGACTGAACAAGACCTGGCGGGTCGTCGAGGTCGGCAACGTCTACCCGCACTGACCCTGGTCCCTGCGCCAGTTCCGGCCGGGCGAGGCGCGAGCGGAGTCGATGGGTTCACCGAACCCTTACGATCCGACGATCCAGGACTCGCCGAGCGATCCGAGGCCGAATGTCTTGGCGATGAAGGGAAGTGCGCCGCTCACGACCCCGGTGTCGAACCCGAAGAGGAAGCCGCCGAGGGCGGCCAGGAGCGCGATGCCCGTGACGAACCGATTGCCGCTCTTGAAGATCTCGACCAGGAAGTCGGGGACCATGCGCCCCGTCGGCTCGTTTGCCATGGCACCTCACCCCCGCAGTGGTTCGTAGAGGAGCCATGACGTCGGCGCGCCGGTCGCTCCGACCTCGGTGCTACCCGGGCGTCGGAGCCGGGAAACGGGGCGGCCCACCGTTGGCTCGTGGGCCGGTCAACGTGGTTCGTCGGGCGGGCTGCCCTCTCGCCGGCGGTCGCCGATCGGCACGCCGGGAGCGGGGTGCTCCTGTTCCAAGCGCACCTTATGGGGGACCTGGAGCAGTCGCATGGCCGTCACCAGGCCGATCCCACCGGCGATGTTCCCGAGCGCCGCCCACCCGGCCGTCTCCGCCCAGTGCAGGTACCCGAACGGCGCCCGCCCGGTCTGCAGGGACGAGAACATCAGCAGCGAGTTCACGATGGCGTGGTTCAATCGGGCACCGCCGAGGAGGAAGCCGGCCGTCACGGCCGGCACCATCCGAGCTGCCATGGACTCCGTTCCCCGCTGCATCCAGGTCATCAGGGTGATCACCGCCCCCCCCAGCACTGCCAGGGCGAAGGCTCGGAGCCCGAGGCCCAGGTCCACGTAGTACTGCCCTGACACCACCGCCTCGTGGTGGAGCTGGGGGAACCCGCGCATGACGAACCACATGAACACCCAGCCACCGCCGAGGTTGGCCACCAAGGTGCCGGCCCAGAGCCGCAACAGGGACCTGGTGCGCGCCTGGCGCGACATCACCGTCATCACCGGGATCAGGAAGTCCTCGGTGAACAGCTCGCTCCGGGCGTAGGTCAGGGCGATGAAGCCGATGGAGAACGCCAGCCCGCCGAGCAGGACGGACCCGGTGTCGTGCTCGACCAGGAGGAGCGCCAGGACGCCGGTCCCGACGTCGACCCCTCCGACGGCGCCGGTGGCGAGGAGCGAGACGGCCCGGCGGGACAGGCGCCGGCGACCCTCGTCGACGCTCTCGAGAAAACGCTGCTCGACCTCGACCTCGGCCACCGAGGCATCGACGGCGGGGTCGGCGCCCACCCCGGGACGATGGGAGACCGCCGCCGCACGCTGGGCCTCGGAGCCACCGGCGGCGTTCTCGTCCCCGGGGGCCGCAGCCGGGCGGGAAGGATCGGGGAGCGGCCGAGCCGACGAGTGGCCGTCAGGGTCGCCGGGCACCTGGTCGTCGGTCACCCGACCTCATCTGCCCAGGTCCGTCCTTCCTCACGCCCCGGGGCGAGTGCCGGCAACCCCGGTGCGGAACGGTCCAGGCGACGGCCCCGATCAGCTCCCTTCCGGGATGGCCTCCCACCACTGGCACCACCAGTCGGCCCCGACCAGGATGCGCAGCTTGGGATGCCAGCAGTACGACAGGTCCTTGTACGGCTCGAGGTAGTAGCGGCAGCCCCCGCATCTCTCGTCGCCGGACGGCTTACCCCTGAGGACGGCGTTCGACGCCATCTGACGCAGCTCGATGGAAAGCTTCTCGTCGATCTCCTTTGGCTCGGGCTCGGGTATCACGTAGTCGGACACTCACCGAAGCTATCTCGGGGCGCGGTCGCGGGAAGTTCCCGTCGCCCGGGTGGGCATATCGTGCCGATGTCCGGAGATCGGGCGATCGTCCTGGCCAGACCCGAGCTGGTTGGTGTGGGGCCGCCTGCGGGTACTGCTCCTGCGGGACTCCCGGGAAGGTTCGAGGAGGTGCGATGCCCAAGACCAAGAGCACAGGTGCGGCCAATAGGTCGGAGCTGCCCTCGACGCTTCGGCGATCGTCGCAGAAGGCGCAGGACACGTTTGCCAAGACCCACGACGCGGCGGCCGAACGGTACGGCGAGGGCCGGCGGGCCATGCAGACGGCCTACGGCTCCCTCAAGCACTCGTTCGAGAAGGTTGGCGACCACTGGGAGCGCAAGGGTGGTCGGGGACCCTCCGACGAGCAGTCGGTGAAGGGCGGTGCCGGCGCTCGGCGACAGTACCGCTCGGCCGGTGGCGTCGACGCCAATGCTTCCAAGAGCCATCTCTACCAGGTCGCCCGCCGGCTCGACGTGCCCGGGCGCTCCCGCATGGACAAGAAGGAGTTGATCGACGCCATCGGCAAGGCGAACCGCCGGGCGTCGGCTCGTTCCCGCTGAGTCCGTCGGGCGGGTTCGTGCCGGCTCAACCCCGGGCGAGGACGTAGTGCCGCATCGCCTTGGCGAACCCCTCGTCGTCGTTGCCGTCGGTGACCCGGCGCGCTGCCCGTTGCACCTCCGGGTCGGCGTTGCCCATGGCGATGCTCAATCCCGAGTGGGCAAACATGAGCACGTCGTTCGGCATGTCGCCGATGGTGGCGATCTCCGCCGGCGACAGCCGGTACCGGCCGGCCAGGTAGGTGGCCACCTGGCCCTTGTTGGCCTTCGGATGGGTGACGTCGAGGTAGTAGGGCTGGGATGCCGCCGCCGCTACCTGGTCGCCGAAGCGCTCGTGGACGGTCTTCGACGCCCGAGCCAGCGCATCGTGGTCGTCGCTGACGCCCACGATCTTCGCCACCCCGTCGGTCAGCCCGTCCAGGCCGGACATGACCTCAGGGTCGAACTGGACGGTGCTCGCCTCCCGGTCGACGTGCGGGCCGCTCGGGTCCGGCACGTACCACTGGCGGCCCCGATAGATCCAGGCGGCAAGCCCGAACGACCCCATCAGCTCGGTGATGGGGCGCACCAGCGGCTCGTCCACGTCGTGATGCTCGACCACGGTCATGTCGGGGTCCACGATCACGCCGCCGTTGAAGGCAGCGATCGGCCCCGCCAGGCCGAGCGGCTCGACCAACATGGCCATGCCCCGCGGTGGGCGCCCGCTGGTGACGGCGAAGTGGATGCCGGCGTCGTGGAGGTGCCGGACCGCCTCGATCGACCCGTCGGTCAGGACTTTTTCCTGGGTCACCAGGGTTCCATCGACGTCGGCGATGACCAGGCGGATGGGAGACGGCGTCACCGTGGCCTTCCTAGCCGATGGGAGCAGCCGGCGCTGCCAGACCGGCGGGGACGGCCTTCCACGGCGCTGTCGGACGGGCGGCGACCAGGTCCAGCGGCCATTGGGCGGCGACCTCGGGCAAGGTATTTCCCGAGGGTGACGACTACCCAGGTGGGAAATGGATGACGGCCGCGGACGCGGACGGGACGCGAGCCCCAGCGGAAGTCGTGGGGAAGACGCCAGCGGGACGGACAGGCAGTACCGTCCGGCGGCGTTGGGGATTCAAGCAGTTTCGGAGGACTGGGATGGCTAGCGCGTACGCGTTTGGCCGGGAGCAGCACGCACTCGCCCCTTGGGACGAGGACCGTCCGTCGCGCCCCGGGACGGTCGCCGTCTCGAAGCGGGACGAGCAGGTGGGGCTGGTGGCCCGGGGGCGTGAGCTGGCCCACATCGACGAGTTCCTCTGGCAGGCTCGGCGTGGGGCCGGGGGAGCACTGGCCCTCCGAGGCGAGCCCGGCGTGGGCAAGACCGCGCTCATCGAGGCGGCCATCGCCCGCGCCAACGAGTTCCGCATCGTCCAGATCCGCGGGCACGGTGCCGGAACGACCAGCGCCGTCCCGACCGAGTGGCCGCAGCCGCTCGGAGAGCTGGCAAAGCAGTTCGACGTCGTGGCCCAGCCCCGCCTCCCGGCGCTGGCGGTCGAGGCCGCCGACCGGGAGGTGACCGGCCCGCCGGCCGGCGCCATCGTCGACGCCGTGACCAACGTCCTCCAGCGGATGATCGAGATGACCAGCAGCCCGTTGCTGATCACCGTCGACGACTGCCAGTCCTTGCCGGTGTGGTTCGTCGACGCCCTGGCCCATGCCGTGCTGGCCAACCTGGGCGACAAGCCGGTGAGCCTCGCCCTGGCCTGGCGGGACACCCCCCACCTGGTGCCGTTCGGGCTGCAACGGTCGGACCTGCCCCAGCATCGCCTGGGCGGGCTGGACATCGCCCAGGCGGCCCGCCTCCTCTCCTGGCACTTCGACCAGCCGCCGGCGGACCGGGTGCTGACGGAGCTGGTGGCCGGGACCAGCGGGAACCCGCTCGCCCTCCTCGACGTGTGCGGGCGCCTGACCACCGAGCAGCTCGAAGGCTGGCACCCGCTCCCGGACCCGCTTCCGGTCGGCGCAGCGGTGAACGACGCCTTCGACGTGGGCCGCCACCTCCCGCCGCCCACCCGCCAGGCGCTCGCCATCGCCGCCGTCGCCCGGGTGCCGCGCGACGTCCTGGTGGCGGTGCTCGGCGACCTCGGGAGTGACATGAGCGATCTGGCGCCGGCCATCGACGCCGGGATCGTCGTCGACCGGGGTCGCCGGGTGGACTTCGTCCACCCCCTGGTGAGGGCGGCTGCCTTCCATCGGGCGCCGGCCGACGTCCGCCGGGCCGCCCGCCAATCCCTCAGCGCCGAGCTCGCCCGTCACCAGGCCATCGAGTCGAGCGCGTACCACGCTGCCGCCGATGCCGAGGCGCCGGACGACGCCGTGACCCGGAGGTTGGCCGAGGCGTCGCGCGTGGCGCTGGACCGGGGCGATCCGGAGGCGGCGGCCCGGCACGAGGAGCTGGCCGCCCGCTTCGCCGCTCCCGAGGATGCCGTGGCCCAGCACCTGGCCGCTGCCGCCAGCCTGTGGTTGGCCGTCGGCCAGCGTGAACGGGCCTGGCGCTGCCTGGAGGAGGGGGGGCGGCTGGAGACCACCGATCCCACCCGGGGCGAGCTCGACTACCAGCGCGCCCGGCTGGCCTCGGACGCCGACGAGTCCGAGGTGTCCGACCGCATGATGGCAGCCGCCGACCTGTGCACGGCCGAAGCGCCACACCGGGCGCTGGCCATGTTGATCGACGCCGCCGCCCGCAAGATCCTGGCCGACGAGCCGGCGGCCGCCGAGGGCATTGCCGAGCAGGCGGTCCGGCTGGCCAGCATGTTCAGCAGCCAGGCCGAGGTGCTGGCCGGCGCGGTGCGGACGGCGGCGGCGCTGCGGGCCGGGCACCGCGTGGAGGACATGGCCGACCGCAGCCGGGTGTCGTTGCTGATCGGTCAGGCCGAGCGTTTCCCGTCGTCCCCCGAGGTGGCCCTGGTCGTGGGCCGGGCGCTGCAGGGGCAGGGGCTGCGGCGACAGGCGGACCGCTGGGCGCAGTGGATCGAATGGTGCGCCGAACGCAGCGGCGACGCCGGCCTGACGGCGGTACCGCTCCTGCTGAGATCGTTCGCCTACCTGGCCGAGGGCCGGGTCGTCGACGCCGGGGCCTCCGTCGACGCCGCGGCCAGGGTCGCCGAGCGCAGCGGCAGCGCCGTCCTGACGGCGTGGGGCTGGAGCCTGGCCACGCAGGTGCACGGGCTGACCGGCGACTACGAGAGCGGGTTTCGCGACTGCGCCAAGCTGTTCGCCGTCACCGACCGGGTCGGTCGCTCGGCCCGGCTGCGGGCCATGTCCTCGTTGGCCGCGCTCGAGCTCCAGCAAGGCAGGGTCGGGCCGGCCCTGGCCTGGATCCGCACGGCGGAGGAAGATCTGTTCGGCCGCCACGGCGACCACGAGTCGGGGGGGGCCGGTGGCCCGGACGCCGCCATTGCCGAGGTCGCCCCCGAGCTGGCCAGCGTGGCCCTCCTCGCTCGCAGCCCCGGCGGTGGCGACCGCTGGACGGTCCTGGTCGGCCAGGACCGGCACGAGGAGCCGGAGGGATGGCGGCGATGGCTGCAGGGTGCCTGCGGCGACGATGCCGCAGAGGCGGTCGAGGCTCTCGTCGCCGCACGGCTGGCCTTCGACGATCTGCCGCTGTCCCAGGCGTTCGTCGACCTGTGCCGTGGCGTCCGGCTCGCCAGTTCCGGCCGGACGACGGAGGCGCGGGCACTGCTCGAGGCCATCGAGCATCGCGCCATGGAGATGGGGGCCGGCGGGATCGCCGTGCTGGCGGTCAACGAGCTTGACCGGCTGCCCCGGGCCGCGGCCGGTTCGCAGGGTCGGACCGAGCAGGACGATGCCGAACCGTCGCCGGGCGCCCACGCCGCGCCGCTGCCCGGCTGGGAGGTCTCACTCCTCGGCGACTTCGTGGTGCGGTTCCGGGGGAAGCCGGTGCACCTGCCGCCCAGCCTGGCCACCCAGGCCATCAAGATCGTCGCGCTCTCGTCCCGGATCTCCGTGGACGAGCTGGTCGAGCTGCTCTGGGACGATGCCGAGCCCGGCGTCGGAGCCCGGCGGCTCCGCAACGTCTTGTGGCGCATCCGGTCGGCGTGCGGTGACCTGCTCGAGCGCGAGGGCCCGTTCGTCCGGCTGGCCGACGACGCCGCCACGGACCTGATGCGCTTCGACGAGCTGGCAGGCCAGGCCCTGGCCCATGGCCTGCCGCACGAGCAGGCGGCGAGGACGGCCCGGGTCGCCCTCGACCAGTACCGGGGCGAGGTCCTGCCCGGCGACCGCTACGCCGATTGGGCGTCGGGGCCGAGAGAGGCGGCGTCGCGGACCTACGTGCAGCTGCTGGACCTGCTGGTCGACGACGCCGTGACGGGGGAGCGGACCTCCGAGGCGCTGGCCTTGCTCGATCGCCTGGCCGAGTCCGATCCCTACGACGAACGTCACCACGTCCGGATGGCGGAGGTCCACCTCCGGGCCGGCAACCGGCGCCGGGCGCTGGACGCGCTCCAGCGGGCGGAAGGGATCCTGGAGGACCTGGGGCTGGGACCGTCGCCCGCCGTCCAGCGGCTTCGTGGTTCGCTCACCGGTTCCTGAGGGCTCGTGGGCGGCGCCACGGCGCGCTCACCCGCCCTCGCCGGCCACCGCCCCGCGGCACTGCATCACCCGCCGGGCCAACCGTGCCGCCGCCAGCTCGAAGGCACCGTGCCCTCGGCGGGCCGACCACCGTCCGAGCCCCATGAGCCCGGAGGCCAGTGCGCTCGCCGCTCGGGTGGTGCCGGCCAGCCGGACCGCGACGGCCAGCGGTGGGCTGAGATCGGCGACCATTGCCCTCGGCGTGAACGGGCCCAACCGGCCGGCATGGACCCGGTGCAGCTCGGCCCGTCCGGCGCCCTGGCGCCGAGCGTCGCGCAGGAAGTCGTCGTCGCTGCGCTGGTGCAGGTGGGACGCCATCAACGCCGGGTCAAACCGGCCGACGAGCCCGGCCGACGCCAAGCGGTACCCGAGGTCGCGGTCGGAATGGTAAAAGGTCCTGAAGTCCACCGAGCCGAGGCCGGCGCCGAGGCAGTCGGCCCGCCGCATGGACAGGTTGCCGGCCCACAGGACGTCGAGGACGGGCCGCTCCCCCCTCAGGAGGCTGGCCACGTGGCGGTCGTACTCGGCGGCGTAGAGGCGGGTGCCGACGCTGCCCGCCCGACCGCCCGGCACGACCACAGGCATCGGCCCGGCAACGACCAGGCCACCGCGGTGCCGGTGGTGGGCGGCGTGGCCGGCGATGGTGCCGGGGGCCGGGAGGACATCGTCGTCGAGGAGCACCACCACCTCGCCGGTCGCCTGGCGGACGCCAACCTCAAGGGCCCGCAGATGGCCGACGTGGCCGATGGGCACGGGGCGGACCCGGGGGCGCTTCCGGGCCAGACCTTCGAGCACGCCGACGGAGGTGGCGTCGGGACCGTCGACGACCACCACCAGCTCGAGGGTGCCAGGGTCGGCCAGGACCACGTCGACCAGGGCACCGAGCCGCTCGGGCCGTCCGAGGGTGGCCACGATCACCGATGCCCGGTCCATCCGGGCCCCGGCGTTCCAGGTCCCGCCGCTCCCGTCACCTTCCTCGCCTGGGGAGCCGTGCCCGGACGCACTGCCGAGCTGGCCGGCGCGCTCGGTGGGCGGTCCTGCTGCTTCTTCCCGCCCGGAGGGCGCCGGCCGCCCGTGCTCGTCCGCTGGGCCGTCTCCGCTGCGGTGACCGTGGTCGACGTGGTCCGCCATCGACCACGGTGGGTGGTCGTGACCAACCCCCCCCTTCCGGCGGCACTGGTGGCCTGGGCGGTCGGCCGGGCCGTGGGCGCTCGGGTTGCCCTCGACTCTCACCCCGGGGGGTTCGGAGCTCAGGGGGACCGGGTCGCCGCCCGCCTCCAGCCGGTCCACCGCTGGCTGGTCCGACGATCCGAGTTCTCCATCGTCGCCGCCGACACCTGGCGCCGCAGGGTGGAGTCGTGGGGCGGTCGGGCCGTGGTGGTGCACGAGGCGCCCGGCGACTGGGAGCTCGGGCCCCCTGGCCGGCACGACCGGCTCCGCGTCCTCTACGTCGGACGTTTCGCCGACGACGAGCCGTGGCAAGCGGTGGTCGAGGCGGCCGCCGCCGTGCCGCGATGTGACATCCGGATGACCGGCGAGGAGCGGCGCCTCGGCGCCGGGTGCCGGTCCTGGCCGGGGAACGTCGACCTGGTGGGCTACCTCGACCCGGCGGCGTACCGGCAAGCGGTTCTCGACGCCGATGTCGTCCTGTGCCTCACCACCGAGCCAGGCTCGGTGATGCGGGCCGCCTGCGAGGCGGTGTGGGCCGGCCGCCCGCTGGTCGTCTCCGACTGGCCGGTCAACCGGGAGCTCTTCCCTCATGCCGTGCACGTCGCCAACCGGGGCTCGTCGGTGGCCGATGGCATCCGCTGCGCCGACGCCGACTTCGACCGGCTGGCCGGCGCCGCCCCCGCCGCCCGGCAGGAACAGTGGGAGCGGTGGCAGCGCCAGCTGGACGACCTGCTCGACCACCTGTCGCTCCCGAGCCCTTCGGCCCGGGGCCGGGGGTCCCGGTCGTCCACGGGCGGTCGGGTGCCCTGCGCCGGCTGAACCACGGCGACCCTTCCCGGCCTTGGACCGGTTCGCGGCGCCGGGGGCCCTCATCGTCCCGGCGCGCTGCCGTGGAGGATCCGCGTCGGGGTCCGGGCCAGGATCCGCAGGTCGGTGCGGATCGACCAGGAGGTGGCGTACTGGACGTCCAGGCGGCACAGCTCGTCCAAGGACACCTCGTGCTGGCCGCACACCTGCCACATACCGGTCATGCCCGGGCGCACGTCGAAGCGGCGGTGGGCCCATCCGAGGAGCACCGTGCACTCTTCGGGGATGAAGGGCCGGGGACCGACGAGCGACATCTCTCCGCGCAGCACGTTGAGGAGCTGGGGCAGCTCGTCGAGGCCGGTCCGCCGGAGGAGCTGGCCGATCCCGGTCACCCGGCTCGGGTCGGGTGGGTCGAGCGGTGTGCGACGACGGGGGGCGGCGACCAGCGTCGGCTTCCCGGGCCGGCCGGCCGTCCTGCCGGTGGTGCCCGGTGGTCCCGGCTGGACCATGGTCCGGAACTTGAGGATGCGGAAGAGCCGACCGCCGCGGCCCACCCGCGCCTGGCGGAACAGGATCGGCTCTCCGGTCTCTGCCCACACGCCGAGGGCGATGACCACCATGAGCGGGCCCAGGAGCACCAGGCCGGTGATCGCCACCGCCAGGTCGATCCCCCGCTTGGCCGCCCGGGCCAGGCGCCCTGGCGAGCCGCCGAGGTTGAGGAGCGACAGGCCGGCCACGTCGTGCAGCCGGCTCTCCCAGCCGGCCAGCTCGAAGTAGCGGACGACCACGTCGACCGCCACCACCTCGCGCAGGGCGAGGACCAGCTCGGCGCTCCTGGACGGGTGCCGCCTCGAGAAGGCGATGACCACGCGGTCGACATCCAGGGCGCGGCACAGCTGGGGGAGATCGTCGACCGCACCGATGACGTCGGCGCCGCCCGCCGGATCGTCGTCCACCGTCCCCACCAGCTCGACCAGCGGCGAACGGGCCAGGCGCGTTGCCAACTGGCCGGCCACCTTCCCGGAGCCGACGACGACCACCCGTGCCACCCGCGACCGGTCGCCGGCCGCCATGGCCAGAGCCAGGGCCCGGAAGGCGGGGACCAGCACCATCGACGCGCCGACGGTGACCGCCACCTCGACGGGAGGTATCCGCCCGGCGAGTGGACCCACCGAGCCGGCGGCCAGCAGCACGAGCCCGGCGAGGGCGGAACCGGTGGTCAACGACAGCAGCTCATCGGCGATCCCGGGCGAGAGCCGGTGGGAGGTCGAGTACGCCCCCCGGCAGGCCAGCGCCACGACGACGGCGGCGCCGGACAGCGGGACGAAGGCAAGGTGGGAGAGGTTGGCCTCCGGACGGGCGGCCAACCAGATCACCGTCATCGCCGAGAGGGCGCAGGCGGTGGCGGCGGCCAGCACGTCGCTCCGTAGCATCAGGGCCCCGAGGTCGCGGCGTCGCCTGCTGCCGGCAGGCCGATCGGCTTCGGCCACGGTCAACGCCGCGCCCACCTGCGGGCGCTGAGGCAGGGCGGCGACCACCCGGAGCGAAGGGAAGCTCACGTGCGCTCACCTCCCGCCAGACGGTCGGCGTCGCCACCCGGTGCCGGCGGCGCCCCGGCGAGCGTCCTCCCGGCGCCGGGCGCGGTCGCCGGTCCCTCGGCGGGGACGGTCTGGAGGATGAACCCCGCCACCTGGTCGAGCGAGCGCACGAAGGCGCGCTGTCGGGTGGCCACCGCTTCGATCTCGCCGACGAACCGCCCGCCAGCGAGGGCGTCCGGCCGGAGGCGGACTACGTAGGAGATCAACATGGGGGCACGGTACGGCGGGGTCGTCCGTCCGCCGTCCTCCCGGCCGGCAGACGGTGGTGGGACGCCGGGGCCGCCGGCTGGAGATCCCCGAGCCGGGGGGTCCCGTCGACCGGGCGTCCCACGGACCTGTTCCTCGGACCTTTCGGCCGCCCCCTCCGAAGGGACGGCGACGGGACCCCGGCACCGTACCCTCGTCGTCGTGAGCCCCGAAGACGCTTCCATCGACGAGACCCTGCAGCTCGCCCGTGACCTCTGCATCGGGGTCGGGGCCTTCTTCGCCACACCGGCCGGAGTCGTTCGCTCGACCCTGTCCGAGGTGATGGCGCCCGAGGACGGCGCCCGCCGGGTCGAGCAGCTCGCCCGTGCCTGCCTCATCCATCCGGCGGTGAACGGGCGCGCCCTCTTCTGGAACGCCGAGGTGACGACCGAGGCCGAGTCGGCGGACCGGTCCCTGGCCTGCGTGGCCGCCCCCGTGTGGTCGAACGGCACATGGCTCGGCGTGCTGGGCGTGGCCGACCTGTGGCTCCCCGAGCTGGACGACGAGCAGCGGGCCGGCCTGGTCGCCCTGGCCGGGAGCCTGGCCCGGCGCCTTCGCGCCATCCGGACCGAGCTTGCCGACTCGGCGCCGGCCATGCCGCCCGATCGCCCCCGACCCCACGAGGCGGAGCCCAAGGTGGAGGTCCCCCCAACGCAACCGGTCACGGACCGATCGTCCCGTCCAGCCGCCGCACCGGCGACGGGCGCGCCGGAGGGCCCGTCCGAGCCGTTCCTCGGCGAAGTTCTCGACAGCCTGCCCTACGGGCTGCTCGTGACCCGCTCGGACGGGGCCATCGTGCTCGCCAACCAGACCTTCTCGTCGATGACCGACTTGCCCATCGACGACGTGCTGGGCGAGGACGTCACCCGGATCTTCTCGACGGAGACCCCGGCGCCGGCCGGTGAGCGAGTCGACGTTCTGGCCAGCCTCCTCGGCCGGTCGACACTCGACCGGCACCTGCTTGTGGCCCGGCGGGAAGGCGACCCATTGGTGGTCGAGGCGAGCGGGCGCCGCCTGTCCAGCCGCTACGCCGGCGACTGCTTCGTCACGCTGGTCCGGGGAGCCCGGTCGACCGGAGGTCCCGGTCGGCCCGAGTGGGGGACGCCGATCGAGGAGCTCCTCGACAGCCTCGACGACGGCATCGTCTCGTGCGACGCCAACGGGGTCGTGGTGCTGGCCAACCAGGCGGCGCGCCGCCTCCACGGCCTCCCCCCCGATCGTCCCCTGATCGGCCTTCCCTTCCCGGCCAGCACCGGTCTTCGGACCACCGCCGGTGCCCCCCTCGGCACCGACGCGCACCCCCTGCTCCGAGCCCTGCGCGAAGGGTCGTCGGCTTCGGCCCACGTCCTGCTGCGCACCAGCGGCGACGAGGTCACACGCCACGTCTCGGTCGCCGCCCGGTCACTCGGGAACGGCGGCGGGGGCGGGGCGATCGCCGTGCTCCGAGATGTCACCTCGGAATGGCAGGAGCAGGAGCAACTGGCGCACTATGCGCTGCACGACCCGTTGACCGGGCTGGCCAATCGCTACCTGCTCGCCGAGGAGCTCGGCCGGATGCTCCAGGGCCTTGCCCGGCGTGCCGGCTCGGTGGCCCTGGTGTTCCTCGACCTCGACGGGTTCAAGGACGTGAACGACACCTACGGCCACGAGGTCGGCGACGAGGTGCTGAAGGCGGTGGCCCGGCGCTTGCAGGGAGCGGTCCGCAGCGACGATGTCGTGGCTCGCCTGGGTGGCGACGAATTCGTCGTCGCCCACATGACGTCGGGCAGGACATCGGACGGGGACATGGTGGTTGCTCGCATCCGGAAAGTCCTCTCTGCTCCCTATCGCTTCGGAGGCCGGGTCTTCGACATCGGCGTGTCGGCGGGTTGGGTCGGCACCACCTCGAGCGAGACCGGGCCCGAGGGACTGCTCAACCAGGCCGATCAGGCCATGTACCGCGACAAGCGGAATCGGGGCACTGCGGCCCAGGGAGGGCGGTCATGACGTCCGCTATCTCGCCGGTCCCGGGTGTCGACGACGGATCTCGCGACCTCGACGATGCCCGCTCGACCGGCCGGCGGCTGGCCAGCCAGGCACCGATGCCGTCGGGCAGCAGTGCCGACGGGCCGGTCCTGTCGATGGTGCAAGCGGGACTTCTCCGGTTGGGCGAGTGGGGGATCGACGTCGAGGTGGTCCGATCACGGCCCAACTGCGTGGTCCTGCGGAGCACGACGCGGTCCGGCACCGACCCGGTGCACGCCTGTGCCCTCGTCACCGCCTGGCTCGAGTCGCTGCCGCGGCTGGCGGTGCACGTCCCGGGCACGGTGGTCGAGTCGTCGTGCGCGTCCCGCGGCGGCCGTGCCTGCATGCACACCCTGTTGTGGCAGCCGCCCAAGGGATCCAGCTCGCCGAAGGAGGGCTCGCCGAAAGACGCCGGCACCTCCAAGGGCCCCGGCTCGCCGAGACGCAACGGCGCTCCCCCCGCCGCCGCTCGTGCCGCCACGCCCCCCGCCGCCCCGTCCGGAGGGACCGTCGTACCTGGCGGCGGGACCCCGGCCTCGCCCGGCGTCTCGACGACCGGCCGTCCCGGGCCACGTTTCGGGCGGCGGTCGACCGACCTGGCCCCACCGGCCGCCGGACCGGCGACCGAGGCCCTTGCCCGCCTGCGGCAGATCGCCCTGCCGTCGTCCCCGCCGGTCCCGGGGACCGGCCACACGACGCCGAGCCCGGCAACCGGCCATCCGACGGCACCGCCGGAGACCGAGCCGTTGGACCCGGCTTCGGCCACGGCATCCCCGGCGGCGGGAACGCTCGTCCCGGTTGGCGGTGCGCCGGCCGAGCCGACGGCGGTCACCAGCCGCGCCGTGCCGCTCCCCCCAGGGACCCGAGTGGGTCGTGGCACGCGGCGGTGGGCATGGCTCCGGCGGCGGGCCTGGATACTGGCGATCGGTCTGGTGGCGGGGGCGGCGGGGGGCCACTACGCCAGCGCCCACCACGCCTCGTCGTTCGGCGCCACCTCGGTCCTGGTGGTCCGCTCGGGGGCCTCACCTTCCGGGCCGGGGAGCGCCAACGATGCCGAGGCCCTTGCGATCACGGACGCTGCTCTGCTCCCGAGCGACCAGGCGGTCGTCGGACCGGTCGCCCGGCGTCTGGGCGTTCCGGCGTCCGAGGTGTCGCACGACATGATCGTCGACGCCGAGGCGGGGACGGCTCTGATGCAGGTGAGCTACTCGGCGTCGTCACCGGCCCGTGCGGTCGCCGGTGCCAACGACATCGCCCGCGTCGTTTCGGGGGTTCGCCCGAACGACCAGGCGGTGGCCAACGGTTCGGTGGCCGTCGTCTCGTCGGCCAAGTCGGCGTCGTCGTCGGGCTCGCTCTACAAGCACGGCCTCGTGCTCGGCGCCGTCCTGGGCCTCCTCTTGGGCGCCGCCGCCGCCCTGGCCGCCGAACGCTCGGACCGCCGGGTCGACGACGGGGGCGCGCTGGCCGAGGCGACCGACTGCCCGGTGACGGTCGTGCCGGGCGGGATCTCCCCGACCGAGCTGGCACGCGCCGTCGAGCGAGCGGCGGGTGGCTCGGTGATCGAGCTGGTACCCCTCCGCCAGGGCCAGGCACAGGCGGCCCACCGGCTGGCCTGGGAGCTGGCCGGTCCCGCCCCCGACGGCGGGGCCGAGCCGGCCGGGAGGCCACCGGCGGTCGCCCCAGCCTTCGCTGACGCCCCCGACATCCTCGGCCAGGGCCAGGGTCCCACCGTGCTGGTGGTCGGGGCGGGCGAGCGGGTTCGGGCGGTGAGCGAGGTGACCGAGCGCCTTCGCCGGCTCGGCCGGGCGCCGGTGTGGTCGGTGCTGGTCACGGCCGGCTGAGGCCGATGGCGGGCCGGGACCACGCGCTGCTCCTCGGCAGCCGGGTAGGGAGCGTGGCGACGGCGCCGGTCGCGCCGGGCAGCGCCTGGCTCGGCTCGCGCCCGCGCCCGCTGCTCCTCGGGACGGCCTGCGCCGTCGTGGCTCTTGCCGCCGGTGTGCTGGCTCCGGCCCACCTGAAGTACGCCGTGGCCCTGGTGGCGCTGGCCGTGCTGGTCGGGGTCGTCCTGCTCCGGCCGATCGTCGGCGCCTTCTTCCTGGTCGGGCTGGCTCCGATCACCTCCGGGATGGCGACGGGGTTCCCGGTCGCACACGTACGGGTCTCGGAAGCGGTCATCGGGGTGGTGGGGGTGACCCTGCTGGCGTCGGTGCGCCGTCGCGACGCCGTCGCTTGGCGGCCCCTCGACTGGCTGCTCCTCGCCTACGCCTGCGGCTGGGCCCTTTTCGGTGCCGTCGACGACGTGGGCCTGGGCCAGCATCTGGGGCTTACCCAGTGGGGCACGGTCGTCGGACAGTTCCAGTTCTTCCTGATCTACCGCGGCGTCCGGGTGGCGGTGCGGTCCCGGGCCGAGCGGCGGGTAGCCGTCGGGGTGCTCCTTTTGTCCAGTGCCTCGGTCTCGGTCCTGGCGGTGCTGCAGAAGGTGAGCGCCCCCGGGGTCCGTTCGCTGCTCCTCCGCATCACCGGGGGCACAACAGCGGGGACAGGGCTGTCCGCCGTCGGTCACGGGTTCCGGACGACCGGGCCGTTCGCCAATTGGGCGGCGCTGGCCGGGTACCTCCTCCCTGTCCTCCTGGTGCTCCTGGCCCTGGCCTTGGCGGGCAGCAGCGCTCGCCGGCGGCGCTGGTTCGTCGCCGCCGGGGTCCTCGGGGCCGTCGCCCTGGCCCTGACCGACGAGCAGTCGGCGATCGTGTGCCTGGCCATCGGAGCCGTCGTACTGGTCCGCCAGTACGGCCGGAGCCGGGAGCTGTGGCGCTGGGCGCCGGCCGTGCTCCTCGTGGCCGCCGTCCTCGCCGGGCCGAGCATCGTCCACCGGATCGCCCAGGAAGTGTCGCCGGCCGCGGGGACCGGACGGGTCTCGTGGGTACCGCAGACCCTCAGCTTCCGTTGGTCGGTGTGGACGCACCAGTACCTGCCGGCGGTCGGTGCGCGACCGCTGTCGGGCTACGGCGTGGTGCTGCCGTCCTCGATCCACTGGCCCTTCCCTGAGTCGCAGTACATGGCCTTCCTCGTCGACGGCGGGTTGCCGATGCTGGCGCTCTTCGGTGGCCTGGCGTGGGCGATGCTGCGCGGCACCTCGGCCGCTGCCCGCTCCGGCGACCCCTTCGAGCAGGCCCTGGGGCGCGCTCTCGTGGTCGCCGTGACCTCCATGCTCGTCATGGACCTCATCTGGCCGTTCCTCAGCAACGGCGGGATGCCGCAGGTGCTGTGGGCCCTGATGGCACTGGCCGTTCCCCGCCGGATGGCGGCGGGCACAAAGGGCCGGCTGGCGGCCCAACCGTGGCCGACCATCGGCGAACCGGTCCGGGCGCGGCGCGTCCTCGGCCCATGATCCGGCGCCGGACCCGCATCCTGCTCCGGGACGCCGTCGTGACGGCGCTGGTCGTGGTGGTCCTGGCGGCGGCGGCCATCGGTGCCTGGCGCCTGTCCGCCCACCGTCACCGCCCTCCGGCGGCGCCGGCCAACGCGACGGGGCCCGCCATTGCCGCCAGGCGGCCGCAGGTGCCGGCGGGTTCCCATCCTGCCGCCAGGGCTCGTCCGCAGCACCGCTCTCCGGCTCCGGCGCTCGGCGTCTACGTCGGTCCGGGTGCGGCGGCCCAGGCGGAAGCGGTGGACGCCGAGACCGGCGGGAAGGTGTCCTATGCCCTCGAGTACCTCCCAGCCGACACGTGGGAACAGCTGAGCGACCCGACCTGGATCGAGCAGCAGTGGGGCCCGAGCCCGTTCCGCCTTGTCCTCGCGGTCCCGATGCTGCCGTCGTCGGGAGGCACCCTGGCCGAGGGCGCCACCGGTGCCTACGACGAGCCCTTCGCCTTGTTGGCGCAGCGGCTGGTGGCCGGGGGCCTCGGCGGGTCGGTGCTCATGGTCGGGTGGCAGCCCGGCAGTCCGCAGCACCCCTGGCAGGTGACGACGGCCACCCAGGCGGCGCACTACGTGACCTTCTGGGACCGGATCCACCAGGTCATGTCGGGCACTCCCGGCGCCCACTTCCAGTTCGAGTGGGACGCCGGAGGGCCCGCCTATCCGATCGGCCCCCAACAGACGTACCCGGGGAACGCGGCCGTCGACATCGTGGCCACCGACGCCTTCGACGTCGATCAGGGCACCGCTCCCGCCGACCAGCAGTGGTCGTCGCTGCTGGACGAGTCGACCAGCCCGTCGTGGATTGCGTCGTTCGCGGCGGCGCACGGCAAGCGGTTCGCCCTGGCCATGTGCGGGCTGGCCTCGGCGTCGTCCGGCGGGGGCGGCGACAACGCCGCCTTCCTGAACCAGTCCCTGGCGTGGGCGGAGGCCGTCCACGCCTCCCTGTACGTGCTGTGGGACTATGGCACAGGCGCCGTGACCGGAGGGGGTTACCCGGCCGCCGCCGGCGCCTTGGTGCGGGCGGTTGACCAGGGAATTGTCGGTAGCGCCGGCGGCCAGCTGCACTGACGGCGGCGGTGGGACGCGCCGTAGACGGGGGCGGGACGCCACCCCCCTAACCTGCTCGAAGGCCGGCCTCGATGGCGCCGGCTGCCGGCGGCGACCGGTGGCGGGCACCGGAAGGTGCGGGAAGCTGCACCGGAGCTCGGTGAGCGGGAACGGGGATCAGATGGGGACCATGGAGAACCTGAGCGGTGGCACGACCAACCTGCTGAGGATGGCCAGGAGCGAGTGTCGGGCCGATGCCGCCTTCGTGGCGCTGGCCCTGGACGACGACATGTTCGCCACCGCCACCTACCGGGCCGTTCCCGACGACGAGCTGTTCCGCAGCGAGGCCGTCGACGAGCTCATCCGGCAGGCCTGGTCCGATCCCGAGCTGGCCCAGGGCAGGGCGCTCGTGCGGGTGGCCCGGCTCACCGGGCGCCGGCTGGCGCCGGCCAAGCGCCTGGCGCTGGCGATCCTCCCGCTGGTCGATGCGCCGGCCGGCCGGCCGTGGGGCCTCCTGGGCGTGGCCGGTCCCGAAGCGGGGTCGTTCGACACCGGCCAGATCGAGCTCCTGGGCCGGATTGCCCAGCGGCTGTCGTCGTACTTCCGCGCCCGCCAGGAGGTCCGCCACAAGATCTCCGAGGACGCTGCTGTCGCCCAGGCTGCGCCGCCACCGGGGGCTGGCGGGGCGGTGATCGAGCCGGAGCCGGCATGGACGGTCGAGCCCGCCACCACCACCGCCACAACGGCCCCCGCCGGAGCGCCGGGCCCGGGATGGTCGGCCGTCCTCGAGCGCGAGCCGGAAAGCGCCGGGGTCCGCCCCGAGCCGACGTGGGACCGGCCCGCCACGCCCCAAGAGCCCGAGCTGCTGTTGGGGGAGCCGCACCGGGTGTCACCCCAGGTCCCGCCCTCCCGTGCCGTCCCCGAGCCGGCCTGGGCGGTCGCCGACGTCGGCGTCGCGCACCGGTCGGTCGGGGCGGAGGCGGGACCGCCGCCGCTCCCGCCGGCGACCGACCCCCTCGGTGACCTCTTGCGAGGGGAGGACCCCTCGACCGGCCTGCTTCCCCTGGGGGCACTGCTGGGCCGGGCGGGCCGGATGCTGGGGGCGGCCGGCTCCGGTGGAGGTTCGCTGGCCCTCGTCGTGATCGAGCTCGTCGCCGGCGAGAGGATCGACGACGAGGTCGGCCTGATGGCGGCCCATGCCCTACGGGGCCAGCTGCGGTTCGACGACCCGCTGGCCCGGATTGGCGCCACCGCGTTCGCTGCCGTGGTGCCGCTGGTGCCCGGGAGCTCCAGCGGCGTCGGCGTGGAGGAGCACCTCGCCGAGACGGTTCGCTCGGCCGTCGCCCACGACGATGTCGTCGTGCGCTCGGCTCACGTGACGGCCGGCCTCGACGAGCGCCGCGACGCCGACGAGCTGCTCCGCGCCGCGGTGGGCAAGCTCCGTGGGGTGTGATGCGGAGGCCGGCCCGGGCGAGCCTCTTCCCTCGGGCGTCGGTAGCCCCTGGCCTCCGCCGCACCGGCCCGGGCCGGTCGGCCGGCGAGTCGAGGGAGGCCGCGCCGGAAGACGAGCCGGCGAGCGGGTCGAGCGGTTCCCTGCGGGAGCTGGCCATCCGGAGCGCTGGCTACCTCGCCGGCCGGGAGCTCCTGGGCATGGTGGTGCGCCTGGGCGGGGCCGTGGTGACGATGCGGGAGATCGGCCCGTCCGGGTACGGCATCTTCACGGCTGCCGCCGCGTTCGCGCTGTTCGCCTCAGCGGTAGCCCAGATGGGGACCGAGGTCTACCTCATCCGCGCCGAGGCGCCGCCGACGCGCCGGAGGTACGACGAGGCGTTCACCTTCCTCGTTGCCAGCTCGCTACTGGTCACCGCCGTCGGCCTGGTGGCCACCGTTCCCCTTGGGGGCTTGCTGCGCCCGGTGGGCATTCTCCTCCCGCTGCGGGTGTTGCTCCTCGTGATTCCGCTCAACGTCCTGTGGGCGCCGGCCCAGGCGTGCATCGAACGGAAGTTCGGCTACCGCGAGATGGGCATCCTGGAGCTCGGGGGCGACGTGGTCCTCTACGCCACTGCCGTCCCGTTGGCCGTGGTCGGCTGGGGGCCCTGGTCGCTGGTGGTGGGCTACTTTGCCTGGCAGGGGTGGCTGTTCTTCGGCAGCCTCGCCTTTTCGGGGCTTCGCCCACGCCTGACCTGGTCCTGGTCGGCGGTGCGGGAGATGCTGGGCCACGGGTCCGGCTACTCGCTGTCGAGCTGGGCGACCAGCGGTCCGCAGCTCGTGGTCGCCCTGGTGGTCGGCACCTTCGCCGGAGCGGCCGGGGTCGGCTACGTGAACTTCGCCAGTCGCCTGGTCGGGATGCTCAATTTCACCAAGCGGGGAGTCTTCCGCGTCGGCATGGTCACGGTGTCACGGGCTCGCCGGGGCGGGTCGGACCGCCTGGCGAGGGCGCTGGAGGAGGGCTCCTTCCTCCTCATGGTGGCGGCGGCGGCACCCTTCGCCGCCTTCGGCCTGGTCGCCCGATGGATCATCCCGCTGGTGTTCGGGAGCTCGTGGGTCCCGGCGGTGCCGCTGTTCGTGGTGATGGCGATGGCATCGGTCTTCGGCGTGCCGATCCTGGTCCAGCGCACCATCCTCCAGTCCGCCGGCAAGAACCTGGACGTGGCGTCGGCGGCCACCGTCCAACTGGTCGTCCTGGCGGCGGCCTCGCTGGTGCTTGTCCCGGCGACGGGAGTCGTGGGCTACGGCTACGCCAGCCTGCTGGCGCTGGTGTCGACCGTGTGGAGCCATCGATCGGCGTCACGGGTCACGCCGATGCGCTACCGCCGGCTGCTGCTGCCCCTGGCCGCCCTGGTGCCGCCGATCCTGGCGCCGGTCCTGCCCTTCCCCGACGCGTTGGTCACCGTGGTCCCGACGCTCCTGCTGCTGGCCCTCCCAGCCACCCGGCGGGAGCTGTGGCTGCTGGTGGACGTGGTCCGGACGACGCTGGCCGGCCGCCGTTCGCGCTCCGTGCCCGGCGGGGGAACTGCCCCTTCCGCCGTCCGGTCGGTTGCCGCCGGCGCCGCCGGCTCCGTGCCGGTGGCGGTGCCGGCTTCGCCGGCGGTGGCGGTCACGGGTTCTCCGGTCACGGATTCTCCAGTCACGAGCACGTTCCCGCCCGCCGTGCCGGACCGGTCGGTGGCGGCGGTCGCCGGCCCGGGCGGCTGGCTGCTCCCCCCGGACGCCGTCACCGGGGCGGCGAGCCTGGAAGTGATGCTGGCCCGGGCCGGGCGCCTGCTCGGCGGTGCCCGGCGGAGCGGATGGCCCGTGATGCTGGCGACCTTCGTGTTGGCGCCGGGCGTGCACGGTGAGCCGGTCGGAGGGCCCACGATGCGAGCCGTCGTCGACGCTCTGCGAGGCGACCTGCGCTTCGATGACCCGATCGCCCGGGCCGAACCGTCGACCTTCGTGGTCGCCACCGCTCTCGCCCCCGGTGCCGCCCGGGGGCCTGAGGTGGCGACCCGCCTGGCGTCGAGCGTTGCCGGCGCCCTCGCCCGTCCGAGGGGCGAGGCGGCGCCGACCATGGAGTGGTCGTACGTGGAGACCGCCGCCAGCTCGGCCGAAGAGGTGGACGACCTTCTGCGCCGAGCCCTGGGGGAGCTCCATGAAGCCTGAGCTCAGTCCCCCGCCCGAGGCCGGTCCCGAGCCCGTGGACCTGACCGCGGTGCGGGTCGGCGTCGACCTGACCGCCGTGTCCGAGGTGGCGGACTCGGTCGCCAAGCTGGGCGACCGTTACCTGCACCGGTTGTTCACCGAGCACGAGCTGGCCAGCTGCCGGGGAGCCGACGGCCCCCGGACGGAGTCCCTGGCGGCCCGTTTCGCGGCCAAGGAGGCGGCGTTGAAGGTCCTGCGACCGGTCGGACCACGCCCGGAGTGGCGCGACATCGAGGTCCGCCGCAACGACGACGGCTCCTGCGATCTTCAGTTGCACGGCGGTGCCGCCACCCTGGCCGCGGCCAGGGGTGTCGAGCACCTGAGCGTCAGCCTGAGCCACCACTCGGGGCTGGCAGTGGCGGTGGTGGCCGGGACGTGCCGGCCGGGCGAGGCGGTGGGCCCGGGGGCAGTGACGGCGACGGGATCGATGCGAAAGGCAAGGAGGAGAGGATGACCACGGACGTGAGCTTGGAACGGGTTCGGCAGGTCGTGGCCGAGGAGGGCCGTCTGGCCGTCGACGTGGACCGCCTGGGCGACGACGACGACCTGTACCTGGCCGGGATGACCTCGCATGCCTGCGTCGACGTGATGCTGACGATCGAGGAGGCCTTCGACATGGAGTTCCCGCAGGCGACGTTGCACAAGGACACGTTCCGGTCGATCGCCGCCATCCACCGGGCGGTGAGCCTGCTGGTGGCGTCGGACGAGCCGCTGGCGTCTTGAGCGCTGCCGCCGGCGGCGGCAGTAGGGCCGGGCCGGCGGGCGGGGCCGAGGGAACGGCATCGCAGATCGCAGACGGAGGAGGGATCATGGTGGTGGTGGAACGGGCCGTGACGGCCACAGGTGAGAGCAACGGGTCGGGGTCGACCCTGCTCGACCGATTGTTCGACGAGGGGTTGCTGGTGCCGAGCGGGGTGCCCGGCCTGTACGGGCGTTCGGCGACGTACCAGCAGCTCGCCGACGGGGTGAGCGCGCTGGTGAGCCGTTGGGCGGCCGAGCTTCGATCGGTCAAGCTGCACTTCCCGCCGCTCCTGCCCCGCCACACCTTCGCCGCCACCGGGTACGCCGAGTCGTTCCCGGACCTCATGGGGTCCGTGCACGTCTTCGGTGGCGGGGAACGGGAGCATCGGGAGCTGCGGCACCTGGTCGAGGTGGGCGGGGACTGGCCGGCGCTGCTGGTGCCCTCCGAAGTCGTCCTCTGCTCGGCTGCTTGCCACGGCGTCTACCCGCAGTGCACCGGGAACGTGCCGGCCGCCGGCCGCTACTTCGACGTTTCGAGCTACTGCTTCCGCCACGAGCCCAGCGACGAGCCCACCAGGCTGCAGTGCTTCGTGCAGCACGAAGTGGTCTGCGTCGGGGACGCCGATGCCGCCCGGCTGCACCGCGACGCCGGCCTCGAACGGGGGGTGGCGATCCTGGGTTCGCTCGGGCTGGACGTGCGGGCGGTGCCGGCGTCGGATCCTTTCTTCGGCCGGGCGGGCCGGATGCTCTCGGCCAGCCAGCTGGACGAGAAGCTCAAGGTCGAAGCGGTCGCCGATGTCTGCGGAGACGGCCGGCCGACGGCGCTCCTGTCGGCCAACTGCCACGGCGACCACTTCGGCCGGTCCTTCGGCATCGAGACGGCGCCCGGCGAAACGGCGCACAGCTCCTGCATCGGCTTCGGTGTGGACCGGGTGGTGATCGCCCTGCTCTCTCGCCATGGGCTCGATCCGACTCGCTGGGCACCGTCCCTGCGCAGCCGGTTGCGGCTATGACCGTCGACGCCTGCGCCATCGAGCCGACCTCCGTCCGGCGCTCCCTCCCCGAGAGCCAGCTCGGCCCCGCCGGCCTGCCGCCGCCGGCCCCCGCCGACCTCGATCCGGCGCGACCGGTGTGGTTCGGCGGCGAAGAGGCCCCCCTGCTCGGTTGGGTGCACGCCCCTGCGGCGCCGACCGGCGCCGCCGCCGTCTTGTGCCCGCCGCTGTACCTCGAGCACACGCTGACCCATCCCTCGTACCTGTGCCTGGCCCGCCAGCTCGCCGGCGCCGGGATCCTGGCTCTCCGCTTCGACTACCAGGGGACCGGGGACTCGGCTGGCTCGCCGTCGGATCCCGACCAGGTGGCCGGCTGGCTGGCCAGCGTCGACCGGGCGATGGATCTCGCCCAGTCCTTGGCCGCCGGCCCGGTGGCCCTGGTGGGGATGCGGATGGGAGCGCTCCTGGCGGCGATCGCCGCCGGGCGCCGCGGCGACGTCGAGGCGCTGGTGCTGTGGGATCCGTGCTTGGCGGGGCGCACCTTTCTCCGCCGGCACCGTTCCCTTCATGCGCTGCACTTCGGGAGCGACCAGCTCGGCGGTGCCGGCCGGAGCGACGGCGCCGTCGAGGTCCCCGGCATGGCGCTGTCGCCGGCCACTGCCGCCGAGATCGCCGGGCTCCGGCTGCCGGCCATCTCCCCGGCGCCCCGGACGCTGGTGCTGGTGCGCCCCGGTCGCTCCCTGCCGGCCGGCTACCGGGCCCCCAGGTCGGTCGGAGAGCCTGACCGAGTCGTCGTCGGCACCCTCGATCGGGGTGAGCAGGAGGAGCTGCTGGACGCCAGCCGGTTCACCCGCCGGGCACCGGCGAGCGGGCTGGCCCTCGCCGGTCGGTGGCTTGCGGCCAACCTCGACCGACCGACCGGCGCCATCGCGCGTCGCCTGACGCCTGACGACGTCGGCGTCACGGCGCGGCGTGCCGGTCACGCCGCCCGGATGACGGTCGAGGTGGGTGGTGAGGCGCGTACCGTGCGGGAGCGGGCCGTTCGGCTCGGTCCGCTCGGCCTCTTCGGGGTCGAGACCCTGCCCGATCCACTGTCCCCGACCGACCCCGACCGGTCCGAGGCCCCGGCCGGGCCGGGGACGCGGCGAGCGGCGGAGCGCCCACCGGTGGTGGTGTTCCTGTCGAGTGGCAACGACAGCCATATCGGGCCGAGCAGGCTGTGGGTGAGCCTCGGCCGGCGATGGGCGGCCGCCGGCTTCCGCTGCGTCCGCGTCGATCTCAGCGGCCTGGGGGAGAGCCCAGCCCGGGAGGGCCAAGCGGAGCAGGTGCTCAGGCCGCCCGAAGCCTTCGACGACGTGCTCGACGTGGCGGCCGCCGTGGCCGAGGACCCGAAGGACGTCGTGCTGGTCGGCCTGTGCTCGGGCGCCTACCAGGCCCTGGACAGCGCGCTGGAGCTGGCGCCGCTCGGGGTACTGGCGATCAACCCGGTGATGCGGTTCGTGCCGCCGGAGGTCGCCGCCGGGGGCCGGATCTCAGAGCGCCGGCAGCTCTGCATTCCGCGGGCGACCTGGTCGGTCGCGCTGCGCTCCCGGCTGCCCAAGCGGACCGGCGACCGGGTGGCGGCGATGCGGGCGATCTGGGAGAGGTGGCGCCCGAGGGGTCACCGGACAGATTGGCGGGCCCGGTTCCTCCAGCGAGGCGTGCAGGTCTACTGCATCTGCGGCGAGCAGGAGGCCGGCCCGTTCCGGCGGCACGGTGCAGGGATGCCGGAAGCTTCCGGGTCGTCGGCCGGCATGCAGGTCGAGGCGATCGCCGGTCTCGACCACGCGCTCCTGGCGGCCGGCCACCGGGAGCTGGTGGTTGACCGGCTGACCGAGGCACTGCACCGCATGACCGGTCGGTGACCCCTGCCGGCCGCCGCTCACGGCGGTGTCGTCAAGCCGCCGCAGTCACGAGGTCGTGTGCCGGCTCCACCCAGTGCTCCACGCTGTAGTTGGCCGTCACGTGGGCGTGCGCCTGCCGCGCCAGGTCCAGGCGGTGGGCCGGGGAGGACAGCAGGCCGGCGACGGCGGAGATCGCCGCCGCCGGGTTGTCGGCCACCGCGGCCGGGAAGCCCGGGGCCAGGCCCCGCAGGGCCTGGCCCGATACCACCTGGGGGAGACCGGCAGCCGCCGCCTCCAGCACCTTGTTCTGGATGCCGTTGGCGTAGCGAAGGGGCACCACGCCGAGGCGGGCCGCCTGGCAGAGCTCGGTGACGTCGGCGAAGTCGGGCACCAGCTGCCATCCGTAGCAAGCCGCAATGCGGCGGACCTCCCCACCGCCGGCGGCGCCGGCGAGCAGGCAGCGGGCGCCGGGGACGGCCGAGGCGACCTGCGGCCACAGCGCCGCCAGCTGGCGGACGGCGTCGATGTTCGGCAACGACCCCAGCTTCCCGAAGAAGAGCACGTCAGCCGGCGCGCCGGAGTGATCGGTGATGGCGCCGTAGGGAACCGAGGCGGACATCGTGTTGGGGATCCAGATGGCGCCGATCTCGCGCGCTTCCGACCATCCGGCGGCGACCGTGCGAACCCGACGGTGGCGGCCCTCGAAGCGCGCCGTCACGGAAGCGAGCAGCTTCCAGGCGGTCCGTGCCCCCGGCCGGCGGTCGACCATCGACCGTCCCCGGTAGCTCCGACTGAACAGGTCCTGGAGATCGAGGACGCTGGTCCTGACGGCGGCGGCCAACTCCGGGTGGAAGGCCCGGGCGGTCACGAAGACGGCGGCATCGGCGTCCGAGCTCCGGATGGCCCGAGCGGCCCCCCGGGAGGACCAGGCGGCGGCCTCGGGGACGACGACGCCCCTCAGGGCGGCCACGGCGGTGGCGGGAGAGGGCGCCCGGCGTCGATGCTGGTCGAGGAGGTTGACCTCGACGACGTCGACGCCGGCCCCGGCCAGGAGCTCCCGCCAGACGGCGACCCGGCGCGTGGTCCCGAGCCCGCCCTGGTTGCCGAAGTGGACGAGGGCGACCCGGGTCGACGCCGGGGCTCCGGCGGTGGTGACGCCACCGAGGGACAAGAGGTCGTCGGCCGCCGTTCGCAGGCCGCCCGAGGCGTCGCAGATCATCGGCACCAGGGTCGCAGGACGCCGTCCCTTCGGCGTCTCGGGGGCGGCTGCCCGGCGCCGGGATGGCCGGGAGACGGCCAGGTGGGACACCAGAGGGGTGCAGACGCTACTGGTGGCTGGGGCCGGGGGGCACCTGGAAGAGCTGTGGATGCTCCGTCCCCGGCTGGTGGGCGTGCCCGGCGAGGTGACCTGGGTGACCGCCGACACGCCGCAGAGCCGCTCGCTGCTGCGAGGTGAGCGGCTCATCTTCATCCCAAAGAGCAAGCCTCGTGACGCCTGGGCGACGGCAGCCACTGCCGGCCGGGCGTTCGAGGTGCTGCGCCAGGGGAACTGGAGTGCCGTCGTGAGCACCGGCTCGCTCCCGGCGGTGCCATTCCTCACCCTGGCCCGGGCCCGGGGCATCCCCTGCCACTTCATCGAGAGCGCGGCCCGTGTCGATGCGCCGTCACTGTCGGCCCGCATCCTCGAGTGCATCCCCGGCGTGCACCGCTACGGGCAGTACCGCTGGTGGGCCCGGGACCGCTGGCGCTTCCGAGGCTCGGTCTTCGACGGGTTCCGCACCGTGGGAACGCCGGGAAGGCCCATCCGGCGGGTGGTGGTCACGATAGGCAGCAGCCGTTACGGCTTCCGGCGCTTGGTGGAGGCGGTGCGCCGGGCGCTTCCCGAGGATGTCGAGGTGCTGTGGCAGACCGGGTCCACGGACGTGAGCGGTCTCGGGATCGATGCGGTGGCCACGCTCCCGGCGGCCGAGCTGTTCGACGCCATGTCGCGGGCCGACCTGGTGGTCGCCCATGCCGGTGTCGGCTCCGCCGTCATGGCGCTGCGGGCCGGCAAGTGCCCGGTCCTGTTGCCTCGCCGCCGCCGGGACGGTGAGCACGCCGACGACCACCAGCGCCAGCTGGTCCGGGTGCTGGGAGGCGCATTGCTGGCGGTCGCTGCCGACCCGGGTTCGCTCAGCTACGAGCATCTGGTCCGGGCGGCCGGGCGGAGCGCCGTCGAGGAGGACGTCGCCCCGTTCCTGCTGGAGGCCGGCTGAGCGCGCCGGCGGCCGCCTCGTCGGACCGGCGCTCGCCAGCACCGCCCGGGCCGGGCGGTAGGGTGCCGCCGGGACAGGCGGCGGAGACGACGGGAGGTGCCGATGCGGACGCCGGCAGCACGCTTGACGGCCCACGGCGAGCCGCTCGTCGTGGAGGAGGCCGAGCTCGTCGGGCCGACCGGCGGGGAGGTCGTCGTCGACCTGGCCTACGCCGGGGTCAACCCCGTCGACCGGTACATCGCGCTCGGTCGGGTGGCCCCCGACGGGCCGCTCCCGCGGACGATCGGGTCCGAAGGCGTCGGCACGGTCGGCGGCCGGTGGGTGGTGGTCCAGGGGCACGGACTGGCCAGCCGGCGGGACGGGCTGTGGGCGGGGGCGGCGTCGGTGCCGGCAGAGGCGATGGTCGACATCCCCGACGGGGTGGATCCGGTCGCTGCGAGCGCAATCGGGGTGGCGGGGGCGACGGCGTGGCGCACGGTCACCGAGCTGGCCCGGGTGACCGCGGAGGATCGGGTGCTGGTCCTCGGGGCCAGCGGCGGCGTCGGCAGCATGATCCTCTCGCTCGCCCGCTCCCTGGGCGCCGTCGTCTGGGGACACACCGGGCGTGAAGCCAAGGCGCCGTGGATCCAGGCACGCGGCGCCGAACATGCCGTGGTAGCCGACGCCGGCCAGCTCGGCCCGGCGGTGGCCGAGCTGCGGCCGACGGTCGTGTTCGACCCGCTGGGCGGGGGGTTCACGGGTGCGGCGATCGAGGCGCTCGAGCCCCACGGCCGGCTGGTGATCTTCGGCACCTCGGCCGACCCGCAGGGCATGGTGCCGCTCCAGGCCCTGTACCGCAAGGGGTTGAGCGTGCTGGGCTACGGCGGCCTGATCGAACCGGCCGAGGCACTGGCCCGAGGCATCACCGGGGCCCTCCGGGCCTTGGCCGACGGTCAGCTGGAGGTCAGCGTCGCCGACGTGCTGCCGCTGCAACGGGTGAACGAGGCGTTGGACCGCTTGGCCGGGCGCGAGGTCCGCGGCAAGCTGGTGCTCGACCTTCGCGTCTGACCACACTTCGCTGAGCGACGGCGTCGCCGGCCCCCTCCTGCACGAACCCCCGCCGAGCGGGATGAACCGATGACCGGAGGCGCCCGGGCGCGGCGCTGACCCGTCGACCCTGCGGCAGCCGTGCAGTCAAGTCCCCTCGGCGCGGCGCCGATACCCCCCGTGCAAGGCCGAAGTCGCTGCCGAACGACGGAGGAGGGGAATGACGCCGACAAGCCCCGTGCCGGACGCGTCACGCCGAGAGGACGAGGAGACTGCCACTCTGTGGCGCGCGTGGAAGAAGGACGGTGACCGGCGCGCTCGCGAGCGGCTGGTCCATCTCTACTACCCGCTGGTCAAGCATGTGGCGCGAGGTCTGGCGTCCACGCTCTCCCGTCAGGCGGAGCTCGACGACCTCGAGGGCTACGGCGCCGAAGGGCTGATCGACGCCGTCGACCGTTTCGACCCCCAGCGCGGGGTCCAGTTCCCGACCTTCGCCGCCCACCGCATCCGCGGCGCCGTGTACGACGGCATCCGCGCCGCCGACTGGGTTCCCCGCAGCGTCCGCCGCAAGGCCCGGGAGATCCAGGAGGCCGACGCCGAGCTGGCGGCGGCCCAGGGACGGGCACCGACCGAGGAGGAGGAGGCGGCCGCCCTCGATCTCAAGCTCAGCGCCCTCCGGGCCAGCAAGGCCCAGATCGCCGCAGCCAGGGTGGCGTCGCTCGACGTCAACGAGGCGTCCGGCGGCGACGTCCCAGCCCGGGCAGCGGGCGGCAGCCAAGACGAGCCCCTCGACACCTACCTGGCCCAGGAGGCCCGGTCCATGGTGCAGACGGCCATGTACCGCCTGCCGGAACGGGAGCGGGCGGTGGCGGCGATGAGCTTCGGCGAGGGAATGACCCTGGCCGAGATCGGACGGACCCTGGGCGTCACCGAGAGCCGGGTCTGCCAGATCCGGGCGAGCGCCCTCAGCCGGCTCCGTATCTACATGAGCTCCCAGGGGATGGGCCCCGAGGGCGAGGGCGAGGGCGAGCGCTCGATGGTCGGAGCCTCGGCGAGACGAGCCGGCTGACCGTCGGGGCCGGCGTCGAGCGACGCCACCCGCTGCCGGTACTCCCGCACGACCGAGGCGTCGGGTCGCAAGAGGCCGGGCTCGGCCAGGTCCGGGCGGTCCGAGGCGATGGCCAGGCGGATCCACCTCGAGGCATAGGTGGCCAGCCGGACCCCGCGGCGCCAGTCGAAGCGGTCGACGGCGTGGACCAGGCCGATGTTGCCCTGCTGGACCAGGTCGACCAGTGTCTGCCGGTCGCTGCCGGCGTACCGTTGCGCCTCGGTGAGCACCAGTTGAGCGTGGCACTCGATGAGCTCCCGGCGGGCGACGTCGCCGTCCGCCACGGCCTCTTCGAGCCGAGCCCGCTCGGCGGCGCCGAGCCGGCGGGTGCCGTCCAGGCGCCGCTCGGCCTCCCGGCCGGCCTCCATGGACCGGGCCAGCCGGACCTGGTCGGCGTAGGACAGGAGCCCGGTGCGGACCGGCCGGGCGGCCGGCCGGAGGACCGAGGTCATCCCGCCTCGCTCATGTCGTCAAGGATGGCCCGGATGGCCTTGGCATGGATCTTGCACACCCACCCCTCGGTGACGCCGAGGACCTCGCCGATCTGCTTGAGGGTGAGCTCGTCGAAGTAGTAGAGGGCGAGCACCTGCTGCTCCCGCTCGGGCAACGAGGCGATGCACCGGCGGAGCACCCGTAGCTCCTCCGCCCGCTCGAAGGCGGCGGCGGGATCGGTCGAGTCGTCCGGGACGAGGTCGGCGTCCCGCTGGTCGAGGTCGGCCAGGCGTCCCTGGGCCACCTGGACCCGGAGGTTCTCGAAGGCGGGACGGCTGATCCCCATCTCGGCCAGGATCTCCTCGGTGCTGGGCGTGCGCTTGAGCCGGGCCTCGAGGGTGGCCGAGACGAGCGCCAGCTCCTTCTCCCGGGCCCTCACCGATCGGGGGGCCCAGTCGTTCGACCGCACGGCGTCGAGGATCGCACCCTTGATGCGGGGGACGGCGAACGTCTCGAAGCGGACCCCCCGGCTGGGCTGGAACCGCTCGATGGCGTCGACCAGCCCGAAGACGCCGTACTGGACCAGGTTGTCGCGCTCGAGGTAGTCGGGCAGGAGCGGCTTCATCCTGGCCACCACGTAACGCACCAGCGACAGGTAGGACTCGGTCAGCGCCGCTCGGGCGGCGGGGTCCCGGCCGTCCAGGTACCTCTGCCACAGCTCACCGGTGGGTCGCTCCTCCGGCGCCGGACGGGAGCGCGCGCCGATGGTGGCGCGTTCCCGCGGCAACACCACGGCTGTGGCCGACATACCCCTCCTCCGCCTATGGCTCGTTCCCCCAAAGATACCCGGAACGCGAAACTAGTCCGGATCCGGCACGGATGCGAGCCCTGGACCGCAATTCACCGGATTGCCGCCAGCCTGCTCGCCCCGATTCAAGATGCGGGGTCGAGCTGCCGATCCCCTCTGTGAGCTTCGGGCGCACGGACGCGCCGCTACGGAGCGGAGGGAGACCCGGATGATCGTCCTGACCAACTTGCATGGCGAGCGGCTGGCGATCAACGACGAGCTGATAGAGCGCCTCGAGGGCGATCGCGAGACCCGGGTGACCCTGGTGGGTGGGGCCCGCTACATCGTGTCGGAGCCGGTCGAGGAGATCGTCCGCCGGTGCCGGCGGAACCGGGCCGAGGTGCTCGCCCTCTCCCGGCGGCTCGACGCCCGGCCGGCGCCCGAGGCGGGGAGCGGCGAGGGGCCCGACGACGAGGACGACCCCGCCCGCCTGGACGACCCCGGCGACCCCGAGAACTTCGAGCGTGGTCTCGACGGCGCCGGCGGACCCGGTCACGAGGAGACGGTCGGCGACGGCGCCGGCGAGCTCCGCCTCCTCCGGCCGGTGCCGGGAGACGCACCACCGGGCGGCCGTCGATGAAGAAGGACAAGCTCACCCCGATGGCCATCGGCGGGTCGATGGTCTGCGTCATCCTGTCGATGCTCATGGACGGCGGCAACCCGGCCGTCCTGTTCAAGCCGGCGCCCCTCATCCTCGTCTTCGGCGGCACCTTGGCGGCGTCGCTCGCCGGGGTCCTGAAGAGCGAGGTCAAGGGTGTCCGCGCCGTCTTCAAGCAGGCGATGGGAAGTGTCGTCTCCGAGCTGGACGCCGCCATCGAGACCATGGTCGAGCTGGCCCGGGCGGCCAAGGCCAGCACCGTGCTCTCGCTGGAGAACGAGGTCCGCGACGTCGACGACCGCTTCCTCCAGCTGGGGGTCCAGCTGGTGGTCGACGGCCGGAGCTCTGACGAGATCCGCGACATCCTGGAGAGCGAGATCGACGCCATGGAGGCGCGGCATCGCACGGGGGCCAAGTTCTTCACCGACTTGGGCGGGTTCGCCCCGACGCTCGGCATCCTCGGCACGGTGATCGGGCTGGTGCACGTGCTGGGCAGCCTGTCGAACCCTGGTGCGCTCGGGCCGGCGATCGCCTCGGCGTTCACCGCCACCCTGTGGGGCGTCCTGTCGGCCAACCTGTTCTGGCTTCCCATCGCCAACAAGCTCAAGCGCATCAGCGCCGCCGAGTCACAGGTCAAGCTCATGCAGATGGAGGGCCTGCTGGCCATCCAGGCCGGGGGGTCGAGCCGGATCGTCCGCACCCGGATGGAGACCTTCCTGCCGACCGGCGCCCGCGACTACTCGTACCCGGACCGCCGGGCGGAGGCGGCATGAGCCGGCGGCGGCGGTCGGGCGGGGCGGGCGAAGAGGGGGAGGGGGCGGCCGGCATGGAGCGCTGGCTGCTCACCTACTCCGACATGATCACCCTGCTCCTGGCGCTCTTTGTCATCCTGTTCGCCCTGAGCACGATCAACGCCAAGAAGTTCCTGGCCTTCAAGCTCGGGATCACCCAGACGTTCAGCAGCTCGCCCATCAAGTCCAAGTCGAGCGGCCTCCTGCCCGACTTCAACAGCCTGGTGACCCGCCCCACCCTCACGACGACGACGCTCGTGGCCCCGCCGACCACCGGCACCCTGCCTCCCGGCGCCCAGCCGCTGGCCCAGATCGCCGCCGAGGTCAACCAGGCGTTGCAGGCGGCCGGACTGGCCCAGGCCGCCACCACGGCCGTGACCAAGAGGAGCGTCGTGGTCCAGATGCTGGCCGACAAGTCCTACTTCGCCCTCGACTCGGCCACACTGGGAGTGATCGGGGACCGGATCGTCGACACCATCGCCGGGGTGCTGCGGACCCTTCCCAATGCCGTGCGCGTCGAGGGGTTCACCGACAACCAGGCCATCACCGGCGGGCCGTTCACCTCCAACTGGCAGCTCTCGTCGGCCCGGGCGGCCAACGTGGCCCAGCGGCTGGGGACAGAGGACGGCCTGACAAAGAACCGCCTCTCGGCCATCGGGTACAGCACAACCCACCCGGCCGTGCCCAACACCTCCCCGGCCAACCAGGCGCAGAACCGCCGGATCGACGTGGTCATCCTCACAGCCCGGCTGGCGGCGCCGGCGGCCACAGGCGCCACAGGGGGATCGCAATGACCGCCGCCCCCGAACCGTCGACCGGCCGGCGCCCCGGCGTGGCCGCCGACCGGCGCGGCCGCACCCCCGGTGGGCACGAGGCCGCCGCCGCTCCCGGCGTCCCCCGGGGACCGATCGGCGTCGCCCCCAAGAGCCGGGTGGCCGAGCCGGCGGGACCCGGCGCCGCACGGCCGGCCGGGGCCGGGGCCGAGGAGACCCCGAAGAAGAGCAAGAAGAAGCTCGTCGCCGTGGCCGTGGCGGTGGTCGTCCTCGCCGGCGGCTACATGGTCAAGGGGCGCTCCCACAAGGTCGTCTACAAGGCGGGCCAACCGGTGCCGCCGGGCCAGGTGACGTCGATCGGGACGCTCACCGTCAACACGGTGGACGGCCACATCGTCCAGGCCGGCATCGACCTGCAGCTGACCAAGCCGGCCCAGACGAAGAAGATCACTGCCGACCAGCCCCAGCTCAAGAACGCCGCCATCGCCGACCTGGGAGACCAGACCTATCCCGGGCTCCTGGCGCCGGCCGGCCGGACCGCCCTGCTCCAGCAGCTCCTGACCTCGTTCCAGCAGGTGCTGGGCCCCGTCGACGGCGCCGCCCAGCAGGTGAGCGCGGTGTACTTCACGAGCTTCATCCTGCAGTGACAAATCTCTTCACTCCCAGGGAGGACCTGCCGATCATGGAGGTGTGGAACCGGTGACACGGGGTGCGCTCGAGCGCCTGGCCAGCTGCCTCGACGAGCAGCTCTCGGCCCTTCGGCAGCTCTGCTTCAAGTTCGAGGTGCAAGAGATCGTGCTCTCCGGCGGCCGCCACCAGTGGCTCAACGAGACGACCTCCGAGCTGGAGCGGGCGGTGGCGACGGTGCAGGGCTGCGACCGGGCGCTCCGGGGGGCGCTGAGCAGGGGGGCCGTCGCCCTCGGCCTGTCGCCCGAGGCCACGGTGCGGGAGGTGGCGGCGGCCGCTCCCGAGCCCTGGGGGTACATCTTCGGGCAGCACCGCGAGGACCTGCAGCGGTCGATCGAGCGGGTCGCCCAGCTCAGCCGGACGAACCGCCAGCTCCTGGCCCGCGGCCACGCGGCGACGGTGTCGGCCATGCAGTTCCTGGGCGCCGACGTCCCGTCGGGGTACGACGCCTCGGGCAGCGCAGCACCGGTGAGCGGGAGCGTCGGCCTGCTCGACGCGAGGGCCTGATCGGTGACACAGGCCCTCAGCATCGGCGTCACGTCGCTCGACGCCAACCGGGTGGCCATCGACGCCACCTCGGAGAACGTCGCCAATGTCCAGACTCCCGGCTACGTCCGGGAGTCGGCCCAGCTCGACGCCCTCCCCGGTGGCGGCCTCCTGGGGGTCGGTGACGGGGTCGAGGTCACCACTGTGGCCCAGGCCACCAGCGCCCTCCTGTCGGCCAACAACTGGCAGGCGCAGGGGGCGATGGCCAACCTGGGATCGCTCCAGCAGACGCTGACGGCCATCGAGAACGTCTTCCCGCTGGCGACCCAGCCGGCGTCGGCCTCCTCCGGTGGGACCGCCGCCACCTCCAGCGCCAGCATCTCGGGCCAGCTAGCGACGTTCTGGTCGAGCTGGGACGCCATCGCCCAGTACCCGGCCTCGTCCGCCCCCCGGACCCAGGTCGTCGACGAGGCGCAGAGCTTGGCCGTGAGCTTCCACGAAGCCGCCACGCAGCTCTCGCAGATCGCCGCCAACTCGCAGAAGCAGCTGACAGAGCAGGTGTCCCAGGTCGACACCCTCCTCACCCAGGCGGCATCGCTCAACCAGTCGATCATCACCACCAAGGGGAGCGCGGGGAACCCGAACCAGCTGGAGGACCAGCTCCGGTCGGTGATCGGCACACTCTCGCAGCTGGCCGGGGTCGAGGTGCGCACCCAGGGTGACGGCACGGCCATGGTGTCGATCGGAGGGGTCACGGTGGTCCAGGGCGACCAGGCCAGCAGCCTGACCGTCACCTCGTCGTCAGGGGAGACGTCGGTCGTCGCCGCCCCGGGGGGCGTGGCGGTACCGGTCGGCAGCGGGTCGATCGCCGGCCTCCTGGCGTCGGTCAACACATCGGTCCCGAAGTACCAGAGCAAGCTCGACGGTGTGGCCGACGCGCTGGCCACCGTGGTCAACGGCCAGCTTGCGTCCGGCTACACGGCGACCGGCGCCTCGGGGACGCCCTACCCGCTCTTCGTGGGGACAGGGGCGGCCGGGCTGGGGGTCAACGCGGCGCTGGTGGCCGACCCCTCCCTGATCGCCGCCTCCTCGACAGGCACACCGGCGGCGGCGGCCAACAACGGCGGCAACGCCCAGACCATGGCCGAGCTGGGCACGCTGCCCTATACAGCAGCCACGAAGACGGGAGGTCCCGACGCCGCCTACCAGACGATGGTCCAGGACATCGGCTCGGACACCCAGAGCGTCGACAACCAGCTCCAGGCCCAGACCTCGGTGGCCACCCAGGCGCAGCAGGCGCTGCAGGCGGTGACCGGGGTCAACGTCGACGACGAGCTGACCAACCTGCTCGGGTACCAGCAGGACTACGAGGCCTCGGCCAAGCTGCTGAGCACGGTCGACACCACCATCCAGTCGCTCCTGCAGGCGGTGTGACCATGAGCGGAATCGACGCCTCGATCCCGGTCGTCATCACCCCCAGCGTCCTGGCCACAGCGATGCTCGGCAACGTGAACGCCGACCAGTCGGCCCTGGCCAGGATCGAGAAGCAGGTGTCCACCGGCTACGCCGTCAACGTGGCGTCCGACAACCCCGCCCAGGCGGCCAACATCCTCCAGCTCCAGTCGGGGGTGACCCGGGCCAACCAGTACGCCACAAACGCCCAGGACGGGATGAGCTGGCTGAGCCTGGCCAACTCGACCGTCAGCTCGGTCCTCAACGTGCTCCAGCGGGTGGAGAGCGCGGTCCAGAGCATCACCGGTGACGAGCTCTCGGGCAACACGTCGGCCGTGGCCGGCCTGACCAATGTGGTGACAGGCGCCCTCAAGGAGCTCGTCAACCTGTCCAATACCCAGTACGCCGGCCAGGCGATCTTCTCGGGGACCGGAAAGCCGACACAGGCCTACTCCACAACAGGCTCCTACCTGGGTGCCGGGACACCGCCGACCCGGATGGTGGCGCCGGACACCAAGGTGGCGGTGTCGGTGGCCGGGCCCACGATCTTCGGGACGGGGACCACGGGCCTCCTGAGCCAGGTCTCCGGCAACCTCGGCGTCCTGGCCCGGGTCCTCACAGACCTGAAGACCGGGACGACGGCGTCGCTCGGCCAGGCCGCCACCACAGGGCTGGCCGACCTGCAGACCGCCATGGGAGTGGTGGAGGCGCAAGCCGGCAAGCTGGGAGCGGACCAGCAGTCCATGCAGGGCTTCTCCACCCAGGCCACGGCCTCGGCCACCGCTCTCGGCCAGGAGCTGGGCGACGCCCAGGACGTCAACATGGCCCAGGCGTTGACGAACCTGCAGCTCCAGCAGACGTCGTACCAGGCTGCCCTGTACGTGACGTCACAGCTCAAGACCGACTCGTTGATCAATTACCTGTGAGGAGAGAGGTGACTGACATGCTCGCCGAAGCCCCGTCCGTAGGGACTGCCGACACGCCGGCCGGCGTGGTGCCCGAGGCGCCGGGGGAGCTGGTGCTCCGCTTCGTCCGGCCCCTGATCGGGCTCGAGCGGTCGCTCCATTACGCCCTCCGCCCGCTCGGGACCCAGTACGAGCCCTACGCTTCACTGGTGTCGATGGACGAGCCGGACCTCCGCCTGGTGGTGGTCCCGCCCGGCGTGATCTTCCGGGACTACGTGATCGAGATCCCCGACTCCGACCGCCGGCTGCTCGACTTGAAGGACGCCGCCGACGTGGCCGTCCTGGGCATCGTCCGCCGCCACGGCGTCCCGACGCCGGTGGTCAACCTGATGGGGCCGATCGTGGTGAACCGGACGACCCAGTTGGCGGCCCAGGTCGTGCTCCAGGAGTCCGACTACGGGGTGATGGTGCCCGTCGACGCCGGGATCGCCCGACCCCGGTAGCGGGATCGCCCGACCCCGGAAGGGGTCAGGCGGGGGAGGGGTGGCCGGAGCTGCCGGGGGTGTTCTCGCCGGCCAGCAGCGACGAGAGGTCGTCGCCCTCGCCGGCCGCCGCCCGGTTGGCCGCCACGACGTCGTCCCACAGCTCCTTGCGGTAGACGCGGCGGTCCGGAGCCTCGACCCCGATGCGGACGTAGCTCCCGGCCGGCCGGATCAGGGTGATCCGCACCCCGGAGCCGAAGGACGGTCCCTCGATGGTCAGGCAGGGGTTGCCCTTGGCCACCGAGCCGATCCCCACCCGGAGCCCGTCGCCCACGGCGAGCGACTGGCCGACCCGACGGGCGAGCGAGAAGGTGGCCTGGGTGGCGAGGGACGGATGCCCTTCGCCGCCGACCTCGACCCGGACGTCGTCGCCGTCGACGGCGATGGACGTCGGCGCGCCGATCTCGAGCCTGGCGCCGTCCTCGGAGACGGCGGTCGCCGACACCCGGACCGGAGGGTCGACCCCCGGGGCCTCGATGCCCAGCCACGCCCGGTGGTCGGTGACCGAGAGCACGGTCAGGTGGATCCCCTGCTCGATGACGATCGACTCCCCTGGGCGCCGGTTGAGCACCAGCATCTGAGCCCCCTCCTGGACCGCCGGGCACCACTTCTCCCGGCCGCAGTGCCCAACCGTAGCCCGGCGGGCGGACCGCTCAGTGCTTCGGCACGGTGCTCCGGCTCAGCGTTCCTTGGGTTCCGCCCCCGCCCCCTCGTTGGCCGGATTGCCGAACCGGGCCCGCGCCTGCTCGACGGCGCGGCGGATCTCGGCCTGCCGGGCCTGGCGGGAGTAGGTGTCGAGGACCCGCTCGATCACGGCTCCGGCCGCCCAGCACAGGGCGATGGCCACGGCGAAGCGCAAGAAGGCGCCGGCCGGACTGAGCCCGCCGTCGAGCACCGAGGGGAGGGACGGCAGGCACAGGACGATTGCCGCCGCCACCACCAGCTCCGGCCGCCGCACGCCCATGGCCTCAGTGCCTCGTCGCCAGCTCGGCGACCAGGGCCGCCCAGCGGCCCGGCGTCGCCTCGTCGTCGTCCAGCCTGGCCACCGGCACCCCGGTGGCCAGGGCCGCCGCCGGGGTGGCGGTGCGGGACACGTCCGTGAGGGCCAGGGCGTCGACCCCGCCGACCGCCGCCACCCACCGCCTGACGTCGTCGGTCTTGGTGGTGGCGCTGGCCGTGCCCCAGACACACGATGGCCGCAGCGCCCGCAATACCTGGCGGGTCCACTGCTGGTCCGAGCCGAGTGGTGGGGCGTAGACGGCGACGACCCCGACCCGGTCCCGGCGCCAGCCGTTGGCCATCGACGCCGCCTGGTCTGCCGTGCGCACCCGGTACGCGGGTGTCGGGTGCCCGGCGCCGCCCGCCGGCGCGGCGACCGCAACCTCATCGGGGGGGCAGCCGACGGCCAGGGCGACAGCCCGGGCCGTCGGTCGCACCAGGCGGGCATCGCCGACGATCGCCACCAGCCCGCCGCGGTCGGAGGGGAGGGCCGGCGGGGCGGGGAGCGAGGCGAACGCCGACTCCAGGGTCGAACGTGCGGATGCCGGCGGCGACCCGAGAAGCTCTCGGGGAAAGCCGGCGGCCAAGAGGAGCTCGACCAGGGCGGCATTGAGGGGGGCGGGCTCGACCGGGAGGGGCGGACGGGCCGGGCGAGCCGGTACCGGAACCGCCGGTGCCGGGTCCGCCGGTGCCGGCTCGATGGTCTGGGTGGCCGCCGGCAGGCCGGTGGCCGCCGGCAGGCCGTTGGCGGACGGCGGCGCGCTCGGCAGGGGTTGCTCGGTCCGGGTGACGCGGCGCAGCCGCCCGGGATCGACCCGGTAGGTCCCCGGCTCTTCGCCCAGAGAGCTGGCAACCTCGGTGAGCACCTGGCTGAACGGCTTGACCGAACGCACCGCGGGCGGGGTCGTGCCGGCCTGGCCGGCGGCGGCCACCGGTATGCCCTGCTGACCGCTGCCCAGCACCAGCTCGTCCTCGGTGCCATCGATGAGCGCCGACAGGGAGCTGGGGACCGTGGCCGCCTGGACGGGCGCCGACCGGCGCGCCGGTAGCGAGGCGGTGGCGTGTGCCCCTCCCGCCCTGCTCCCTGGTGCCGGGGCACCTACCGCCCGGGCCGGTGCGGCCGCCGGCTGGCCGCCGCCCGCCTGCCGGGTGGCATCGGGATCGACCGAGATGACGTACACCTCGCGGGCGAAGAAGCCGAGGACGCCGCCCTTGCGCCGCCGCTCGGGGGGGCGGATCCGGGCCGGGCCGTGCTCGTCCACCACCCGCTCGATCAGCTCCTTGAGGTCCGTGCCCTCATACACCAATTGCTGCGTTGGCACCGCTCACCACCCCGCTTCGTTCGATCTGGACGTGGGAGGAGATCTCATTGACGGACATGACCGCCAGCCGGGGCACGGCGGCGGCCAACAGCCGGTGCAGGGCCGGCCGGAGGGCGGCGGCCACGGCCAGCACCGGTTCCTGCCCGGTCCGACCGGCCTGCTCGAAGGCGGCGCGCGTCTCGGCCACCAGGTGCTCGAGGACCAGCCCGTCCACGGCCAGGACCGAGGCACCGTCGGCGTGGCGGAGGCCGTTCACCAGCGACTGCTCGAATGCCGTGTCCAGGGTGATGACGGCCAGCTTGCGGTCCTTGGCGTGCAGGACGGTGATCGAGGGCCCGAGCGCCTGCCGGGCCGCCTCGATCATCCCCTCCGTCTCCTTGGACACCCGGCCCCGCTCGGTGACCGCCTCGACGATCCGCACCAGATCCAGGATGGGGACCCCTTCCTCCAGGAGGCCGACGAGCACCCGGTGGAGGTCGGTGACGCCCACCTGGGCCGCCGTCATCTCCTCCACCGCCACCGGATCGGTCCCCTTGCAGACGTCCACCAGGATCCGCACCTGCTGCATGGAGAGCAGCTCGCCGGCGTGGGCCGACGCCACCTCGCCGAGGTGGGTGATGATGGCCGAGGACCGGTCGATGGCCGTGATGCCGGCGGCGGCCAGGGCCTCCTGGCGGGCCTCGCCCGGGATCCACTTGGCCGGGAGGCCGAAGACCGGCTCGATCGTGGCATCGCCGGGGAGCGACTCCAGCCCCGGGCCGATGGCCAGCATGCGGCCCGGCGGTGCCTGGCCTCGGGCCACCTCCACCCCGTGGACCCGGATGGCGTAGGTGCTGGGCGGCAGCTCGATGTTGTCCCGGGTGTGCACCTTGGGGATGAGGATGCCCTTGTCGTAGGCCAGCTTGCGCCGCAGCCCGCGGATCCGGTCGAGCAGGTCGCCGCCCTGACCCCGGTCGGCCAGCGGGGCCAGGTTGGGCGCGATCTCCAGCTGGAGCGGCTCGACCCGGATCTCCGCCGCCAGCGCCTGGGGGGTGTCGGTCGGGGCCTGCACCTGCGCCGCCTCGCTCTCGGTCTTGGCCTTGTCGGCGGCGACCGACTTGCGGATGCGGCTGGAAAGGTAGATGAGCACGGCGCCCACGAGAAGGAACGGGATGTGGGGGAGGCCCGGGATCAGGGCCAGGAGCACCATCGCCATCCCGGCCACCTGGATGGCCCGTGGCTGGTTGCCGAACTGGTGGGTGACGTCGGAACCGAAGTCGTCCTCGTCGGTGGCGCCGCGGGTCACGATGAGGCCGGTCGAGATGGAGAGGAGGAGCGCCGGGATCTGCGACACGAGCCCGTCGCCGATCGACAGGATGCTGTAGGTGTGGATCGCCGCGCCCACCGTGTCGTGGTTCTGCAGCACGCCGATGGCGAACCCGCCGAGCAGGTTGATGAAGGTGATGACCAGGGCAGCGATGGCATCACCTCGGACGAACTTGCTCGCCCCGTCCATGTTGCCGTAGAACTCCGACGTCTCGTCGATCTCCTTGCGCCGGCGACGGGCCTCCATCTCGTCGATCAGGCCGGAGTTGAGCTCGCCGTCGATGGCCACCAGCTTGGGGGCCATGGCGTCCAGTGAGAACCGGGCTGCCACCTCCGACACCCGGCCGGCGCCGCTCGTCACGACGACGAACTGGATGACGATGAGGATCATGAAGATGACGATCCCGACGACGATCTGGCCGCCGACGACGAAGGACCCGAAGGCCTGGACGACCGTGCCGGCGTAGCCGTGCAGCAGCACCAGCCGCGTCACGCTCACGTTGAGCGCAAGCCGGAACATGGTCGCCACCAGGAGCATCGACGGGAAGACGGAGAAGTCCCGGGCCCGGCGGACGTGCATGGTCGTGAGCATCACGACCAGGGCGGCCGACAGGTTGAGGGTGATGAGGATGTCGAGCAGGAACGTCGGCATCGGGACGACGAGCATCACCACGATGGCGATGACCATTGCCGGGACCCCGAAGAGGCCCATCCGCTGCTTCACGTTCATGCGTTGCCCCACCAGGTCGACAGACTCGGACCAGTGCCTGCTGTTCCGTCGCAGGTGCTTCTGCTCCGCCGTCCTGGCGTCCGCACTCTGGTTATCGACGTGCGAGCACCCGATCTTGAGCAGGCCGGTGCCCGATCGCCGAAAGGAGGTCCTCGACCACCAGGTCGACGTCCCGGTCGGTCATGAGCGGGTCCATCGGCAGGGACAGCAGCTCGGTCGCCGCCTGCTCGGCGGCCGGGCAGCCCCGGCGCCAACGGGCCAGGGCGGGCTGGCGGGAGAGCGGCACGGGGTAGTGGACACCGGTTCCGATACCGGCCGCCTCGAGCAGCCTCCGCACCTCGTGGCGCCGGCCCCCGGTGATCCGTGCCACCAGGAGGTGGTGGACAGCGCCGGGCTCCCACGGCACCAGCTCCACCGCCCCGCCCAGCGACCGGCGGTACCGGTCGGCCAGGGACGCCCGGCGCCGGTTCCACCCGGCCAGGTGCGGGAGCTTCACGGCCAGGACGGCCGCCTGCACGCCGTCGAGCCTCGAGCACAGTCCGACCTCGTGGTGCACGTAGCGGCGGTCCGAGCCGTGGTCGCGGAGCCGGGCCACCCGGGCCAGCAGGGCCTCGTCGTCGGAGGCGACCATCCCCCCGTCGCCCAGGGCGCCGAGGTTCTTGCCCGGGTAGAAGCTGAAGCAGGCGGCCGTGCCGGCCTCGCCGACGCGCCGGCCGCGCCAGGTGGCCAGGTGGGCCTGGCAGGCGTCCTCGATCACGGTGAGCCCGTCGGCGGCCCACCCGGCCATCACGCCCGGGGGCACCACGTGGCCGTACAGGTGGACCGGGACCACCGCCTTCGTGCGCGCCGTGCGCACCGCCGTCAACCCAGCATCGGTCAACAGCAGCGTGCCCGGGTCGACGTCGGCCAGCACGGGGTCGGCCCCGACCCGCACCACGGCCTCGGCGGTGGCCACGAAGGTCATCGCCGGCACCACCACCTCGTCGCCGGGACCGACCCCCGACGCCCGGAGGGCGAGCACGAGGGCGTCGGTCCCCGAGCCGCACCCGACCGCCCCGGCCCGACCGTGGGCGGCGGCGAAGGCCTGCTCGAAGGGACGGCTGGCCCCGGGGCCGACCAGCAGCGATCCCGCCACCGCCTCGGCCACGGCCGCCTGCAGCTCGTGGTGCAGGGTGCGATGGAGCCGGGCCAGGTCGAGGAAGGGCACGTTCACGGGCCGTCGGCTCCCCAGTCGACGGTGACCGGGTGCCCGGCCTGGAGGACCGACTCCTGCGCCGCCTCCACGACGGCGACGACGTCGAGCCCGAACGCCCCGCCGGACAGCGGGTCGCAGCCCAGGGCGCAGGCCCGGCTGAACGCCTCCACCTCCTGGCGGAGCGGCTCGGCCACCGGGAGGCTGGGCACGTGGCTGGCGCCCGCCCCGGTCCGGTAGGGGATCTGCGCGTAGGCGGGCGACGGTCCCGGCCCGATGTCGTCCAGGCGCACGTCGTGGAGGGTGATCTTGCCGTCCAGCGGCACGTCGTCGTAGACGGCCATCCGCTCGGTGCCCACGGCGGTGAGCAGCCGGACCTTGGTGGGGTTGACCCAGCTCACGTGGATGCTGGCGTCGATCCCCGACGGGAAGACCAGGTTGGCGAAGCAGGTGTCGTGGTGCTCGATGTCCAGGTGGCAGAAGGCCCGAGCCGACACCTGCGCCGGGCGCTCGCCGAGCAGGTAGAGGATGATCGACACGTCATGGGAGGCCAGATCCCAGTGGACCCCGCAGTCCGGGCGGGCCTGGCCGAGCAGCCGCTGGCTGTGCAGGTACCGCAGGTCCCCGAACACCCCGGCCTCGACCAGCTGGCGGAGGTACACCACCGCCGGCGAGTAGAGGTAGGTGTGCCCGACCATGAGCACCCTGGCCCGGCGGGCGGCCTCGTCGACCAGCACGCCGGCCGTCTTGCGGTCGAGGGCGAGCGGCTTCTCGACGAAGAGGTGCCGTCCGGTCCGGAGGGCCTCCATCCCGAGCTCCCCGTGGGTCGACGCCGGGGTGGCGAGCATGACGGCGTCGATGTCGTCCCGGGCCAGCAGGGCCTCGGGGTCGTCGTGGACCGGGACGGCGGGGTGCTCGGCGATCGCCCGGGCCCGGCAGGTGGCCTCGGCCTCGGCCACGGCGGCGAGGCGCAGCATCGGCGTGGTGGCGACGTTCCTCGCCAGGTTGGTCCCCCAGTAGCCGTAGCCGATCAGGCCCACCCGCACGACGCTCACCGGTTCCCCTTCCCGGCCGGCAGCTGGCGGCAGCGATCCCCGTCGACCTCGTAGCGGGCCCCGCAGGTGGCGCAGGTGGCGCAGGTGGCGGGCCCCTCGATCTGGCGGGCACACCGGCAGACCCAGCCGCGCTGGCGGGCCGGGCAGCCCATGACGAGGGCGTGGGCCGGCACGTCGGTGGACACCACGGCGCCGGCGGCCACCATCGCCCAGGCGCCGACCCGTACCCCGGGGAGGAGGACGGCGCCGGCGCCGATCGACGCCCCCTCGCCGATCCGCACCCCCGAACGTTCCCAGTCGGCGGCGGTCTTGAGCCGTCCGTCCGGGGTGATGGCCCGGGGGAGCCGGTCGTTGGCCAGGATGGCTCCCGGGCCGACGAAGACCCCGTCGGCCACCTCCGAGCCCTCGTACACCTGGGCGGTGTTCTCCACCTTGCAGTTGGCGCCGACGTGGACACCGGCACCGACGTACGACCCTCGGCCCAGGACCGTGCCGGGGCCCACGTGCGCCCCGGCGCGGACCGTGGCGTGGTGCCACACGCTGGCGCCGGCCCCGAGGTCGGCGCCGGCCTCGACGGTGGCCGAGGGATCGACGGTGGCCGGCTCGTCCGCCACGGTCGTCATCCCGGTAGGGCAGCCCACAGCAGTGAGCGCACCTGGTCGAACCATTCGTCGTGGAAGGCGCCGCGTTCCAACACCTCGGTGACGGCCAGGGCGCGCCTGCCATCGACCTCGATCCCCGCCGCCCGGGCGGCGAGGACGGCCAGGAACTGGTAGTCGGGGTGGGTCGGGTAGGCGGCCGCCATCTTCGCCGCCAGACCGGCCGCCTCCGCCGCCCGGCCGGCCTTGACCAGCGCCAGCACCACCCAACGGCCGACCACCGCCTGTCCATCCGGGTCAGCCAGGCCGTACTGAGCGCTGAACCACTCGACCGCCCGCGCTCCGTCCCCCCCGGCCAGGAGCTCGATGCCCTTGTGCCAGGGCGAGCCGTCGGGCGGGGCCTCGCTGCGCGTCGGCAGGTAGAAGCGGGTGGTCCCCTCCGGGCGGCCGGTGCACGTGACCACCTCCTCCCAGCGGACCAGCCGGAGGTCGTCGACGACCGGCCGCGACACGGGGACGGCGGCGTGCCGGGTGGGGCAGACGGCGGCCAGGCGTGCCAGGCGCTCCTCGTCGCCCGGGTGCTCGAACACCAGCCCGTCGAGGCCGATGGCAGCGGGGGACGGCTGGCACGGGACCGACGCCGCCAGCTGCCGGTACCGGTCGTGGAGGCGGTCGATCACCTCGGGCCAGGTGAACCGGGCGGCGGTGGCCAGCCCGGCGGCCCGCAGGTGCCCGGCCATATCGGGATCGTCGAGCACCCGGCGGACGTGGGCGAGGAGGCCGGCATGGTCGTCGACCGGAGCGAGCAGGGCATTCTCGCCGTGCACGGCATAGGCGCCGATCCCCGGGTTGGCGGTGGAGACCACGGCCGCGCCCGACGCCATCGCCTCGAGCGGCGGCAGCGGGAAGGTCTCGTAGCGCGATGCCCCCACGTAGACGGTCGCCTGCCGGTAGATCCGGGCCAGGGCCGCCTGCGACGGCGCCACCACGACCTCGCCGACCGGGGGACCGACCGGGGGCCGGGGGGTCACCCACACCACGCGGGCTGCCGGGTGGCTCTGGGCCAGCCCGGCGGCCACCCGGCGCAGCACGTCGACGCCCTTGAACTCGTTGCCGTCCCAGCCGACGAAGAGCACGTGGGGAGCGCTGCGCTCGGGCAACGTTCTGTCCTCGTCGGGGTGGAAGAGGTCGAGGTCGATGCCGTTGGGCACCAGCTCGGCGCCGACGCCGTAGCGGCCGGCCAGGGCGTCCCGGGCGGCCGGTCCGACGGCGATGGTCAGGCTGGCGGCGCCGAGGCGCTCCGCCACCATCTTTTGTGTGGGCCCGGCGATGGCGTCGTAGAGGTGGGCGTCCCCCTGCTCCAGGTGGACCACGGGGGCGATGCCCTGGCGGCGGGCGGCGGCGACCTGCTCCCAGTACCCGGCGACGACGACGTCGCACGGGGGAATGGCCTGGTCGAGGGGCTGGCCCAGGGGGACGTGCACGAACGGCACGTCCTGACCGAACCATGACGGCGGCGGGGAGTAGGAGAGCGCCACGACGTCATCGCCACGGCGGGTCAGCCGGGACACGTGCTCCAAGATGATGCGGGCTCCCCCGCACGGGTCGGTGCGGGGCATGAGGTACACCACCCGCAGGCGGTCCGCCGGCGGTGCCGAACGGCGGAGCGCCGGCCACGGGCGCCCGCAGGCATCGGCTGACCGCCGGAGCCACGCCGCCTTGGCGGCGTCGACGGCGGAGGGCGCGTCGGGGAGATCGAGCGGCTCGGGCCGTGAGCCCCGGGGCGCCGGCGTGCCGGTGGTGGCTCCTACCGTCCCCGCCCCCCGTCCGCCGTCTCGCTCGAGGCTGGGGTCGATCGGCCGGAACCCGGGGCCACCCAGGCTCCGCAGGTTGGCCATCGGCTCGGCGTAGGACGGGGACAGCTGCAGAGCCCGGAAGTACTCGTCGACCGCCTCCGTCCGCCGGCCGGCCATGGCCAGCGCCTCCCCCCGGTAATTGGCCAGCACCGCCGCCGGTCCGTCGGCCTGTGCCAGGAGGGCGAGGGCGTCCTCGGGGCAGTGCATGGCCAGCTTGACCAGTGCCCGTCCCAGGCGGGCGACGCCGGGGCGGAGCTCGGCCGTGCGGGCGGTGAGGGCGGAGAGCTCCTGGTGGGCATGGGGCCCGTCACCGCGACGGGCCAGCTTGAACCCGGCGATCGTCCGGGCTACCACCTCCTCCTCGGCCGGCGTCCCGCCCGGCCAGCGGGCCTCGGGGACCAGGTCGACCGGCAACCGGCGCTCCAGCAGGAGGCCGACCTCGGCGAAGGCGTAGGTGTTGGCGCCCGGTGCCGTCGCCTGGGCCGCGTGCCGCCGGTAGAGGTAGAGCGGCTCGGCCACGTAGGCCCCGGGCCGCCCGGGCAGCACCTCGGCGGCGACGGCGGTGTCCTCGCCGATCACCAGGTCGGGGAACCGGCTGGCGTCGAACAGCGCACGCCGGATCACGAGGGTCGGGAAATTGAACGGGGTACCCGCCGTCAGGTAGTGGGGCAGGACGTCGTCGGGCCGCATCGCCCTCCCCTGCCAGTAGGCGAACGGCACGTCGTCGTCGTCGATGAGGAGCATGTCGCAGTGGGCGTAGTCGGCGCCCCCGGACAGTGCCTCCAGCATCATCGACAACCGGTTGGGCGCCGAGCGGTCATCGGCCGCCTGCCAGGTGACGAAGTCCCCGGTGGCGCGGTCCAGACCGGCGTTGCAGGCGGCGCCGGTCCCGGCATTGCGCTGGTGCACGACCGAGATCCGCCGGTCACCCTCGGCCAGCCGGTCGGCGATGGCCGGGGTGTCGTCGGTGGAGCCGTCGTCGACGACGATCAGCTCGAGGTCGCCATGGGTCTGGTCGAGGACGCTCCGCGCCGCCTGCTCGACGTAACGGGCGGCGTTGTAGGCCGGCAGGATCACGCTGACGGGCACAGCGGCTCCGCTCTCCGGCCGACCGGCGTGGGGCACGGGACGGCTCGCCGGCCGGCGGCGGCCTCGGCCGCCCGGTCGAGTGTGAAGCGGGTCAACGCCCGGTCCCGGGCGGCCAGCCCCTTGAGCAGCCGGTCCTCGGCGTCGCCCGCCGCCTGGCGCAGCGCGGTGCGCAGGCTCGCCCGGTCCGGCTCGAGCTGGACGAGCCTTCCGGCGAGGACCCCGGCGGCGGCCGGGTCCACCGGGATCTGGCGGCAGGCGACCAGCCAGCCCGTCCGCCGGTCGCAGACGTCGCGGCAGGCGCCGCCGTCGAGCGTGACCACGGGCAGGCCACAGGCCATCGCCTCGAGCACCGTCCGGGGCGAAGCGTCGGCCCGGTGTGGGTGGACCAGCAGGTCGCAGGACCGGTACAGCGCGGCCCGGGCCGGAGCATCCAGGTCGCCGTCGACGACCTCGACCTCTGCCCGCCCGTCCGTGCCGGTGGCCGCACTGCGGACCTCCGCCCCGAAACCGCCGCCGGTCGTACCGGCGGTGCCGACGACCAGGCACACGTCGTCGGTGGCGGTGAAGGTCGTGAGGTACGCCTCGAGAAGGGCATCGGCACCGCTGCGGTCCGAGCAGTCACCGACGAACAGCAGCTTGGTCTGTTTGGCCGTGGCGAGAGGGGACGCCGACCCGTCGGGGCTGAACAGCTCGCCGTCGACACCCGGCGGCACGACGCGGATCCGGTCGGCGTCGACGCCGCTCCGCACAGCCTGGTCCCTTGCCCAGGCCCCGGGCACCCAGATCTCGTCGGCGAAGTCGCGGATCGGGCCGAGCCACTCGGTGGGGAGGCCACCGAAGGGCCAGGACAGCTCGATGGCCAGGCGCCCGCCGGTGGGAGGGGCCAGGTCCGGCGGGCAGCCCCGGCGGACCTCCACCGCCCGACCGGGGTCGGCGTGGCGCCGGTACGCCGCCGGCAGGGAAGCCAGAGGGTCGGATGCCTCGGGGGCGGGAGCCTCGGGGGCGGGCGGAGCGCTTTGCGGTGCCGGCGCGAACCGTGCCCACAGCTCGGGCTGGCCGGGGCCAGCGAGGGCGGCCACCGCCGGCGCCACCTGGTCGAGGCCGACGGGATCCTCGGGCACGACCAGGGCCGGGGTCCCGCACAGGGCCGCCACCGCCAGCCAGTGCTCGGCACCGGCACCGACCGCCACCACCGCCACCCGCGCCGTGCGCAGCCAGGGCCGGGGGTCGGCCAGAGGGCCCAGGGGGACGGCGGCCGGGAGCACCCGGACGAACCGCCCGCCCACGTCGTCGCCGACCATCGCCACCGGGGGCCGGTCCGGGAGCGAGCCGAGCGCCTCCGCCACCTTCTCCCACCGGGCCACGTCGCCGTCGCCCGCCGCCCCGAAGTCGCCGACGACGCACACGCCGGTGCGAAGCTCGTAGGGCACGGGGGCCACCGGCGGGTAGAGGCACGGGGCCGACGCCGACGTCACCGCCACCGCCACCGCCAGCGTCGCCACCGCTGGCACCGCCGGCCCGGCGCTCCGCCCTGGGGCGGGGAGGGCCGAGAGGACCAGGTCGGCCCCGGCTGCCGGCAGGCTCCCGGCCCGGGCCGGGTCGTAGTCGGCGTCGACCACCACGTGGGCGGCCGGCAGCAGGCGCCGGACGTCGGCCACCATGCCGGCGGCCTGGTGGCCGAGGACCACGGCGTCGAAGGGCTGCTCGGCGTAGAGCCGGGCCAGGTAGCCGGCGCACTGCCGTCGCCATCCCTCCCCCCGGGCCTCACCGTCGGCGGGTGCCCGCTCCCAGCCGCACACCTCGACCCCGCAGGATCCCAGGAGCTCCTCGGTCTGGGCTGCCGGCTGCGGGTGGGCCAGCGTCACGTGGTGGCCGTGGCGGCGGGCGGCGGCGGCGATCGCCATGGTGCGGATGGAGGACACCTGCCAGTCGACGACGAGGACGCGGCGGCCGTCGCCGGCCGCCGCCGGTCCACCACCGCCCGGCGCCCGGGGCTCGTCGCCCGGGGTTGCGGGGAGCGGCGAGGCCGGCGCCGCCAGCGAGTCGAAGGTGCCGACCAGCGACGGCGCCGCCCGGGCCAGCTCGTTGCGGGCGGAGGCGCGCTGGGCGGTGTCCATGGCCAGGGCGAGGGCGGCGAACGCCTGGCGGCCACGCCGGTCGCCGAACGCCTCGGCGGCCACGGCCGCACCGAGGAGCCGCTCGGTGGCAGGCCGGGCCTGTTCGGCGGCCGTGGTCACCAGGGGGCAGGCGTGGCCCAACCCCTCGGCCCGCAGGCGTTCGGACCAGGTCCGCTGGCGGTCGACCGGCAGGCCGGCGGCGATCTTGGTCGAGGTGGCCAGCACCGCCCGGGACGGGTCGACGGAGTACCAGGCGTCGAGGGCCCGGTCGGCCACCTCGACGTCGAGGTGCACCAGCTGCCCCAGGAACGCCACCGCACGGTCGGGGGGGACGGCCTCGGGGATCTCGGCCAGCGGCCGGCCCGCCTTCTCCAGGCACTCCACCAGCAGGCCCAGGGGGGCGTCCATCCCGCCGGCCGACCGCAGGCCGGCCAGGAGGGTGTCGGCCGCCTCGTGGTGCCGGTCGAGCTGGGCGAGCGCCGACGCCTTGGGGGCCGCCAGGGCATCGACCCGGTGCTCGTAGCCGTCGTCGTCGAGCCCGTCGGTCACCCGCCCGAACGCCGCCAGTGCCTCCTCGCAGCGTCCCAGGGCCAGGAGTGCCCGCCCTTCCTCGGTGTCGGCCAGCATGGGGGCTGCCATCGACGCCCGCAGGCGGCCGATCTCGACGAGCGCCTCGCCGGCCCGGTCGAGCGCCAGCAGGCCTTCGATGACCGACCGCAGGGCGAGCCGGAAGGTGGCGGGGCTGCCGGCCGCCGCGAGGGCGGCCCGGCACAGCTCGATCCCCTCCTCGGGGCGCCCGGCCAGGTTGTAGGAGCGGCCCAGGCTGGCCAGGCGGGTGGCCCACGGGAGCTCGGCGGCGCCGCCGAGATCGCCGAGGGCGCTACGGATGTTGCGGCGGCCCTTGTCGCGCTCTCCGATGGCGGCGTGCAGGTACCCCCAGTGGGTGATGCGGAGCCCCTCGGCGAAGGGCAAGGCCAGTGCCGGCGAGCCTTCCCGGGCAGTGACCTGCTCGTGCAGCCTTCCCGTCCAGTGCCCGTACGCCCGGCGGAAGAGCCGGCATGCCGGGTGGGTGAAGGCGGTCGACGCCTTGGTGCCCCGCAGGTTGTCGATCAGGAGGATCAGTCCCTCGGCATCCGACGAGGTGGCCGCCAGGAGCTGGCGGGATGCCACCGGGTCGGCGCAGGCCAGAGCCTCGTCGGCGTCGATCCAGAGGATCCACTGGCCGGTGCAGCGGGACAGGGCGGCGTTGCGGGCCCGGGCGAAGTCGTCGTCCCAGAAGCCCTCCACGACGACGGCGCCGGCGGCCCGGGCCAGTTGGCGGGTGTCGTCCGTCGACCCGGTGTCGTAGACCACCACCTCGTCGGCGAAGTCCTTCACCGATGCCAGGCAGCGGGGCAGGTTGTCGTGCTCGTCCTTGGTGATGAGGCAGGCCGACACGAACGGGCGGGGTCCGCCGGGCGGCACCGGCCGGGGTCCGGGGCCGCCGGCGTGGTGGAGGTAGGACCCCTCGGCGATCACCAGGCGCCGCCCGCCCACCGCCGCCCGCCGGGCCAGGTCGGTCACCGGCGCCGCGCCGAGCAGCAGCCGCAGCCCGCCGGCGGCCTCGACGTCGGCGCGCCGGACGGCAAGCGACGGCCCGGCCAGGCACCCGGCCTGGGTCCGATCGGCCGCCCGGGTGGTGGCCAGCAAGCGGACGAACATCCGGTGGACGTCGGTCTCGTGCGGGCGGTAGGGGACGCCGACGAGGACCTCGTCGCCGGAGGCGATGTTGGTCCGGGCCGCCGCCGCGCCGACCCGGGGGTCGTCCAGTGCGGTGACCAGGGATTCCAGCCAGGGCCCGGCCGGGACCGTCCGCTCGTCGACCACGACCACCACGTGGTGCAGGCCAGGCCGCCCCGCCGGTCGGACGAGCTTGCGGGGGCCCCGGGTGCGCCACGAGGAAGGGGAGGACGGGTCGTGACCGGGACCGGCCAGGACGACGCCGTCCCCCGGTTCGAGGGTGTCGGACAAGAGGGCCAGGAACCCGCGCGTCACCTGGCGGTCGCCGCCGACGAGGGCGGCGACGGTCACCAGCGGTCGTGCCATGGAGCCCCCTGTCGTGCCGTTCGGCGGTCAAAGAGAGCACCGCCCGTGGTCGTCGTCTCGACCCGTTCCATCGGCACGAGCCGCCGGCGGCTCAAGCGCGGAGCAGGGGAAAAGGCACCGGTGGCTGGGCGGCGACGGCGCCGGAGACGATTGGGCGCCACGGCAGGAAAGTCCGGCGCCGGAGGTGCCGATAGATGACGTGTTCCACCACCCACGGGGGGCACGGGGGACGCTTGAGGCCGCACACGGAGGTGGGGCCGCTCTTACGAGGAGGATACGGATGTCTTCTCTAGTGGTGGACACCAACCTGTCGGCGACCCAGGCCCTGAACGACCTGAACGCCACCGACAACAAGATGGCCACGGC
>JBOGGE010000233.1:0-1515 GCA_050743865.1 Acidimicrobiales bacterium
AGGCCTCCGCGGAAACGCCACGACGGGCCGGCCGGCACGACAGCGCTCCGAGCCCGCCGGGCAACTCCCTTCACGTCGGGGTGCGCCCACCAGGCGATGCCCGACGACGCCTGCCACCGGGATCTCGTGCACGGCTCCCTGCCGCACGGCTCCCTGCCGCACGGCTCCCTGCCTCACGGCGCTCCACCTCGAGGGCGCGACCCACTGACAGGTGGCCGCGCTCGCGGGCCCGGCCTCCTCGGTCTGACCGCAGGCGGTAGGTCGCTGCTCGACCGGGCGGGTCGTGACGCCGCACGCGCCGTACCGCCGGCGGGCGATGCCCACGAGGGCGACGAGGATCCCCTACGGCCGACCCAGGATCGCGACGCCGGACCGCGTCCGTCCGGCGGGTCAGGCCCGAGTAGCCCCGATCGGCGATCCCGCATGGTCTTGGCCTGGTGATCGGCCCAGCAGCGGGCCTCGAGGTTGGCATAGGCGGTCGGCCCGTGGTTGGCCAGGGGGTCGACGTGGTCGTACTCGAGGCCGAAACGCCGCCCGCAGTCGGCGCAGCGGGCGCCGGTGAAGCGCGGGACCGGGCCGAGGTCCAGGGCCGTTCGCAGCTCGACCGGCAGGTAGCGGCCGAAGTGCTTGACGGTGTGGATGGCCACGCCGTCGTGCAGCACGGCCTTCACGAAGGCATCCTGAGCCAGCTCCTTGGCCAGCCGGACTGGGATCGGGCCGCCGTCGACGATGTGACACGGCTCGCCGTGATGGGCGTGTCCGCGCCGCCAGGCGAAGAGGTCGCAGACGATGACGAGGTCGGCCCGGTCGGATCGACTGCCCCCGCCGGCGGAGGGTTCACCGCCTCGAACCGTGGCGACCAGGGCATCGGCGGCGTACGCCTCGAACGACTCGACGTCAGCGCCGCCGCCGCGAGCCGCCCGACGGGCGCGCTGGGCAGCCAGCTCGAGGCGGTGCACGAGGGGGACACCGGCCTCGGGGGCCAGCGCTCCGGTGAAACAGACCATCCCCAGCCGGTCGCGCCAGTGGCGGAAGCGACGGGCCCGGTGCTGCTGGCGGTGCAGGTCCTCGACGTCGGTGCGGGCGTGGCGCTGCTCGCGGGCCCTGTCCCGGAGCTCGGACAGGTTGGCGTGGCGGGCCACGTCCAAGAGGTCCGCCTCGGCGCCGGGGGTCTCGGACTCGGCCCGGGTGATCTCGCCCGCTTGGGCCAGTGACACCTCGCCCTTGAGGAGCGCCGCTCTGGTGTCCGGGCAGTCCTTCAGCGCGGCCGCCGTCCCGAGCGCCTGGCGCGCCTGGCTGGTGGTGGTGCCTCCCTGGCGGGCCAGCCACGTCGCACCGTCGCCGAAACCGCCGTCCTGGTGGGCGCCGCACTCGACCGCTCGGGCTCCAGCCAGCAACCGTGCTGCCGCGCAGGCCTTCTCGGTGAGAGCCAGCTCCTCGGCCACCCGGGCGCATTCCGCCCCGCCGAGCGAGCCGGGATCGAAGCTGGCCAGGCCGGCGCGCAACGAGGCGGCC
>JBOGGE010000234.1:0-4773 GCA_050743865.1 Acidimicrobiales bacterium
CGATCGTCGGCATCACCCCGACCCGGGACGGCAAGGGGTACTGGCTGGTTGGCGCGGACGGCCGGGTGTTCGCCTTGGGCGACGCGCGCTTCTCGGGGAAGCCGCCTGGCGCGTCGCAGCTTGGCACGGCGCCGGGGGTATGACCTACCGGTGATGGCGCTCTCGGCCACGGCGAGCGGCGACGGCTACCTCAAGCTGTACGCAACCGGCGGGGCGGCGGCGCTGGGCGGGGACTCGGCCACGGCACGCGCCGTCGTCGACAGCAGCGCAACGCCACCCGTGCTGATGGATCCCCCGTCTCCGGGGGATCGATCGATCCGAGCAACAAGGGCTATTGGGAGGTCGGGGCCGACGGGGGCGTGTTCGCCTTCGGCGACGCTGGGTACTACGGCTCGCCGGACTGACACCACCTCGGTGAGCGGCCTCGGTCGAGCCGGGAGCTGCCCGCAGGGTGAGCGGGCTGGCACCGGAGGAGGTCGGGACCGGTGCCGGCTCAGCCCAGGGCCGGGTGGAGGTCGGGGGCGCCGGGGTCGACCTCCCGCCGCCGGCGGGCCCGCTCGATGGCCAGCTCCTTCATCCGACGCTGCGAGTCCACCCCGACCACGGTCGGGACCCGGCGCCACCGGCGGTCGGGGCCGAGGACCCAGGCGTTGACGTCGTCGGCGAACGCCAGGTCGAGGATCTCGAACAGCCGGGTCGCCAGCTCGGGGTCGTCCACCGGCACCAGGACCTCGATCCTGCGGTCCAGGTTGCGCTCCATCAGGTCGGCCGACCCGATGTACAGCTTGAGGGACGGGCTCCCCGGCGCCCCCACGCCGCCGGGGACGCCCACGCCGCCGGGGGCGTCGCCGGGGGCGCCGCCGAAGCGGAAGATGCGGGAGTGCTCCAGGAACTGGCCGACGATGGAGCGGACCCGGATGGTCTCGGACAGCCCAGGGATCCCGGGGCGCAGCGAGCACATGCCCCGGACGGCCAGGTCGACCGGCACCCCGGCGCACGAGGCGGCGTAGAGGGCGTCGACCATCTCGGGATCGGTCAGGCCGTTGACCTTGAGCACGATGCGGCCGGACGGCCCCAGCGCCGCCTGCTCCCCGATGAGCTCGAGCATCCGCCGCCGCAGCGTCACCGGGGCCACCAGGATCTGGCGGTAGTCGGCCTGGCGGCTGAACCCGGTCAGGTAGTTGAAGAGGTCGCCGACGTCGGCTCCCACGTCAGGGTCGGCGGTCAGGAGGCCGAGGTCCTCATAGGACGCTGCCGTCCGCGGGTTGTAGTTCCCGGTCCCGACGTGGCAGTACCGGCGGACGACGTCGTCCTCCCGCCGCAGGACCAGCACGGTCTTCGAGTGGGTCTTCAGCCCCACCAGCCCGTAGACGACGTGCACGCCCGCCTCTTCGAGGGCACGTGCCCACCCGATGTTGGCCTGCTCGTCGAACCGGGCCTTGAGCTCGACGATGGCCGCCACCTGCTTGCCCGCCTCGGCCGCCCGGATGAGCGACGCCACGATGGTGCTGTCCCCCGAGGTGCGGTAGAGGGTCTGCTTGATCCCGAGCACCCGGGGGTCCTCGGCGGCCTGGGCCACGAACGCCTCGACCGACGTGGCGAAGGAGTCGTAGGGATGGTGGACGAGGACGTCGCGCTCGGCCAGCACCGCGAACAGGTCGGTCGGCTCGTTGCCGGCAGTGGCCAGGTAGGGCGGCGTCATCGGCGTCCACGTCTCGGCATGGAGATCGGCGCGGTCGAGGGCGTGCACCGCCCACAGGCCGGAGAGGTCGATGGGGGCGCCCACGGCGTAGACCCCGTCGCCGGGGACCTCCAGCTCGGCGGCCAGGCGGTCGCGGACATCGGGGCTGGCCGTGGCCGTGATCTCCAGGCGGACGGTGCTGCCGAACCGCCGGCGGCGCAGCTCCATCTCGACCGCCACCAGGAGGTCGTCCGCCTCGTCCTCCTCCAGGGCCAGGTCGGCATTGCGGGTGACCCGGAAGGGCACGTGCTCGCCGATGGTCATGCCGGGAAAGAGGGTGTCGAGATGGGCGGCGATGACCTGCTCGAGCGGGACGAAGCGCTCCCCGTCGGGCATCACCACGAACCGGGGCAGCACCGGGGGGACCTTGACCCTGGCGATCCGCTGCTCGCCGGTCCCCGGGTCGCCCACCTCGACCAGGAGGTTGAGGGAGAGGTTCGAGATGTAGGGGAAGGGATGCCCGGGATCGACGGCCAGCGGCGTCAGCACGGGGAAGATCTCGCGGTGGAACACGTCGACCAGGTAGGCCCGGTCGTCGTCGTCCAGCGACGACCAGTCCGCCAGCCGGATGCCGGCACCGGCCAGCGCCGGGACCAGCCCGTCCAAGAAGATGGCGTCCTGGCGGGCCGTCAGCTCCTCCACCCGCTGGCGGACCACCCGGAGCTGCTCGGTCGGGCGCAGCCCGTCGACCGACCGGGTCCGCACCCCGGCCACCACCTTGTCCTGGATCCCGGCCACCCGGACCTGGAAGAACTCGTCGAGCAGCTCGCAGTAGATGGCCATGAACTTGACCCGCTCGAGCAGCGGCTTCCGCTCGTCCTCGGACAGGTCGAGGAGGCGGGAGAGGAAGTCGAGGCGGGACAGCTCCCGGTTGGCGAACCGCTCCTCGCCGAAGGCGACGATGCCCTCGTGGATCGGCACCGACCGGCGGGCACCGACCGGTCCGGCCTGCCCATCCGGCACGTCCCGGCGGACCGGTGCCGGGGGCTCCGGTGCCGGGGGCTCGGGCACCGGGGGCGCCGGTGGCCCGAGGTCGGTCGTGGCGGACGTCCGCTCGATGGCCATGGCGATCTCCGACCGAGACTACTACCCACCGCTACGCTCTCGGGGTGGCAGTGACCGCCTCCCGGGCCGCCCCCGACCGCCGCCTCCGGCCCGGGCACCTGCCGCCGTGGCCCCGCGGCCGCAAGCCCAAGCGGCGCACCGAGCTGGGCCTCCTCGTGTTCGCCGCCCTGCTCACCACCGTCTTCTACGTGCTGGCCGAGCTGGGGGCCAAGAACAAGATCCCGCCCCACCTGGGCCCGATCCTCGGGATCATCCTCGTCCTGGTCCTGATCGCCCACGTGGCCAACCGCTGGCTGGCCCCCAACGCCAACGCCGTGGTGCTCCCCCTGGCCGCCCTCCTGAACGGCATCGGCTACGTGATCATCGTGCGGTGGACACCTCCCGCCGCCAAGGCCCAGGCCACCTGGGCCGCCGTCGGTGTCGTCCTCTACGTCCTCACCCTGCTCTTCGTGCGCCACTCCCGGGACCTCGACCGCTACCGGTACCTGCTGCTCCTGGTGGCCGGGGCGCTCCTGGTGGCCCCGCTGGTCCCCGGTCTCGGCCTCAAGATCTACGGCGCCCGGCTGTTCGTGCACTTCGGCTCGGCGCAGTTCCAGCCGATCGAGCTGGCCAAGCTGCTCCTGGTCGTGTTCTTCGCCTCCTACTTCGCCGAGAAGAAGGAGCTCCTGTCGATCCCCACCGCCCGCCTGGGCAACCGGCTGGTGATCGACCCGCGCCCGCTGGTCCCCATCCTGGTGGCCTGGGCGGTGGCCATGGCCATCATCGGGGTGGAGAACGACGTCGGCTTCGCCATGCTGATCTTCACCATGTTTGTCGCGCTCCTGTGGATCGCCACCGGGCGCTGGGGCTACCTGGTCCTGTCGATCCTCATGTTCGCCGTGGGCGCCATCGTGGCCGCCCACCTCTTCCACCAGGTGAACGCCCGCATCAACACATGGCTCCACGCCGCCCCCAACAGCCAGCTCGGCTTCGGCAGATACGCCTTCGCCCACGGGGGCATCGGCGGCGCCGGGCTGAGCCAGGACCCGGCGGCCGGCAACATCCCCTTCATCACCAGCGACATGATCTTCGCCGCCATCGGCGACGAGATGGGCTTCATCGGCGCCTCGGCCGTGGTCATCACCTTCGTGCTCATGGTCGGGGCCGGCCTGCGGATCGCCCAGACGGCCCGGTCGGACTTCTCCAGGCTGGTGGCGACCGGGCTCACCGCCATCATCGGCTTCCAGGCCTTCTTCATCATGGCCGGGGTGGTGCAGCTCCTGCCGTTCACCGGCATCACCCTCCCCTTCGTCGCCTACGGCGGGTCGTCGCTGGTGGCCAACTACATCCTCATCGCCATGCTGATGCGGGTGTCGGACGAGGGGGCGTCGAGCACGGCCGAACGGGCCATGGGGGTGAGCCTGCCCGGCGAGACAGGCTTCGTGGTCGCCGCCTGAGCCCGGTCCCGGGGGACCGGGGGCTGGAGCCGGGACTTGGGCCCCGGCGTCAGGCGGTCGGTCCGGGGGGCCCGGGCCTGGGCCCCGGGCGTGTCAGGCGGCCGGTCCGGGGACGTCGCCGGTCGACGACAGCAGGCGCTCGTCGGCCAGCACCGGCGCCGGCACCTTCTGGAGGAGGGCCGCCGTGATCCCGTCGGTCGGTCGGCAGGGCACGACCTCGCGCCCCCGGGAGCCCATCAGGTCGAGCTCGGCCAGGTAGGTGGCGCCGTACCGGCCGACGAGGCGCACCGCCACCACGTCGATGGCGAAGCGCTCGAGGACCGCGGCCAGGAGGTCGCCGCTCATGGGCCGGGCCGCCATGGTCTGCCCCACGGCGCGGGCGAGGGCGGCGCCCTCGGGCAGCCCGACCCGGAACGAGAGCTGCCGCCGGGCACCCTCGGCCTCCCCCAGCACGAGCACCGGGAACTGCTCGGGCAGGTCGACCCCGACCGAGACCACCTCCATCACCCGGAAGGCGGCCGGGGCCGGGGC
>JBOGGE010000235.1:0-3397 GCA_050743865.1 Acidimicrobiales bacterium
AGTGAACGGTCGACCCCGACGGCCAGCGCCCGCCCGCACTCGGGCCACCAGCCGACGACCCGCCGGGGCAGCCTCGCCGCTGCCTCGCCAGGCTGGCACTCTGCCGCCGAAAGGAGGTCGACCAGCGCCGCCAGGCCCAGCTCGACCCGGCTCGTCGGTCCGGGCCGTCCGGCCAGCGTGGTCAGGAGGACGCACGGGGCGCTTACCCCGCCGGCCCGGACGTCCGCCCGGCCCTGGAGGGAGATCCCGGGCGTCCCCATCGGCGACCAGCGCGCGTCGGGCTCCCCCACCCGGGCCGCCGGGCCGAGCCGGTCCCACTGGACCGAGGTCCACAGGCGCGTGGCCCAGGTGACGGCCTCGGCCTCGACGAGGGCCCGGGCCGGCCCCGAGAGGCCTCCGATCCACTCGGTGAGTGAACCCGGGCGGCCCAGCCCGTGTCGTCCGTCGGCGGCCAGCGAGGCCACGGCGCCCGCCACCGTTGCCACCGGCGTTCCGGCCGCGCCGCCGGTGCAGGATCGTACGGCCGCCAGTCCGATCGACCGCCGTGCCGTCTGCGCCGTCCACCGGAAAGGGGTCGGGGCGACGAGGCGTTCGGGCGCCAGGGCGGCCGTCCGGAGGGCGTAGGCGGTGACCCGGCAGGTTCGTGGCGACCGGGGGTCGACGGCGACCCGGCCACGTCGCACCGCTCCGCCGGGCACGGGCCGTCCGTGCCCGGTCACCCTGGCCAGCCCCGCCTCGATCCGCTCTCGCACCGTGGTGACAAGGGCTCCGGGTGCATCCCTTCCACCAGGTGCCGGAGCCACCAGCAGGTCGGTCAACGCCCCCGACCGAGGCAGCACCGCCGCCGGCAGGCCGGCCCTCTGGCCGCCGGTCACCGGTCGGCCCCGTGCCCGCTCCGGGCGCGCCCACCGCCTCCGGTCCCACCGCCTCCGGTCCCACCGCCGGCCAGCCGACCGACGGCGTCGACGACGTCGACGACCGTCGAGGCCAGCGCCTCGTCGGTCGGGTCCTCGACCACCAGCTGGCCGGTGCCGGGGTAGTAGGTGGCGACGCGGCAGGGCGGCGCACCGCTCCGGAGCGTCTCGACCAGCGCCAGGTAACGCCGCCCGGACGCGTGCTCCTCCATCGGCCCTCCCGCCCGGACGTCGACCAGGCAGACCGAGCTGTGGCGTTCCGCCGGGGGTCCCAGCACCAGGGCGGCGGTGGCCATGAGGACGACCCGACCTCCGGCGATCCCGGCCGACAGCCGCGCTGTGGTGCGGGGGAGCCATCCCGGCGCCATCGCCGGCCATCGGGCGGCCATGCTCCGGCCGTGGTGCTCGACGTCCCGGCGCAGTCGGTCCCTCGTCGCCCGGCGGAGATTGCCCACGAAGGCCACGACCTGCTCCCCCCGATCGTCCACCCGCAGGCCGGCGACGGCGTCGTCGAAGGGCTTCCCGATGGTCCCAGTCACCACCAGCTGGCGGAACAGCGAGCCGACCATCGCCTGCCGCACTGCGAGGACGGTCTGGTGCCCGCCGCTCAGGTTCCCGCCGCTCAGGTGCCCGGCGGTCAGGTCGCCGGCGCCGCTCACCCGCTCGTGGTGGCCGGCCGCCAGCGACCAGCGGTCGATCAGGACCGGACCCGAAACGAGGGCCCGGGCGGCGACCGCCGGCGCCACCCCGTCCTCGAGCCACGCCCGCAGGCCCCCGGCCAGGCCCGGGTCGACGGGTCGCCGGGAGCCGGCGGCCGGGCGCAGCGCACCCGCCGACCCCGCCGGTGCCCCACCCCACCAACATCCCTCCCGCTCTCCGTCCTCCCGCCCCCCGTCCGCCCGTGCGCCCGCCGCGCCGGGCGCTTCCAGGAGTCGTTGCACCGGTGCAGCGTGCGCCACGGTTGTAACGCGGCCGGGCCGGCGGGTCGGGGTTAACGTCTCCCCGTGATCGGCGTGACCGGGATCCTCGGCGCTTCTGCGGCCTTCGACGCCGTGTTCGGGGTGTTCGTCGTGGCCTTCGTCGTGCTGGCCGTGGTCAGCATCCGGTGGGCGGTGCGCCGGGACCGGCCTGGGCGGGAGGAGTGGCTCCGCCGCCAGCGCCAGCGCGCCGTCGGCGACGCCCTGTTCGGTCCTGGTCCTGGTCCTGGGCCTGGTCCGGGGCCAGGCGCCGGTCGTGGCTCTGGTCCCGGGCCAGGCGCCGGACGTGGCTCTGGTCCCGGGCCCGGAGGCGGCGTCCGCCCCGACCCCGCCCGGCCGATCCCGCCGACCAGGACCAACGGCCACGGGCCCCGCCGGCCGGGCCAGACCGGTGGTGGGCGGAAGCGCCCTCGGTGACCGCCCCGGTCGGCGTGCCGGGGGACTCCGGTGGACCAGCGGACCTCGTGCCGCCGGGGGACTCCGGTGGGCCAGCGGACCTCGTGCCGCCGGGGGCGGGCGGTCCGGCGCCCGTGGACGCAGATCGGTGGTGGGCCCGCCTCACCCGGCGCCGGCGGGAGGGGCGGGGATCGGGGGACGGCACCGGCCGTCGGGGCGACCAGCCGGCGCCCAGGACGGCGTTCGTGCTGGCCGGCGGGGGCAGCCGGGGGGCGGTGCAGGTCGGCATGCTGTCCGAGCTGGTCGACCGGGGGATCCGGGCCGACTGCGTCTTCGGGGTCTCGGTCGGGGCGGTCAACGGCGCCGCCTACTGCGGCGACCCCACCCCGGCCGGTATGGCGCACATGGAGGCGGTCTGGACCGGCCTCACGGGCGAGGTGGTCTTCCCCCGCAGCCGGATCCAGGGGCCCTGGAACTTCCTCCAGCACCGCCCGTCGGTGCATCCCAACTCCGGGATCCGAAAGATCGTCGAGGACGGGGTGGGCTACGGGCGGCTCGAGGAGGCCGAGATCCCCTTCGAGGTGGTGGCCACCTCGCTCACCGACGGGCGCGAGCGCTGGCTCACCAGCGGGCCGGTGGTGGAGGCCGTGCTGGCGTCGGCGGCCATCCCCGGCATCCTGCCCCCGGTGACCATCGACGGCGACGTCCTGGTCGACGGGGGCGTCGTCGACAACGTCCCGATCCGCCGGGCCATCGAGGCCGGGGCCACCCGGATCTACGTGCTCATGTGCGGGCCCCTGCGGTTCCATTCGCGCCCGCCCCGGCGCCCTTTGGAGGCGGTGCTCACCGCCTTCTTCGTCGCCGTCCACGCTCGCTTTGCCCGCGAGCTGGCGGCCCTGCCGGCGGGCGTCGAGGTGGTGGTGTTCAGCGGGGGCGGCGAGCCGGGCGCCGACTACCGGGACTTCTCGGGCACGGCCGAGCTCATCGCCGCCGGCCGCCACCAGGTGGCGACCGTGCTCGACCGCTACCTGGGCAGCTCGCAGCGGCTCGAGGCTCGTTAGCTCCGGGGGCCGCGCCGCTGCCGCCCGCCCCGGCGCGGCGGCCCACGAC
>JBOGGE010000236.1:0-3293 GCA_050743865.1 Acidimicrobiales bacterium
GTGGTCGATGGACCCGGCCGATTGGCGCCGGCAGGTCACCTGGGTCCCCCAGCGCCCCCACCTCCTGACCGGCTCGCTCGCCGACAACTTGCGGCTCGCCGACCCCACCGCCTCCGACGACCGGCTGCTCCGGGTGGTCCAGGCTGTCGGGCTGGCCGAGAAGGTGGAGGGTCTACCCCGTCGGTTGGGCACCCCCATCGGTGAAGGGGGGCTCACCCTCAGCGCCGGCGAACGGCAACGCCTGGCCATCGCCCGGGCCATGCTCAAGGACGCGCCGCTCGTCCTCCTCGACGAGCCGGTGGCCCACCTCGACCGGGCCGCCGAGTCGTCGCTCCGCCAGGCGCTGGCGCCATGGCTCGACGGCCGGACGGTCCTGGTGGCCGCCCACCGGCCGGAGCTGGTGGGGCGGATCGACCGGGTGGTGGAGCTCCCGGGCACGGCCGGCAGCCCGGGGCTGGCCGGGGCCCGGCGCCAAGACGGGGCCGGCCGGGCCAGGTCGGTCTCGTGACCGGGCGTCGGGCAACGGTGGTCCGGCGCCTGATGGCGATCGGGGCGCCGCCGTGGGGTCGGCTGGCGGTAGCCGTGGTGCTCGGCGTGGCCGGCGCCATGGCCACCATCGGCCTCCTCGCCGGCTCGGGGTACGTGGTGGACCGGGCGGCCTTCCGCCCCGGGCTGGGCGCCATCGCCGGCATCCTGGCCGGGGTCGAAGTGCTGGCCTTCCTGCGCGGCCCGCTGCGCTACGGCGAACGGCTGGTGGCCCACGACGCCGCCTTCCGGTCCCTCGCCCGCTGGCGGGGGTGGCTCTACGACCGGCTCGAGCCGCTGGCGCCGGCCGGCCTCCGCTCGTGGCGGAGCGGTGACCTGCTGACCCGGCTGACCGACGACGTCGACACGCTGCAGGATCTCTACGTCCGCGCCATCCTCCCGGTGGCGGTGACGGCGGGGGCGGCCACCCTGGCGGTGGTGGTGGTGGCGGTCATCCTGCCGGCGGCGGGACTGGTCCTGGCCATCTGCCTCGCCGCCGGCCTCGTCGCCGCCCCCCTGATTGCGGTGGCCTCGAGCCCGGGACGGGGCCGGGAGGCGGCGCTGCGGGGCCAGCTCTCGGCCGAGATCGTCGACCTGGTGGCCGGTGCCGCCGACCTGGTCGCCTTCGGGCGGGAGGACGCACTGCTCGGGCGGGTGGAGCGGGCCGACCGGGAGCTGACCCGCCTGGCCCGGCGCCGGGCGTGGGCCGCCGGCGCGGCTTCGGCGGTGGTGACGGTGTGCGTCGGCGCCGCCGTCGTCGGCGTGCTGGTCGTGGGCGTCCCCGCCGTCGCCGGTCACCACCTGAGCCCGGTGATGCTCGGAGTGCTGCCGCTCGCCGCCGTGGCCGCCTTCGAGACGGTGCCGGCGGTGGCGGTGGCGGCCCTGCGGGCGGGGGACGTCGTGGCCGCCGGCCGCCGGATCCTGGCCCTCGACGGCGTGGCGCCCCCGGTGACCGATCCGGCCGAGCCCGAGGAGGTCCCGGCGAGCTGGGGCGCCGTCTCCCCCGAGGTGGCCGTGCGCGGCGCCCGGCTGCGCTACGGCACCGACCTCCCCTGGGCGCTCGACGGGCTCGACGTCACCGTCCCCCCCGGCGGGCGGGTGGCCGTGGTGGGCTCGAGCGGCGCCGGGAAGACGAGCCTGGTCAACGTCCTGTTGCGGTTCTGGGAGCTCGACGGCGGGAGCGCCGCGCTCGGCGGCGTCGACGTGGCCCGGATGCGCCAGGCCGACGTCCGGCAGACGGTCTCGCTCGTCGACCAGGAGGCGCACCTCTTCGCCGGCACCATCCGGCACAACGTCGCCCTGGCCCGGCCCCGGGCCGCCGACGGCGAGGTCGCCGAGGCGGTGCGCCTGGCCCAGCTCGACCGGTGGGTGGACACCCTTCCCGAAGGGTTGGAGACGCCGGTCGGCGAGCTCGGGGCCCAGGTGTCGGGCGGGCAGCGCCAGCGGATCGCCCTCGCCCGTGCCCTGCTGGCCGGCGGCCCGGTCCTGGTGCTGGACGAGCCCACGGCCGGTCTCGACCACGACACCGCCGGCCACCTCCTGGCCGACGTGCTCGACGCCTGCGACGCCGCCGGCCGCAGCGTCCTGCTGGTCACCCACCGCCAGGAGGACCTGGCCGGCTTCCCTCAGGTCGTGGTCATGGACCGGGGCCGGGTGGCCGGCGAGGCCACGCCGCAGGACGCCGCGGTCCTTCCGGCGAGCGGGAGCGACGGTGGGGCGCGGTGACCGTCCGGATCGACGCCTGTCGCCTCGAGGGCGACCGGGTGCGACTCGAGCCCCTGTCATCCGACCATGCCGGCGACCTGGCGGCCGCCGCCGAGGAGGACCGAGGCACCTACGACTTCACGTTCGTCCCCCGGGCGGAGGCGATCGGGAGCTACGTCACCACCAGCCTCGAGCGGGCGCGGACAGGCAAGCTCGTGCCGTTCGCCCAGATCCGCCGGGCCGACGGGCGCGCCGTCGGCTGCACCGCCTACTGGGACCCGCGCCCGTGGCCGGAGCGCGAGGCGCTGTGCGCCGTCGAGATCGGCTGGACCTGGCTGGCGGCGTCGGCCCAGCGGACCGGGATCAACGTCGAGGCCAAGCTGCTGCTCATGGCCAATGCCTTCGAGGTCCTGGGCGCGGTCCGCGTCGATCTCAAGACCGACGCCCGCAACGCCCGCTCGCGCCGGGCCATCGAGGGACTGGGCGCCACCTTCGAGGGCATCCTCCGCTCGTGGTCGCCGTCGCACGCTCCAGGGGAGGAGGGACGCCTGCGCGACTCGGCAATGTTCTCGGTGGTGGCCGCCGAATGGCCGGCCGTGAAGCAAGCGCTGCGCCGGCGCCTCGGCCCGCCGGCCTGACCGCTCGTTCCCACCCGCTGCTGGGAGCCCGGCGCAATGGAGCCCGGCGATGAACGCCGGGAGCACGTGGGACAGGGTATCGGCGTAGGCGGTGGATGTGGCGGCCGCAATGGAGCCCGGCGATGAACGCCGGGAGCACCGCATCGCCGGGCACCGGGCCCCGTCCGAGCTGACCGCCGCAATGGAGCCCGGCGATGAACGCCGGGAGCACTGGCCACCTACGCCCAGGGCACCTCCGTGTCGGTCGAGCCGCAATGGAGCCCGGCGATGAACGCCGGGAGCACATCTCGACAGGTGCCAAAGGCGGGGTCTCGATCATGCCGCAATGGAGCCCGGCGATGAACGCCGGGAGCTCGCGCTGCGGTGCCTGCTCGATCGACAGGCGCTCTGCCTGCCGCAATGGAGCCCGGCGATGAACGCCGGGAG
>JBOGGE010000237.1:0-4475 GCA_050743865.1 Acidimicrobiales bacterium
CGCCTGGCCAACCGCCGCCCGGCGCCGGGCCTGGACCCAGACCCGGCGCCAGGCCCGGAAGGGGGCGCCGGGGCGCTTTGGAGGATGAACCCGATCGCGTCTCGATGACAGATGATCGCGCCACGCCGCCGGCCGTGGCATCCGGGATGACCCCGAGGGCCGGGTGCCGCCTCGGGGGGGTGATCGGGGTCGATCCCGGTAGACCGGCGATCTCGGCCGGCGCACGCTGTGGTCATGGATCCGATCACGAACGTGAACCTCGACGAGAGCACCCGGCCGCTCCGGCGGCCGATCGACGGGCGGCTGGTCGCCGGCGTCGCCGCCGGGCTGGCCGACTACCTCGACGTCGACGTCGTCGCCGTCAGGGTCGTCGTCGCCGTGCTGGCGCTGGCCGGTGGCCTGGGGCTGCCGCTCTACCTCCTGGCGTGGCTGCTGGTCCCCGAGGAGGGCGCCGGCGAGAGCGTCGCCGACCAACTCCTCCACGGCCGGCTCGAGTCCTGCTGCTGCCCTGCTCACGGCCCGGCCACCGGCCACGGGCAAAGGACGGCGGGAAATGTCTGAGTGGGCCGGGATCCCCGGGTATGCCGGACGCTCGGCCCGAGGCGCCCCCGACCCTCAGCTTCGGATCGGCGACGCCGAACGCAACGCCGTGGCCGACGCCCTGTCCCAGCACTACTCGGAAGGGCGCCTGGACGATGGCGAGCTGAAGGAGCGTCTCGACCGGGCCACGGGTGCCAAGACGAGGGCCGATCTGGGCGGGCTCCTGGCCGACCTCCCGCCCTTGGCGCCAGCGCCGCCGCCAGTGGCGGCCGAGCACCGGCACCGGTGGGCGCCGGTATGGGCGGTGGCCCTGGTCGTGCTCGTGCTCTTCTCGCTGCCGTGGACGTACCTGCCCGGCCCCTGGCATCCCCGGGTGCCGTGGCTGCTCGTCGGCCTGGTCGCCTTCCTGATGGCACGCCGCTCCCGCCATCGCCAGCGCCGGTCGCAGCTCCAGCCGTGACGCCCGGTCGGCCCCGGCACCGGCCGGCAGTAGGGTCCACGGGGTGCAGCCGGAGGTCGAGCAACCCGTCCTGAAGCTGTTCGCCCTGGTGAGCGAGGCTCTGTCCCGGGCCACGTGGGCGCTCCTGAACGGCGATGTGGCCCTCGGGCAGACCGTGGTCGCCGCCGACCGGGAGATCGACGAGCAGACGGCATCGGTGGAGCGGTTGGTGTGGGTGACCATCGAGGGCGGCGGTCCGGCACCCGGTGACCTTCGCCAGCTGGTGGCCGTCCTCCTCATCCTCTCGGAGCTCGAGCGGAGCGCCGACCTGGCCGAGCACATCGCTCAGCGGGCGGTCGCCAATGTCGGCGCCGACATGACGCCGGTGAGCCGGGGCATCGTCCAGCGGATGTCGGAGGTGGCCGTCGAGATGTGGCGATCAGCCGCCGACGCCTACGCCGGCGGTCGGGCCGGGGCGGTCGAACTGCACGAGGCCGACGAGGAGCTGGACCTCCTTCACGAGCGGCTCTCGGAGGAGGTCGCCACCGGCACCATGCTGCCGCCGGTGGCTGCCCAGGTGACCCTCATCGCCCGCTTCTACGAGCGCATCGGCGACCACGCCGTCAACCTGAGCCGGCGAACGGGGACGGCCGCCGGCCGGTGAGGAAGCTCAGCTGGGCGGACCGATCACCGTGACCGGGGTGCCGACCGGGGTGGAGGGCCAGAGGGCACCGGCTGTGGCGATGTTCATCTCCACGCAACCGTTGCTCTGGGGGAAGCCGTAGCTGGCACGGGGGAAGCCGTGGAGGGCGTCGCCCCCGTTGAAGTAGCTGGCCCACGGGACTGTCTTGTCGTCGTAGGTGCTGCCTGTCACGTTGGTGCCCTTCATCTCCGACGCCGTCACGTGCTCGAACACCGTAAAGGTGCCGTCGGCGGTTGTCGCCCCGTGGACGCCGGTGTTGACGAGGACGTGGGAGGCGTGGAGCGAGCCGTTGACCCACATTGTCAGGTGCTGGGGGAGTGTCTTGGTGACCAGTACGTAGGCATAGGGCGCCGGGTCGACCTTGCCGGTGGCGACGTCGGCCAGCAGCGTGGACCAGACCTGGGGCCCGGCCACCCCGTCGACGCTGAGGCCGTTCTGCGACTCGAACGACATCACCGCCCCCTTGGTCACGATGTTGGGCTGACCCTGCGCCCACACGTCCATCAACGATGGCGGCGTTCCCGGCCACTTCCAGGTCAGTGTCCCTGGCTGTGGTTGCGCCATCTCCTGGGGCGCCAACCCCGGCGGCTCAACAAAGGAGAGCGGCAGGTAGTCGGCCAGGGCCAGCAGCTGCTCGAGACGCAGTGCGCTGCCAGCGGCCACCGTGAAGGTGGCGCTCGTCCTGGTCCCGAGCGTGCTCCCGGCGACGTCCTGGATCCCGGCGGCGCCGCCGGGGACCGTCAGCGTGTACTTCTGGAACGGGATGAACGGCGCCGACGGCACGAACAACAACGTGGACTTCCCTGTCTGCTGCCACGAGCCGGTGACGGGCGGTGTGATCGACGGCGTCGGTCCGCCAGGGGCGAGCGGCTGGGAGAACTTCACGAACAGGTCGGCGTCGGTGGCGATGCCCTGGGCGCCGTCGGCCGGTGTGGTGCTGGCGACGGTGAGCGGAGGATCGCGGTGGACCGGCGAGCACGTCGCCCCGTGGGCACAGTTGACGAGGGTCCCGCCCGCCTTCTTCGACCGGTGCGACGCCACGGCATAGCCGGCACCGGCCGCCGCGGCCAGGACGACGATGGCCCCGAGCGCGACGAGCCACCACCGGCGCCCCCGGTCCTTCTTGGGTCGTGTCCCATGGGCTGCCAGCGCATGCATGGTGGTAGGCCACACTCTCGTTCACAGTCCGGTCCGCACTTGCCGGGGAAGGTTCGTGACGACGGACCCACCCAGCCGTGACGATACCCACCGACAGGAGCCCGGGGTGCGCGGGGGTTGTGGTCCAGGCGGCGCCCTACATCCGCTCGGGCGCCGCCATCCCGAGCAGCGCCAGCCCCTGGGCCAGGACCCGGCCGGACGTATCGGCGAGGACCAGGCGGCTCTGGCGGATGGCCTCCTCAGGCGCCCGCAGCACCGGGCAACGCTCGTAGAAGGTGGTGAACGACGTGGCCAGGTGGAACAGATAGGCGCAGAGCCGGGACGGTGCCGATCGCTCGGCCGCCGACCGCACCGCCTCGCCGAAGTCCAGAAGGGCCAGGGCCAGCGCCCGCTCCTCGGGCTGCTCCACGACCACCGGCGTCCCGGGCACCGGCGGCGGCAGGTCGGCGCGCCGGAAGATCGACCGCACCCTGGCGTGGGCGTACTGAAGGTAGGGCCCGGTATCTCCCTCGAGGGCCAGCATCCGGCCCCAGTCGAACACGTAGTCCTTGGTCCGGTCGGTGGAAAGGTCGGCGTACTTGACCGCCCCGATGCCCAGCGCCCGCGCCACTTCCGCCTGCTCCCGGGGGAGAAGGCCGCCGTCCCGCTCGGCCATGGCCGACCCGGCCCTGGCCACCGCCTCTCCCAGCAGGTCGACCAGGCGCACCGACTCCCCGGTGCGGGTCCTGAGCATCTTGTGGTCCTCGCCGAGGACGCTCCCGAAGGCGACGTGCTCGGCCCGGACGCCGTCGCCGAGCCACCCCGCCATCCGGGCGACGGCGAAGCACATCTGGAGGTGCTGCGACTGCGGCGCACCCACCACGTAGAGCAGGCGGGCCGCAGCCAGCCGGCCGACCCGGTCCCGCAGCGCCGCCAGGTCGGTGGCGGCGTAGCCGTAGCCGTCGTCGGACTTGCGGACGATGAGGGGAAGGGGCTGGCCACGGCGGTTGACGAACCCGGGCGGGAAGACGCACAGCGCCCCGCCGTCCTCGACCAGGAGGCCGAGCGCGTCCAGGTCGGCCACCACGCCGGCCAGCATCGGGTTGTAGAAGCTCTCGCCGACCACGTCGTCGTCGGTGAGGAGGACCCCGAGCTCGGCGTACACCTCGTCGAAGTAGCGGACGCTCTCGTTCACCAGCACCCGCCACAGGCGCACCGTCTCGGCATCCCCCGCCTGCAGCAGGACGACCCGGCGGCGGCTCCGCAGGCGGAACGCCTCGTCGGCGTCGAACGAGGCCCGGGCCTGCCGGTAGAAGCCGTTCAGGTCCCCCACCGACAGTTCGTGAACCGCATTCTCCTCCCCCAGGTCGCCGAGGTGCTCGATCAGCATCCCGAACGGCGTGCCCCAGTCGCCGACATGGTTCTCCCGCACCACCCGGTGACCGAGGTGGTCGAGGATGCGGCACAGGGCGTCGCCGATGACGGTCGAGCGCAGGTGGCCTACGTGCATCTCCTTGGCCACGTTGGGGGCCGAGTAGTCGACCACCACCGTCTCGGGGGAGGGGTCGCGCTCGACTCCCAGGCGCCCGTCGCCGGCCATGGCGGCCACTTCGGCGGCCACGACCCTCCGATCGAGCGTCAGGTTGACGAAGCCCG
>JBOGGE010000238.1:0-5715 GCA_050743865.1 Acidimicrobiales bacterium
GCAAGCCCCTCCCCGCCACACGCCACATTCGATCAGGTCGCCGGGGATGTCGTCGGCCAGTACCGTCTCAACGCAACGCTGCAGACTGGTGAGTCTCTGCATTCCAATCATCGTCTCGGCCTCTGCCGGCCAGTCGAGGCCCAAGTCGCGCTTGTGCTGAATGAATGGGCGTTGGAGCGCGTTCGGTGTAGCACTCGCGAGTCGATGCGCATGAGCTCGAACGAGCTGGAAGTTTACGGCTTTGAGAAGGAGGCGTCGGTGCAGTGGCCACCGCGCGGGCATTCGCTCGTCGGTCCCGTATCTGGTGAGGTTGCGTCGGAGCAGGTCGAGGTACAGAGATCGGGCATCGAGCTCGGTTACGGTCAAAACTGCCCCTATCTAGCATGCCGGTACTTCCGGCGCCGAGTCTAGACTTTCGGTGACGCCGTGTTTCGGAGTTTTCCAAGATCAGATCCGCCAGAGTGTTCGGTTTTGACAACCATGTCGTGCAGCGCGGCGAGTTTTCCACCCCGGCGGCGATCCCATCAACCCACGCCAAGGCAATCTGCCCGCCTTGGCCGGCGCCGATCATCCCGCTGGCCCGTCTTCGCACATCAGCCGACACGCCGCCAGCGGGCGAAATTTTCCACAAGATCGGCAGCGGCTCTCACGCTTTCGGCGGGTTTTGTCATCCGGTCGGCGATCTCGCGGGCCCGGGTAACATATTGCGGCGCGAGGATCCGGCGCAAGTCCGCGACCAGCGATTTCTGGGTACTCGTCGAAAAGCCCCGCCCGGAGCCAACTTTGAGTCGTTTGATCCGAGCTCCCCAGAGCGTCTGATCGAGGTCCGTCGAAAGGATTAGCGTGGGGACTCCGGCGCGCAGGCCCGCAGCCGTGGTGCCCGCGCCACCATGGTGCACGACCGCGCGGCAGGCCGGAAAGATCGCCGCGTAATTCAGCACGCCGACAATCTTGACGTGGTCGAAATGCGGGACGCGGCTGAAATCAGTCCCGGCGGCGCAAACCAACGCCCGCTCACCTAACTGCGCGCAGGCCGCGCTGATCATGGCAAGCGTGTCGGCGGCAGATTCGACCGGCATGCTGCCAAAGCCGAAGCAAATCGGCGGTGTTCCCGCGGCAATCCACGACACGACCTCCTCATCGGCATCCGTCGCCAACTCCATCGTCAGCGCACCCACAAAGGGCCGTCGGCCATTCCATTTCGCCCATTCGGCCGCCAACCCGGGAAAGCAAACCGCGTCGTAGGCCTGAATTTCCAGCGATCCGCGCTCTGCGATACGTCGCGGCGCGGGCCCTGTTGCCTTCGGCAGTCCTAATTCACGGCGCCGCGCGTCCTCGACCTTCTTGGTTACCCGCCAAGACAGCCACTCGTTCACCGTCATTGCGGCGCGGGCCAGCCGCGACGGCAGGAATGGCAGGAGCTGTGCGTTGGCGCGCATCGGGAAGTAATGCAGCGTGGCCAACGGAATGTCGTAATACTCCGCGACGTTCGCAGCGACGTCCTCGAAAACCAGTCCGGTGCACAGCAGGTCGGCCTCCTCCGCCAGCGACGTCAGCGTCGTGCTCATCTGCCCCCAGCACTGGGTCCTGGGCTCCCAAGCCTCGCGCCACAACCTGATCAGATCCTGGATCCTCCAGAAATTGCGGAAGAAACGCGTCCAGAAGTCGCGGTGCGCGTCCAGCATGGTCTGCAAATCCGGTCCGTAGGTGACCGCGGCAAGCCCAGCCGACTCGACGAAGCCAACCAGGTCGGGCGGGACTGCCGTGCGCACTTCGTGCCCTCTGCGGAGCAGCTCACAGCCGACAGCGGCGCAGGGCTCAATGTCGCCGCGAGTTCCATAGCTTGCCAGCACGAATTTCATCGCGACGATCTTAGCCCTTCACTTCCGGTGTGCGTTTCTGCGAAATGAAAACGGGAGCCTCGTGTTCCCGGCTCAGCCGCCCGGCAGCCTAACCCGATACCCGCGCTATCGACCTGAAATCCAGAAGCTTTGGGCAAGCGGATACGTGGTGGCAACCACGACATCCGGGTTGCATTGCGCGGGTCTTACTCAACGAAGCGCCGTCGATGGCCCCGCTCGACGCGTGCATATGATCGACGGGCTTCGCGTCATCCCTTGGATATCAGGTACCAGATTCTTCACTGCGATATAAGCAGCTTCCAATTAGACTGGCTCGCTGAAGAATTGGTTACGCCAGGTCTGCTCGCAAGCCGGCTGTCAGTCGTTACCTGGCTCGCCCGGCCAGGCGTGGTAGTCGGGCTCGCAGTGGCGTCGGGTTTGATGCTGGCGGGTGATTCCACAATGCAGCAGTCGGCGTAGCCGATAATTGTCGAAGTTGCCGAATCCGTGACCGATACGCCGGGCGTCGGGCATATATTACAGCCATGGACGAGGACATGACAGACATACAGCCCCGGCCACCAAGCGGGGAAGCTCTGCGCTCCGCACGGAGCTCGACGTGCTGTCCGGCCCACGGACCCGGTTCTGCGGCTGACGGGGTTTCGCTCACCGCGCCGGATCGATATCCGACGGCCAGACATCGTTAGCATGGAACCCCAGCGACGACCAGCAGCCGAGAAAAGTTGCCGGCTGTGCGGCGGTGTCCTTCGTGAGGTCCTCGACCTCGGTCGCCAGCCGGTTTCGAATGCATTTGTCAAACCCGAGGAGACGGCCAGGGTGCCGTTCTATCGACTCGAGGTCGGACTCTGTACGTCTTGCACCATGGTGCAGCAGCTCAACGAGGTTCCACCAAACGAGATGTTTCGTGCTGATTACCCATACCGCGCATCTGGATCCTCATTGATCCGCAGGCATGGCGAGGAAGTCGCACGCCACATCATTCAGACGTGGCCGGGCGGTCGGGACAAGTTCGTCGTTGAGATCGGCAGCAATGACGGCGTCATGCTGAAGGCGGTTAGCAAGGCTGGAATGCGACACCTGGGAGTGGACCCGGCGGTCGAGGCGGCCGACGTAGCCCGGGTGCATGGTGTCAACGTGCGCACGGATTTCTTCAACGAGTCAGCGGCCGCCGAGATCCGCGACGAGCACGGACCGGCCCACATGATCTACTCGGCGAACACGATCAGTCACATCTCTTACCTCGATTCAATTTTCCGTGGGGTCGACTTGCTGCTTGCGCCGGACGGATTCTTTGTGGTCGAGGACCGCTATCTCGGCGACATCCTGAAGCATGTCTACTTTGACCAGATCTACGACGAGCACATCTATCTGTTCTCCGTCCAGTCGGTGCAGGCTACGGCAGCTCGTTTCGGCTTGGAGTTGGTCGATGCCCAACACCTTCCTCTACACGGGGGCACCATCCGCTACACGGTCGCCCGCGCGGGCACCAAGGAGCCGGCCGCCAGCGTCGCCGAATTCTTGGCGCAGGAGAAAGCCGAGGGACTTGCCGAGGAAGCAACGTTCGTCCGGTTCTCTGCCGACATTGAGCGCATCCGGGCGGACCTTGTCGGCCTGCTCCGCGACTTACGTTCCGATGGCCAACATGTGGTGGGGTACGGGGCCACGTCCAGGAGCGCCACGGTGATGAACTATTGCGATATCGGCCCGGATCTTATTCCTATCGTTTGTGATTCGACGCCAGAGAAGCAAGGCTGTCTTACACCCGGCTCAAAAATTCCGGTGTGCTCGCCGAGGGCCTTTTCCGACCCCTACCCTGACTACGCATTGCTATTCGCCTGGAACCACGCTGACGAAATCATGGCCAAGGAACGTCTGTTTCACGAACAAGGTGGACGGTGGATCCTGTACGCGCCGGAGGTCCATATCGTCTGATGCCCGGTCAACGGGCGAAGGATGGTTAGCCGCCGTTTGCCGAGGCCGGATCGGCCATCCCGGCGGCCCGCCGTCGCCGATCAGCTAACACGCCTGAGGCGGGCAAATTTTTCCAGGAGATCCGCTGCGGCCGCAACGCTTTCGGCGGGTTTGCTCATCCGGGTGGCGAGCTCGCGGGCCCGGGTGGTGTATTGCGGAGCGAGGATGGTGCGCAGGTCCGCGACCAGCGATTTCTGGGTAGTGGTCGAAAAGCGCCGACCGGTGCCCACCCTCAGTCGTTTGACCCGAGCTCCCCAGATCGCCTGCTCGGGCCACGTCCACAGGATCAACTGGGGGACTCCGGCGCGCAGCCCTACGGCGGTGGTGCCATTGCCACCGTGGTGCACGACTGCGCGGCAGGCGGGAAAGATCGCAGTGTAATTCGCCGCGCCGACCACCTTGATGTGCTCCAAATGGGGGACGTCGCTGAAGTCGCTCCCGCCGGCGCAAATCAACGCCCGCTCGCCTAACTGCGCGCAGGCCGCGCTGATCACGGCGATCGTGTCGGCCGGAGATTCCACCGACATGCTGCCAAAGCCGAAGAAAATCGGCGGCGTTCCCGCCGCAATCCACGACACGACTTCCTCATCGGCATCCGTCGCCAACTCCAGCGTCAGCGCGCCGACAAAGGGCCGTCGGCCATCCCATTTCGCCCATTCAGCCGCCAGCCCGGGAAAGCACACCTCGTCGTAGGCCTGAATTTCCAGTGATCCGCGTTCGGTGATCCGCCGCGGCGGGGGCCTTGTTGCCTTCGGCAGGCCGAGTTCACGGCGCTGCACGTCCTCCACCTTCTTCGTCCAGCGCCACTCCAGCCAGGCGTCCATCGTCATTGCGAAGCGGCCCAGCCGCGCCGGCAAGAATGGCAGGAGATGGCCGTTGGCGCGCACCGGGACGTAATGCAGCGTGGCCAACGGAATGTCGTAATACTCCGCGACATTGGCAGCGGGCGGCTCGAAGACCAGGCCGGTGAATAGCAGGTCGGCTCCGTCCGCCAGCGACGTCAGCGTCGTGCTCATTTCCCCCCAGCACTGGGTAACGGGCTCCCAAACTTCGCGCCACAACCTGATCAGATCCTGGATCCTCCAGAAGTTGCGGAAGAAACGCGTCCAGAAGTCGCGGTGCACCTCCACGATGGCCTGCGTATCCCGCCCGTAGGCGACCGCCGCAAGTCCCACCGACTCGACGAAGTCAACCAGGTTCGGCGGGACGGCCATGCGCACTTCGTGCCCTCGGCGCAGCAGCTCACGGCCGACAGCGGCGGACGGCTCGACATCGCCGCGACTTCCATAGCATGCCAGCACAAATTTCACCGCGGATCCCAGCCTTTCAGTTGTCGTGCGCGCAGGCACCGTTGGGGACATCGGCCATTATCCCTCGCCCTTCGACCGTCGGCTGCGCGTTCGCCAATTGGCTTGGGTTGATTGTTCGCCGTTGGTACTGCAGCGACGTTCGCAGGCGGCGCCGACTTATATCGGAGCACGGTGCTCCGGGACGCGAGCGCGGTATGTCACGCTCCATGAGGGTCGCGAAACCGGTATCCCGAAGCGATCACGGCGAGCGACATGGCAGTGGATGGTACGTTCGTTATTCGCCCAAACCGGGCAAGCTTTGGGCCATCATCCACTGAGGAGCTCGATTTTGGCTAATGGCGAGCTGAATGCGCGCGAGGCGTAACACGTTGTGTGGGACGTGATTGTCGTGGGCACCGGCATGGGGGGCGGGATGCTGGGCTTCTCGCTCGCGCGGTCAGGCCGCAAGGTGCTGTTCGTCGAGTCGGGGCGCTCGACGCTGCCCGGGGTGCCGGGGACGATTCGCTCTTCGATGCCGGAAGCGGCCGAACCGCTGGCGGGCCACTCCGCAGCGGCCTACTGCGACACCTTGG
>JBOGGE010000239.1:0-4515 GCA_050743865.1 Acidimicrobiales bacterium
AGCGGGCTCGGGACCTTGTGCCAACGGGTGCCTCATCAGGCGAGCCCCGAAGGAACGAGCAGTGCGGGGCCGGGTCGGCTCCTCACGCAGCAGTCGCGTAGTTTGCGCGACTTGTCTTGCGGCAGACACTAAGCCGAGCGTTCGAACGCCTGCCATTGGGTCCGTGGGGCCGCTGGTCGGTCCATGGCGATCATGGTGCTGTGGGGCATGCGCCGGGCGGTGTCGGCGCGGCCGGTCCCGACGAGAACTGCGCGACCCCGGCCACGGAGCCGGCACCGGCCATGTCCGCCGCCGCCGCCGCGTCCCCGGCCAGCTCGGTGTCGAAGAAGTCGATCGTCACGGCTGCGACCACGCTCAGGTACTCGCCGGAGCGGGTATACGGCGCGAGGTGGATGTCCCAGGGCGGCAAGCCAGTGGGCCCGAGAAGGTCCAGGTAGTACTTGGGTCCGGGCGCGGAGTTGTAGATCTGGACGCTGCACGCCGGCACGTTGACGGAATCGGCATTGCTCTGGACGACGAGGATCGGAAGATGCGGCACGGAGAAGTAGCTGCCGCCGAAGTCGGCAAACTCTGCGCCCGACAGAACTGCCACCGCTTTGACCTCCGGGTCGTACCAGACCGTATTCGCGGCCACGGCGAGGCTGACGTCCCCTCCGTCGGACTGGCCCACCACCCCGACTTCGCCGTCGGCAACCATTCCCGACAGCGACCATCCCGGTCGACCGGCTTTGGCCACGATCGCATCGATCACGAACTGGAGGTCACGCGGGTGGTTGACGATGTCGGACTCCTGCTTATTCAGCGTTGTCAATGTGGCCGGCGTTGTCGGCACAGGGTCGGTCTCCGGGTACGTCGGCGCCGACACCACGTACCCGGCCGATGCCCAGTCTCGGAGGAGGGTCTCGTAAGAAAGGACCGGGGTGAGAAAGCCCTGGGAGAAGACGAGGAGTGGGAACGGGCCGTCGGCCCGGTCCGGCAGCCCGCCCGGCCTACCGCTCGAGCGTGGGTACCAGATCGTGGTCGGTAGGAGGCGCGGCGCCTCGCCGCTGCCCGGCGCAGGTTCGTCGAGGGTGAGGTCGGTCGTGCCGACGGCGTAGGTGCCCATCACAGAGGGCCCGCGGGCCCTTGCCGGCCGAGACGTCGTCGTCCCCGACCTCCCTGGCGATGCACCGGTACCGGTCGGGGACGACGGTGCACGTGGACCATCGATCGGCCGGTAGACGATCAAGGCCCATGCCCCAGCCCCGACAAGGGCTGCGAGCAGTGCGGCGAGACCACCATTGCGTGCTCTGTGCCGGTGGCGGTTGAGGCCGGGTCGCATCCGAGCCGGGAGCGTACCCGGGCCGACAGGGCCGTCTACGCCGCCCGCCCGCGCCCGGCGTCACATCCGTCTTATGTTCGACGGGCAGACTTGTGAAATGCCCCTTTCACCTCCGCTCGCGGCGCGCGGCCGCGGCCTCCAGTCCCGCCGACTCGAGCCCGGCTGGCGCGTTCGGTGATCGACCAGGCGCCTCGGAACGGCAGCCGGATCCAGCAGCGGGTGTGGGACCGGAGGGCGGGATCGTGGGACGAGCACGGGGTGGTAGCCCTCTCCTCGGTGATCGCCGCGATCTTGCAGCATGCCACCGTCAGCAACGGCTCGGTGGTGGTGGATCTGGGATGCGGCACCGGTGCCCTCAGCCTGCCGCTTGCCGCAAGGGGTGCCACGGTGATCGCCGTCGACCTCAGCCGGGTCATGGTGGAACGGCTCGAAGCGAAGGCGGCCACCGCCAACTTGACGACCGTGACCGGCACTGTGGCTGCCGTCGAGCACCTGGAGCTTGCCCCCTCCAGCGTCGACTTGGTGGTGTCCAATTACACCCTCCACCACCTCCGTGACGCTGACAAGCAGGCGGTCGTTCGCGGCGCAGCCTCGTGGCTCCGACCGGGGGGCCGGCTGGTGATCGGCGACATGATGTTCGGGCGAGGAGCCACTTCCCGGGACCGATCCATCATCAGGTCGAAGGTCGGGGTGATGGTCCGCCGTGGCCCCCCAGGGTGGTGGCGGCTGGCCAAAAACGTCGGCCGGTTCACCTTCCGGCTCCAGGAGCGACCGGTGAGCATGGACACTTGGAGCCGCTATCTGCGTGCTGCCGGGTTCGCCGAGGTGGCGGTCATCCCGGTGGTGGCCGAGTCGGCAGTGGTCGTGGGGACCAAGCCGCCGATCCGTCAGGACGCCCCGACGTTACGTCATCGAATCACGTGACCCCGCCGGACCCTCGCCAGGATTGAGCGCCAGCCGTTCCACGTCGAAGCTCGTCGTGGAACCGATCTTGGACAGCAGGCGTCGGTCATGGCTGACCACCAGCAACGTACCGGAGTACCCATCGAGTGCTGCTTCGAGCTGCTCGACGGCGGGGAGATCCAAGTGGTTCGTCGGCTCGTCGAGGACAAGGAAGTTGACGCCCACTGCCTGGAACCGCGCCAGCTCGGCCCTCGTCCGCTCTCCGGGCGTGAGCGACGAGCCGGGGCGACACACCTGTTCGGCACCGAGTCCGAATTTGGCAAGCAACGACCGGCCGTCGGGAACGAGGAGTCCGGTGTCAGCCAGGAACGCGTCGAGGAGGGTAGCGCTCCCATCCCTGGCCCAGCGGCTCCGCTCCTGGCCCAGTTCTCCGACGACCACGCTCGGCCCGATCCACCGCCGCCCCGACGAGAGCGGAAGGCGGCCCAGCAGGGCCAGGACGAGCGTCGTCTTGCCGGATCCGTTCCGGCCGCTCAACCAGATCCGGTCCCCCCAGCCGATCTCGAGGTCGACCGGTCCCAGCCTGAACGACCCGCGCTCAACCACTGCCTGGTCAAGGCGAGCTACGACGGACCCGGAGCGGGGGGCCTCCTCGATCGTGAACCGGAGGTCCCAGCCCTCCCATGGCTTCTCCACCGGATCGAGGCGTTCGAGTGCACGCTCGGTGCGCCGAGCCCGCGACGCGAGCTGCTCGGTCCGGTTGGTCCGGAAATCGCGCTGGACCTTGTCGCCATCGGCGGGACGCCGTTTCTTCCGGGCGACGCCCGAGGTGGCCCACTGGCGTTCTCGCTGGGCCCGCTCGTTCAGCACCCGGCGGCGGTCCTGGTGAACGGCAAACGCATTTTCGGCATGCCGGCGACCGACGGCGCGCTCGACCAGGTAGGAGGACCATCCCCCCCGGTAGGCCCGGGCGCCGTGCGAGTGCTCGTCCAGTTCGAGCACCTCGGTGATCGTCCTGTCGAGGAACTCCCTGTCGTGCGAGACGATGGCCATGGGCTGGTCGCTCCGAGCGACGAACCCCTCGAGGAGATCGAGCCCGGCGAAGTCGAGGTCGTTGGTCGGCTCGTCAAGCAGGGTCACGTCGAAGCGCGACAGCAAGATGGCGGCAATGGCCACCCGAGCCGCCTGCCCACCTGAGAGTGCGGCCGTCGGCAGGTCGAGAACGGGCCCCTCCAGCCCGAGCGTCTCCGCCACTTGGACGAGGCGGGCGTCGAAATCGGCTGCCCCGATCCGGTTCCAGCGCTCGACGGCTTCCGAATAACGATCGGTCGCACCCGGGGCACCGCGCCCCAAGTCGTCCGCCGCGGCTCGGAGGCCCTCGTCGATCGCAGCGACCCCCGTCACCTGCCGAAGATGCTGGGCCACGACCAGGGTGTCGTAGCGCTCGTGCTCCTGGGCCAGGTAGCCCACCGTGGCCGTCGGGGGAAGGACGTCGACTCTCCCCTCGTCGGGCTGGAGCAATCCAGCCATGATGCGCAAGAGAGTCGACTTCCCGGATCCGTTGGGGCCGACAATGCCGACACGCGCACCTGGCGCTACCGTCACCGACACGTCATCGAGGACGAGCTGCCCGCCCAGGGAATGGGTGATGTTCTTGGCACGCAAGGTGGCGAGAGCACCCGGCGGGCGGGGCGCTGGCACGTTGAGACCTCCGAAGTCGACAGACGGGAAGAGGGGCTTGGCTCAGCGCATGACCACAGGCTAGCGAGCGGTCACCCCGGCCCCGGCCCCGACCCCGACCCCGACATCATCCACACGACAGCATTCCGGCCGGCGCCGTTCAGGAAGCCGGTCGGATATCGAGGATCATCGGGAGGCGTCGAACGTTCATCGTGAGCAGTCCGGCGTCGAGCAGGACTGTGGCCGCGACGACCAAGTAGCCGACGGCGCCGATGCCAGCGTCTGGCGCGATGCCGAGGGGCGGGTGCTCCGACGGTACGAGCGATGCGCTCGCTGACTACCACCCAGGTGCGGGCACTGACCGCATCCGCGTCGATCTCCGCCGCGACAGGCCCGAGTCGACCGGTCAGGGAACCGGGAGGCGGGAACCGGGAGGCGGGAGGCGTTGACGATCGCGGCATGTGTGGCGCTTCCGGCTGTGCCCAGGTCGGACCTGTGACGCCAGTCTCTTAGCGTCGACGCCCGCCGGTGCCAGCAACTGGCTCATGGCAGCCGGTGGCACCGTGGTCGGGCTGGCGGGACTTGAACCCGCGACCTCTTGACCCCCAGTC
>JBOGGE010000240.1:0-7897 GCA_050743865.1 Acidimicrobiales bacterium
TCCCCGCCCCCGCCGCGCCCATCCCCGCCCCCGCCGGCGACCCCGGTTCCCGGCCCACCGTGGGCGCCCTGCGCCGCCAGCGCGCCGCCGAATCGGAGCATCCGCCCGCCGCCGAATCGGAGCAGCCGCCCGCCGCACCGCCGGCCGCGTCTTCCTCCCCCCCGCCGCTGTCCGAGGAGCCGCCGCCGGCGGCGGGACCACAGCCCGCCGTCGCGCCCGCCCCGGAACGGGACCGCCTGGTGGAGGCGTGGGGCGACCACATTCTGCGCGGCCTGCCGGCCCGGGCCAAGGCGCTCTACAGCGCCGGGCGGTTCCTTTCGGTCGAGGGGGCGACGGCCACCTTCGCCCTTCCCAACGCCACTCACTGCCAGCGGTGCGGCGAGGTCCAGCCCCTGGTCGAGAGCGCCATCTCCGCCCACTTCGGTACCCCGGTGGACCTTCGCCTGGTGGTGGACGGCGACCCTGGTCCGGCTACCGCCGCGCCCGCTCCCCGGGCCGCGCCCGGCGGGGGGAGGCCAACTGGCGGCTCCGGCCCCACCCGACCACACGGTGTCCGGGATGAGGCCGCTCCCGCCCGCCGCTCGCCGACCGCCGGTGACGCCGCCGGCCGCGGCACCGACCCCGGCCTCGACCCCGACCCCGGCCTCGACCCCGACGACGATTTCGATCCGGCCGGCCCGGCCGACGGGGAGCCGGTGGACTCGGTGGCCCACGCCAAGGTGCTCGAGGTGTTCCCCGGGGCCGAGGAGGTCACAGGGTAGATGTACACCGGCCCCCTGCGGGCGCTCATCGACGAGCTCGGCCGGTTGCCGGGCGTCGGCCCCAAGTCGGCCCAGCGGCTCGCCTTCCACCTCCTCAAGGTGCCCGAGGAGGATGCCCGGCGCCTGTCCGAGGCCATCGTGGCGGTGAAGGAGCGCACCACCCTTTGCGCCCGCTGCTTCAACGTGGCCGAGGGTGGGGAGCTGTGCGACGTCTGCAGCGACGACCGGCGGGATCCGGCCCTGGTGTGCGTGGTCGAGGATCCCCGCGACATCGTGGCCGTCGAGCGGACGCAGCAGTTCCGGGGGCGTTACCACGTCCTCCAAGGGGCGCTCAACCCCCTCGAGGGCATCGGTCCGGAGCAGCTCCGGGTCCGTGAGCTGCTCGATCGGGTCGGCGCCGAGGAGGTGAAGGAGGTCATCCTCTGCACCAACCCGAACCTGGAGGGCGAGGCGACGGCCATGTACCTGGCCCGGCTGCTCGGACCGGTGGGCGTCATCGTCACCCGCATCGCCAGCGGGCTGCCGGTCGGCGGCGACCTGGAGTACGCCGACGAGCTGACGCTCGGCCGGGCCATCGAAGGCCGCCGGGAGGTGACGCCCTGACGCCCTCCGATCCGGGGCCCGACCCGTCCGCTGGTTCGGTCCCGTCCCGCCTGCTGTGGCTGCTGCGCCACGCCAAGGCGGTCGCCGACCCACCCCCGGGAGGGACGGACCACGACCGGCCACTGGCGCCGCGGGGCCGGCGCGACGCCGAGGCCCTCGGGCACCGCCTCGCCGCCGATCGGCTTGGCTTCGCCCCCGTCGACCTGCCCGGGCTTGTGCTGTGCTCGACGGCCCGTCGAACGGCCGAGACGGCGGATGGCGCCCTGGCCGGCATCGAGGCGGTGCTCGATTACCGCCCGGGCCTCTACGGGGCCTCGCCGGATGGGGTGATCGGCGAAGTCCGCGCCATCGACGACGCCGTCGGGGCGGTGATGGTCATCGGCCACAACCCGACGATCCATTCCCTGGCCATGGCCATGGCCAGGGCCAGGGCCAGGGCCAGGGCGTCGGGATCATGCCCCGCCGACCCGGTGGAGCGCCCGCCCGTCAGGACCTTCCCGACCTGCGCGCTGGCCGTCTACCGGCTGGCGCTCGGGAGCTGGCGCGACCTGGCCGAGGGCACGGGCATCCTGGTCGGCTCCTTCGCCCCGCCTTACTGACCGACTCCCGACCCCGGCTCGACGGCCCCCGACCCCGGCCCAACGGACCCCGGCTCCCTCACTCCCACTCGATGGTGCCCGGGGGCTTGCTGGTGAGGTCGAGCACCACCCGGTTGACCTGGGGGACCTCGTTGGTGATGCGGGTGGAGATCCGCTCGAGGACGTCGTAGGGAAGCCGGGACCAGTCGGCGGTCATGGCGTCCTCGCTGCTCACCGGGCGCAGGACGACCGGGTGGCCGTAGGTCCGGCCGTCGCCCTGGACACCGACCGACCGCACGTCGGCCAGGAGCACCACCGGGAACTGCCAGACGGCCCGGTCGAGACCCGAGCCGGTGAGCTCGTCCCGGGCGATGGCGTCAGCCGCCCGGAGGATGGCCAGCCGCTCGGCGGTGACCTCGCCGACGATCCGGATGGCCAGGCCCGGGCCGGGGAACGGGTGGCGCCAGACGATCGTCTCGGGCAGGCCCAGCTCCATCCCGAGGGCGCGGACCTCGTCCTTGAACAGCTTGCGCAGCGGCTCGACCAGCAAGAAACCAAGGTCGGCCGGGAGCCCACCCACGTTGTGGTGGGACTTGATGGTCGCCCCCGCCGGGCCGTCGCCCGACTCCACCACGTCGGGGTACAGCGTGCCCTGGACGAGGTGCTCGGGCCCGCCGCCCTCGCCCGCCACCGCCGTGGCCGCCTCCTCGAACGCCCGGATGAACTCCCGACCCACCATCTTGCGCTTTTGCTCGGGGTCGGTGACGCCGGCCAGGGCCGCCAGGAACTCCTTCCCGGCGTCCACCGTCTCGAGCCGGATGCCGGTGGCGTGGACGAAGTCCCGGGCCACCTGCTCCCGCTCGCCCTGGCGGAGCAGCCCGTGGTCGACGAACACGCACGTCAGCCGGTCGCCGATGGCCCGGTGCACGAGGGCGGCGGCCACCGCCGAGTCCACGCCGCCCGAAAGGCCGCAGATGGCCCGCCCGTCCCCCACCTGCCGGCGCACCTCGGCCACCGCCTCTTCCAGCATGGAGGAGGTCGTCCACGAGGGGGTGATCCCGGCCGAGCGGTACAGGAAGCGTTCGAGCACCTCCTGGCCGTGGGCGGTGTGGACCACCTCGGGGTGCCACTGGACCCCGCACAGGCGGCCCGTCGAGTCCTGGAAGGCGGCGATCGGCGTCTCGGCCGTCGAGGCGGTGGGCCGGAAGCCGTCGGGCACCCGCACGACGGCGTCGCGGTGGGACATCCACACCTCCTGGCTCTCCGGCTGGCCGGCGAAGAGCTGGGCTGAAACGTCGAGCCGGGCCCGGGTGCGGCCGTACTCCCGGCGGCCGGTGTGCTCGACCGCCCCGCCGAGTGCCTCGGCCATGGCCTGGAAGCCATAACAGATGCCGAGCACCGGTACCCCGGCCCGCAGCAGGGCGGGGTCGAGGGTCGGGGCGCCGGGGTCGTGCACGCTCGACGGCCCCCCCGACAGGATCACCGCCGCCGGCCGGCGGCCCAGGATCTCCGCCACCGGCGTGGTGTGGGGGAGGATCTCGCTGAACACCCGGGCCTCCCGGACCCGCCGGGCGATGAGCTGGGCGTACTGGGCGCCGAAGTCGAGGACGACCACCGGCGTGGGCGGCGTCGGGGACGGGCTCACCCGGGGAGTATCACAGATCGTGCCGCCGGCCCGGCCCAGCCAGCCGGCTCCGGTTAGCCAGCCGGCTCCGGTTAGCCAGCCGGTCCCGGCCAGCGACCGGGTCAGGCCAGCGACCGGGTCAGGCCAGCGACCGCAGCACGGCGGCGTCACCCTGGCCGCCCCCGCCGCACAGGGCCACGGCGGCCAGCCCGCCCCCGCGGCGGCGCAGCTCGTAGAGAGCGGTGAGGGCCAGTCGGGTGCCGGACATCCCGATCGGGTGGCCCAGGGCGATGGCGCCCCCGTTGACGTTGATCTTCTCCTCGGGGATGGAGAGGTCGTCGGCCGAGGCCAGGCCCACGGCGGCGAAGGCCTCGTTGATCTCGAAGACGTCGACGTCGGCGACCCCCTTGCCCGCCTTGCCGAGAGCCTGGGCCATCGCCCGGGACGGCTGGGTGAGCAGCGAGGCGTCGGGCCCGGCCACCTGGCCGTAGCTGACCAGCTCGCCCAGCGGGGTGACCCCCAGCTCGTCGGACCTGGCCCGGGACATGACCACCACCGCCGCCCCGCCGTCGGAGATCTGCGAGGCGTTCCCGGCGGTGATGGTGCCGGCCTTGTCGAAGGCCGGCCGGAGCGCCCCCAGCGACTCGGCCGTGGTGCCCGGGCGGACCCCCTCGTCGGTGTCCAGCACCAGGGGGTCGCCCTTGCGCTGGGGGACCTGGACGGCGACGAGCTCGTCGGCGAAGCGGCCCTCCTTGGCGGCGGCGGCCGCCTTCTCGTGGGAGGCGGCGGCGAAGGCGTCCTGGCGGTCCCGGGTGATCCCGACCGCCTGGTTGTAGCGCTCGGTGGCCAGCCCCATGGCGCAGTCGTCGAAGGCGCAGGTGAGGCCGTCGAGCATCATCGAGTCCACCAGGGTGGCGTCCCCCAGGCGGAAGCCGGCCCGGGCCCCGGGCAGGAGGTGCGGCGCCCGGGTCATCGACTCCATGCCGCCGGCCACCACCACCTCGGCGTCGCCGGCGGCGATCATCTGGTCGGCCAGGTCGATGGCGTTGAGGCCCGAGAGGCAGACCTTGTTGACGGTGGTGGCGGGCACCGACATCGGGATGCCGGCGGCGACCGCCGCCTGGCGGGCCGTGATCTGACCCTGGCCGGCCTGGAGCACCTGGCCCATGACCACGTAGTCGACCTGGTCCGGCCGCAGGCCGGCCCGGGCCAGAGCAGCGACGATGGCGAACCCGCCGAGCTCCATGGCGCTGAACGGGGCGAGGCCGCCGGACAGCTTGCCGATGGGGGTGCGGGCTCCTGCGACGATGACCGAGCCGGGCATGGCTACCTCCAGGGGTCGGCGCCGGTGGCGGGATCCGCCGGGGGCGCACTGGCATCGGGCCGGCCGGGCCGGCCGGGCTCCCATTGTAGGGCCCAGGTGGGAGGCCGGGCCCGTCCACTAACGTCGGAGGACCATGAGCGAGATCCTGGAGGCCGTGGTCGCCGGGACCGGCGGCGACGAGCTGGCCGGGCTACCCATGCCCGACCGCTACCGGGCGGCGTTCGTGCGACGGGACGACACGAGCCTGTTCGACGGGGTGGCGTCGGCCGACAAGGACCCCCGCAAGTCGCTGCACGTGGGGGAGGTGCCGTTGCCGGAGCTGGCCCCCGACGAGGCCTACGTGGCCGTGATGGCGTCGGCCATCAACTTCAACACCGTGTGGACCTCCATCTTCGAGCCGCTGCCGACCTTCGGCTTCCTGGACCGGCTGGGCCGGGAGAGCCAGTGGGGGGCCCGCCACTCCCGGGACTACCACGTGGTCGGCTCCGACGCCGCCGGCGTGGTGCTGCGGGTGGGGTCCCTGGTGCGCAACTGGCGCCCCGGCGACAAGGTCACGGTCCACTGCAACCACGTCGACGACCAGGACCCGACGGCCCACGACGACTCGATGCTCGCCTCCAACCAAAGGATCTGGGGCTTCGAGTCGAATTTCGGGGGGCTGGCCGACATCGCCGTGGTGAAGGCCAACCAGCTCATGCCCAAGCCGGCCCACCTGGCGTGGGAGGAGGCGTCGGTCAACGCCCTGTGCAACTCCACCGCCTACCGGATGCTGGTGTCGCGCAACGGCGCTCCGGTCTCCCAGGGCGACCGGGTGCTGGTGTGGGGGGCGACCGGCGGCCTGGGGAGCTTCGCCGTCCAGTACGTGCTCAACGCCGGCGCGGTGCCGGTGGGGATCGTCTCCTCGCCGGCCAAGGCCGACCTCCTGCGCCAGGTGGGCGTGGCGGCGGTGATCGACCGCAGGGAGGCCGGGTACCGCTTCTGGAAGGACGAGCACACCCAGGACGAGTCGGAGTGGCGCCGCTTCGGCAAGGACGTCCGGGCGCTGGTCGGCGACGACCCCGACATCGTCTTCGAGCACCCCGGGCGCCAGACCATGGGGGCGTCGGTCTTCGCCTGCAAGCGGGCCGGCACCGTCGTCACCTGCGCCGCCACCTCGGGTTACATGATCGAGTACGACAACCGGCACCTGTGGATGAAGCTCAAGACGATCAAGGGCTCGCACTTCGCCAACTACCGGGAGGCGTGGGACGCCAACCGGCTGGTGTGCGAGGGCGGCGTCGTGCCCCCGCTCTCGGCCGTCTACCCGCTGGACCAGGTGGGGGAGGCGACGTACCAGGTCCACCACAACCTCCACGAGGGCAAGATCGGGGTCCTGTGCCTGGCGCCGACCGAGGGGCTGGGGGTGGACGACCCGGTCTTGCGGGCCAAGGTGGGCGAGGACCGGCTCACCCTGTACCGGCGGCACCAGGCGTGACCGGCGGCACCGCTGCCCCGGATGGCCCCGACGGCGGGCCGGGCCTCGGCGCGGGGGCCGGCGTCGGTGGCGACCGGCAGGGCGGGGACGGCCTGCTGATCGGGATCGACCACGTGGCCATCGCCGTCAACGACCTGGAGGCGGCGATCGCCTGGTACCGGGAGGTGCTGGGGGCGTCGGTGGTCCACCGCGAGCGGGTGGAGCACGACGGGGTGGAGGAGGCGCTGCTGGCGGTGGCCGGCTCCTTCGTCCAGCTCGTCACCCCCACCAGGGACGACTCGCCGGTGGCCCGGTACCTGACCACCCGGGGCGAGGGGCTCCACCACGTCGGCTACCGGGTGGCCGACTGCGCCGCCGCCCTCCGGGCGGTGAAGGACCACGGCGGCCGGGTCGTCGACCAGGCGCCGCGCCCGGGCTCTCGGGGGACGACCGTGGCCTTCGTGCACCCCTCGGCGGCCTTCGGCACGCTGATCGAGTTGGTGGAGGAGTAGCCGCCGGGGCGACCCGTCCGCCGACGTTCAGTCATTGTGGCGGAAAGTTCCGTGCCCTATGCTCCCCCGATCGGTCGTGCCGTACCGGTCGGGCCTGGTGGCGTCACCAGGCTCTCCCCGGCGGGTTCGTGAGCGGCGAGCGTCGGGACCCTGCAGCGGGCCGGCGAGGGAGCGGAGGGCGTGACGAGGGGGCGGGACAAGTGCCGCCGGGCGGCGCGCGCAGCCGTCCATGCGGGGCCCGGCGTCGGCGTCGCCGGGCTGTGCGCGGCCGTGGTGGCCATGCTGGTGGTCCCGGCCGCGCTCCCCGACGCCGCCGCCCATCGGGCCGGCCGTCCCGCCGGCCGGACGCTCCTGGCCTCGACATCCTCGCCTTCCACAACAACCCTCTCCACCGGCTGCACCACCTCGGCCACCGCCGTCACCTGCGTCTACACCAGCCACGGCACCGACGACGAGACAGACACGATCCAGGAGGTCCACATCCCCGACGACGTCCGGGCCGTCGGCTTCCGGGTGAACGGGGCCATCGGCGGCGGGGAGGGCCACGGCAACGGGGGCGAGGTCACCGGGACAGTCGTCATGGGAAGCCTGCCGGGCGGGACCCGGACACTGTGGGTCTGGGCCGGCGGCAACGGCAAGGGGACAACAACAGGCGGCACAGGCGGCCACCCGGGCGGCGGGAGCGGCGGCAGCGGCCACACCCGCCACGGCTCGGGCGGGGGCGGCTGGAGCGGCATCACCCTCGGGAAGACAGGCACATCGGGCACCACACCGGTCGCCGTCGCCGGCGGCGGCGGGGGGACCGGGAGCTACGGCTCGGGCAACGGGTGGTCCTCCGGCGGGAGCGGTGAGTCGGGCAAGGGCAACGGCCACGGCGGCAACGGCTCAAGCGGCACATACACCTGGTGCTTCACAAAGACGGTCGGCGGCGGCGGCGGCGGCGGGGCCAGCTCGACAGGAGCGGGCGGCGGCGGGTCGGCGCCCAACGGGTGCTCGGCCGGCGGCGGCGGCGGCGGCGGCTCGGGTAGGAGCGGCGGGGGCG
>JBOGGE010000241.1:0-7308 GCA_050743865.1 Acidimicrobiales bacterium
CTGCGGGCGCTGCCGGCCGCGGCGGCGCTGCAGCCTGGCGGTCCCGCTGGACGGTGCCGCTGGCCGTGCTCTGCGCCGGCGCCCTCGGGGCCCTGATAGCCGCCGGAGCGGTCGGCCGCCCCTGACGGTCGGGAGGAGCCGGGCCCGCCATCCTCCGGTCGGTCCAGCCGGTGGGGCGAGGCTGGCGGGGATCAGCCCCGGCCGGTCACCACCAGTCCCCGGCGCTCGAGCACCACCTTCAGGTCGTGGGGGTTGGACGCCGCCTGGAGCGCCTCCTGGACCGTCACGGTGCCGCGCTCGATGTGCTGGGCCAGGCTCTGGTCGAAGGTCTGCATGCCGTAGTACTCACCGTCGGCCACGATCTCGTGGATCTCGCTCGTGTGCTGGGGGTCGGCGATGCACTCCCGGATCCGGCCGTTGACCACCATCACCTCCACCGCCGGCACCCGGCCATGGCCGTCGGCCCGGCGCACCAGCCGCTGGGCGACCGTGCCCCGGAGCGAGCCGGCGAGCGCCACCCGCACCTGGGTCTGCTGGTGCGGCGGGAAGAAGTCGACGACCCGGTTGATCGTCTCGGTGGCGTCGATGGTGTGGAGGGTCGAGAGCACCAGGTGACCGGTCTCGGCGGCGGTGAGCGCGGCGGCCGCCGTCTCCTGGTCGCGGATCTCGCCGACCAGGATGACGTCGGGGTCCTGGCGGAGCACCGTCCGCATGGCGGCGGCGAACGACTTGGTGTCGAACCCCACCTCCCGTTGGTCGATCGACGCCAGCTGGTCGGTGTGGAGGTACTCGATGGGATCCTCGATGGTGATCACATGGCACGCCCGGTTGCGGTTGACGTGGTCGATCATCGCCGCCAGGGTCGTCGTCTTGCCCGAACCCGTCGGTCCGGTTACGAGGACGAGTCCCCGGCGCTCGCCGGCCAGGTCGGCAACCGTCGGAGGGAGGCCGAGCTCGTCGGCCGACCCGGGGGTGGGCCGAACCCGGCGGAGGGCGAGCGCCACCGAGCTCCGCTGGTGGAAGGCGTTGACCCGGAACCGCCCGACCCCTTCCAGCGAGTAGGCGAAGTCCACCTCCCGGTGCTCTTCGAAGAAGGGAATGACGTCGTCGGGCATGATCGCCAGGGCGATGGCCCTGGTGTCACCGGGTCCGGGGACCTCCTCGTCGGCGAGTACCCGTATCTCGCCGTCGATCCGCACCCGGGGTGGCCCTCCGGCCTTGAGGTGAAGGTCCGAACCGTCCCAACCGGCGAGCAACGTCAGCAGGCGATCGAGATCCCCCTTCTCCACAGGAATAGCTTATGCCCGCCGGCGTCGTGCCCCCGGACGGCGCGGCACTGCCACGGCAGCGCCGCGTGCTGTGCCGCCGGCTCGGTCGGACACCATCCGACCCGGCACGGACCGGCGGGAACCGGCGGGGCGATCGAGAGGAGGGATCGTGGGCGACTTGCCGGAGGAGGTACCCGGAGGGGAGGAGGCACCCGAGCCGCTTCACCCGGCGGTCACGCTCGTCGTGTTGCTGGCAACGGCGGCGGTGGTGGCGGTGCTCCTCCTGGCCGCCGGTCACGTCGTGCACCTCTGACCCGTGCCGGCCGGGACTCGGCGCGTCCGGCTCAGCTCAGGGCGGCGCTGCGCAACTCGTCGATCGAAAGCTCCGCCGTCGCCTCGCCGCCGCACTGCGGGCAGTGGTCGACGTGGCGCCACGATCGCAGCAACCGAGTCCCCTCCGGATTGAGGAGGACCACGAACGACTCGGACATCGGATCCAGCTCCAGCCCGAAGTACGGCCGCCACGCCGTGGAGGCGTGATGGGCATCGAGATCCAGGCCCTTGAGGATCCTACGGAAACGCAGGCGCTCGGTGTCGAAGAGCCAGGTGCTGTGACACGACTCGAGGACAAGGGGCGCGTCGAGGGGGGTGACGTCCACCTCTCGATCATGCCCCATCGGCATGTGCATCAGCCTTCGGAATTGTTGCATTCCCATGACGACTCGGGGGCAATGTCCCCGTGGCGATCCGGTTGCCGTGGCCCGGGGTGGGGTGGCCTGTCGGTGGCGTGCTCACAACGGGCCGGCATCGTGCTTGCGCTGGGGAAGGAGCTCCCGCTTCGTGCCCACCGCGGCCAGGCCGGCGACCAGGGCGGCCCGGGTGTCGGCCGGGTCGATGACGGCGTCGACAAAGCCCCGCTCGGCCGCCGGCCACGGGGTGAGCAGCCGCCGGCGGTACTCCTCCTCCCGGATCCGGCGCTCCTCCTCCCCTGTCCGGCGGTGGAGGATCTGGACGGCTCCGGACGCGCCCATCACCGCCACCTCGGACCCCGGCCAGGCCAGGCACAGGTCGTTGCCGAGCCCCTTGGAGTCCATCACGATGTAGGCCCCGCCGAAGGCTTTGCGCAGGATGACGCACAGCCGCGGCACCGTGGCCTCGGCATAGGCGAGCACCAGCTCCGCGCCGTGGCGGATCATGCCGCGCCATTCGAGGTCCTTGCCGGGCAGGAACCCGGGCGTGTCGACCAGGGTGACGATCGGCAGGTTGAAGGCGTCGCACAGCCGGACGAAGCGGGCGCCCTTCTGCGAGGCGACGATGTCGAGCGTTCCCGCCAGCGATCGCGGCTGGTTGGCCACCACCCCCACCGACCGGCCGCCCAAGCGGGCGAACGCCGTCACCAGCTGGGGCGCCCAGCGTCCCCAGAGCTCACAGGTGCCGCCGTCGTCGGCGATGGCCGCCACCACGTCCCTCACGTCGTAGGCGGCGCGGTCGCGTACCGGGACCACCTCGCGCAGGTCGGGCAGGCGGCGGTCCGCCGGATCGCCGGTGGCCACCGTCGGCGCCTCCTCGTCGGCGTGGTCGGGCAGGTAGCCGAGCAGGTCGGCAATGGCCGTCATCGGATCCTCGGACTCCACGGCAGCCAGGCCGGTGGTGAGCGCGTGGACGCCGGCGCCGCCCAGCGCATCGGCCCGGATCCGGATCCCGGTGAAGGCATGGACCATGGACGGCCCGCACATGAAGGCGACGGCGTCGGCGGTCATCACCACCAGGTCGGCCAGGCCGAGCAGGAGCGCAGGGCCCGAGAGGGCCGGGCCGGTCACCGCGGCAACCACCGGCACCACCCCCGAGCAGGCCGACATGGCGGCGGCAGCGGTGCCCCAGCCGTGGAGGGCGTCGATCCCGTCCGAGACGTCGGCGCCGCTGGTCGAGAGGAGGACGACGAGGGGTACCCGCAGCCTCAGTGCGGTCCGGGCGGCGTCGGCCAGCGCCTCGCCGTCCCGGCGGGCCAGCGCTCCGCGCCGGCGGTCCGAGGCCGTGCGGGCCACCACCACCCGGCGCCCGGCCACCTGCTCGACGGCCATGCCGATCGTCCCGTCGACCCGTGCCCTCACCGGCAGCGGAGCAGCGGGCGACGCTCGACCCCTCACAAGACGGCATCCTAGAAGGCTCCGCCACCGGCGCCCACCGGGGCCGCCCGGCGAGAACCGTTAAGGTCCCGGCCCCCCCTGCCGATATACAGCGGGCGGGGGATGGGGCCGCCGGACGCCGCGCACGCGGAGGTGCGCCGGTCCGGCGGTACCCGAGCCGGGTGCGGAAGGTGGTGAGGGATGGCGCAGCGCATCGTCGGGCTCGACATCGGGACCAGCGCGGTCCGGGCCGTCGAGCTCACGGTGGACACACCGAGCACGCCCGTCCTCCAGGCCATCGGCCAGGTGGGCCTGCCGCCCGGCGCCGTCGTCGACGGCGAGGTGCGGGACCGTGCCCTGGTCGCCAGCGCGCTGCGCCGGCTGTGGCGCGAGGGGGGGTTCACCGAACGCCGGGTCCACATCGGGCTGGCCGGCACCCGGGCCATCACCCGGGAGCTCGAGCTGCCGCCGCTGCCGCCGGCCGAGGTCGACGATGCCGTCCGCCTCCAGGCCGACGAGATCCTCCCGTTCCCGATGGAACGGACGGCCATCTCCTCCGCTGTCACCGCCCGCATCTCCGGCGCCGACGGCACACCGCGGATCCGCGTCCTGGTGGCTGCCGCCCACCGGGACCTGATCGACGGCGCGGTGGCCGCCGCCGAAGCGGCGGACCTGGAGCCCGTCGGCATCGACCTGGCCCCGGCGGCCCTGGCCCGGGCGTTGCGGGATCCGGCGGCGGCGTCGCCCGAGGTCGTGGTGTCGGTGGGTGCCGGGCTGACGGTGGTGGCGGCCCACGAGGGCGGCACCCTCCTGTTCGTCCGGACCCTGGCCATGGGGGGAGACTCCGTATCCCAGGCGGTGGCGAGCGCCCTCGACCTGCCGGCCCTCGACGGCGAGGCCATCAAGCGGCAGTTGCTAGGACCCGGGACCCGGGACGAGCAGGCGGTGCTGGCGGCGGCGGCGGCGGTCGACGAGCTGGTGAACGAGATCGTGAGCTCGATCCGCTTCTTCGGCACCCTGCCGGGACGTCCTGCCCCGAGCCGGGTGCTGGTGACCGGCGGCGGGAGCCGCACCGCCGGCCTGCTGGGGAAGCTCGGCGCGGCGATGGACATCCCCGTGCAGACGGCGTCGCCGCTGGCGTCGGTCGACGCCAGCCGCCTCCCGGTGTCCGAGGCCGAGTCGGCGTCGATCGACCCGACCATCGCCGTGCCCATCGGCCTGGCGCTCCCCGAGGACCGCGGCACCCGCTTCAACCTCCTGCCCAAAGAGGTGTCCGGCCGCTACGCCGAGCGACGCGCCCGGCGGGTGCTGGTGCTGTGCGCCATCGCCCTCGTCGTGATCCTGGCCGGGGCGACGGCGTGGCGGATCCTGTCGATCCGCTCGACCGAGGAGGGGATGACGTCGCTCAAGACCCAGATCCACACCATCGACACCGTGGAGATCCCCCGCTTCGACAAGTCGGTGCGGCTGGCCCGGGAAGCGACGGGCCTCCAGACCCGGCTCCAGCCCCTGGTAAAGAACGAGGTGGACTGGTTGGTGGCGCTCAACCAGATCGGCCAGTACCTGCCGAAGTCCGCCGTCCTCTCGTCACTGCAGCTGACGGCGAGCTCCACCCCCGGCGGCACGCCGGGGGCGTCGGTGACGAGCACGGCCGCCACGTCCAGTGCCACCGGCGCCAAGAAGGTCATCGCCACCGGCCAGGCCGACATCACCGTGCCGGCGTTTCCCCAGGTGACCACATTCGGCGAGTCGATGACCAAGTCGCCGGTGATCGTCGATCTGACAATCACCGGGACCCTGTCGGCCGGCACCACATCGATCACCTTCCCCGCCACCTTTGGCGTCGACGCCACGGCCCACGGGCAGCGGCTGAGCCTCTTCAGCGAGAAGCTCCCATGAGCCGGCCGTCGGCCACGGTGGCCGTCCTGCGCCGCCCTCGCTCGATGCTGGGGGTCGCCGTCGCCCTGGTGGTGGTGCTGGTCTGGCTGCTCGCCTTCTTCCTGCCCCAGGGGCGGAAGCTCTCCAGCCTCCACGCCCAGGAGCAGGCCCTCACCGGGCAGGTCGACGCCGGCAATGCCAAGGTGGCGGAGCTGCGGGTCGAGTCGCAGCACTCGGCCCAGATCCAGGCGATGGTCACCAAGCTCGGGGCCTACGCCCCGGCGACATCGGACATCAGCTACATCGCCACCCTCTCCAACACGGCCAAGGCGGCCGGGCTGACGGTCGCCTCGATCGGTCCCGGGACGGCGGTGGCAGTGACCGGCTCGCCGTACTCCGCCATCCCCTTCTCGGTCCAGGTCGAGGGAAGCTACGACAGCGTCCTGTCCTTCGTCCGCGCCGTGTACGCCCTGCCGCGGCTCACCGACATCGACTCGGTGGCCATCACCGGTGGCGGGCCCAAGACCGACCGCTCGACCCCGCTGTCGGCCACCTTCCAGCTCGAGATCTTCACCAGCCTGAAGCCGGCGGTGGCACCATGACCGGGCGCGGTGGGCAGCGCGTCGGGCAGCACGGCACGGCGGCTCGGCGTCCCCGGGCCCGGGCCGGCCGCCGGATGCTGGCCCTGTGCGCCCTCCCGGTGGCCGGGCTCGTCATGGCCGCCTGCGGGGCCGGGGGCGGATCGGCCGCCCCCAGCTCGTCGGGGCACCGTCCGACGCCGGCGGTGGTGGCCTCGACCAGGTCAACGACCCCGACCACGACGACCTCTTCGGTCCCCGAGTGCGGGACCACACGGGACCCCTTCGACCCGACCGACAGCCCGGCGCCGGCAGGTTCTCCCGCCCACTGCTGACGCCACCGGTGGCACGCCGCCCGGGCCGGCAGCCCGGGGCCTGGATGGTGCCGGAGCTCGAGCGGTGCCGGGACCCGGTGGGAGCGGCCGGGTGCGGCTGAGCTCGCACTCTCCGTGTAGCCTCCCGGAAAGCGGTGGCGTACCGCGTGGTCTGGGAGCTGGACGGCAATGGGACGTCGGAGGGGCTCGATGGAAGGGCGCGGAATCCGCTTCGCTGTCCCCGGGCTCACCCTCGCCACCGTGGTGGCGCTGGCCGTGGCCGCGGCAGCGTACGCCTCGGCCGGCTCTGGCGGGTAGTGGGTCAGTTTGGATCCGGCCGTGCACAGCCTCCGGGTAGAGTCCCTGCGAACACGCGTTCGGAAGGGTAGGGTTGGAACGATGCTCACGGATGTGGAGATCCGGGAAGCTATGGCAGCGGGACAATTGGGGATCGACCCGTTCGCAGACGAGTGCTTGGAACCCGCGAGCTACGACTTCCGGGTCGGGAATCAAGCGTTTCAGAGTGGAACCGACGAGATTACCGACGTGGCCAATAAGGGACTGGTCATCATCGAGCCGGGCGAGTTCGCAGTCCTGACGACGCGCGAGAGCGTCAAATGTAGTTCGCAGTTTGCTGCCCAGCTGGGCCTCGAATCCAAGTACGCGAGGCAGGGCCTGGTCCTGCTCTCTGGCCCGCAGATCGACCCCGGATTCGCTGGCGTCTTGATCGTCCGGGTGACCAACCTCGCCCCCCGCAGGATCACCCTTACGTACGAGGCTCCATTCTTGACGGTCCAGTTCTTCAAGTTGAACCGGCCAGTGGAGAAGCCTTACGCGGGCTCTCGGCAGGGGCAGACCGGCCTTGGGCCTGGCGACATTGAAGAGCTGACCCATCCCGATAGTCCCACCCTTGGCGGCATGGTCAGGTCTTTATCGGCCCTTGCAGGAGATGTGGGCGAGCTGAATACGAGTGTTGCTCGCCTTGAGGGCAGTATGTCTCGGCTGACGTGGGTAATACCGCTGTTGGTAGCTTTCGGTATCGGAATCACCGCGATCATCATTGCGGTCAAGTAGCCAGTCCCGTCAGTCCCGTCAGTCCCGTCAGTCCCGTCAGTCCCGTCAGTCCCGTCAGTCCCGTCAGTCC
>JBOGGE010000242.1:0-2986 GCA_050743865.1 Acidimicrobiales bacterium
TGCCGAGGGCGCGGACCCAGGCTCGGGCCCGGTCCACCACCTCGTCCCGGGTGACCGGGGAGGTCACCACCTCGACCAGGGCCGAGCGCACAACCGGGTTGAAGAAGTGCATGCCGAGGAACCGCTCGGGATGGCGCAACCCCTCCCCCATGACCCCGACCGAGAGCGAGCTGGTGTTGGAGGCGATGACCGCCTGGTCCGGCACCGCCCGCTCGATGGCCTCCAGCACCTGCCGCTTGAGCGCCAGGTCTTCGGGGACCGCCTCGATGGCCAGCGTCACATCGGCGCGGAGGCCGACGTCGGCGGTGCCGGCCTCGCTGCCCGCCCCCATGCCGACCGCCAGCACCAGGAGGTCCTCCGCCTCGGGATGCCCGGCCCGGGCCAACCCGGCCGCCACCCGGTCCCGGGCGGCGGCGGCCGAACCCTGGTCGGCCTCGGACAGGCGGACCGACACGCCGGCCTGGACCAACGCCTGGGCGATCCCCGCCCCCATGGTCCCGCCCCCCACGACCAGCACCGATCCCTCCGGAACGGGAGCGGCGACGGCGGCCTCCGCCCCCGGAGCTGCCGCCGGTGCCCGGTCCGCAGCGCTCTCCACGTCGCCATCTCCTCTCCGGCCCGTCCGTCGCCGCCGGCCAGACACGTCCGTCGCCGCCGGCCAGACCCCTCCCACCCGGCCGCCGCCGGTGCACTCGGCTGTCTGACCGGCCACGGCCCGGTCTAACTTATCCTTCGGGATGGAGACCATTCTCGGCGTGCTCCTGTCCTACCGGCGCGCCGGCATCGGTACCGTCCCGTACGTAGCCAAGCAGGACCGATGCGGGAGGAAGCCAGATGAGGGATGCGGTGATCTGCGAGCCGTTGCGCACGGCAATCGGCGGCTACGGCGGGGTCCTCCGGGACGTCCCGGCGGCCGAGCTGGCGACCACCGTCCTCAAGGCGGTGATCGACCGGTCCGGGATCCCGACCGACCTCGTGGACGACGTCGTGCTCGGGCAGTGCTACCCCAACGGCGAGGCTCCGGCCATCGGGCGGATGGCGGGGCTTGACGCCGGGCTCCCCACCAGGGCCGGCGGGCTCCAGGTCGACCGCCGGTGCGGGTCGGGTCTTCAGGCCGTCGTCTACGCCGCCATGCAGGTGCAGACCGGGGCCAGCGACCTTGTCCTGGCCGGGGGGGCCGAGAGCATGAGCCAGGCGGAGTACTACTCATTGGCCACCCGGTGGGGCGCCCGGGCCGGCCACGTCGAGCTGCTCGACCGGCTGGCGCGGGGCCGGGTGAACGCCGGGGGAAAGTTTCACCCGGTGCCGGGCGGCATGATCGAGACGGCCGAGAACCTCCGGCGCCAGTACAGCATCTCCCGCCAGGAGCAGGACGAGCTGGCCCTTCGATCCCACCAGCGGGCGGTGGCGGCGCAGCGGTCGGGCGTGTTCGCCGAGGAGATCGTCCCCGTGACCGTCCGCGGGCGGAAGGGCGAGTCGGTGGTCCACACCCACGAGCACCCGCGGCCCGACACCTCGCTCGAGGCCCTCGCCAGATTGCGGCCGGTCATGTCCCGCCAGGACCCCGAGGCCACGGTGACCGCCGGCAACGCCAGCGGCCAGAACGACGGTGCCGCCGCCTGCCTGGTCACCCACCCCGACCTCGCTCGTGAGCTCGGCCTGCGACCGCTGGCCCGGCTGCGGTCGTGGGCGGTCGCCGGCGTCGAGCCCGAGCGCATGGGCTTCGGGCCCGTCCCCGCCGTGGCCAGGGCGCTGGAGCGCGCCGGCCTGATCCTGGCCGACATCGACCTCGTCGAGCTCAACGAGGCGTTCGCCGCCCAGGTCCTCGCCTGCACCCAGGTCTGGGGCTTTGGCGACAAGGAGCACGAGCGGACGAACGTCCACGGATCGGGCATCTCCCTCGGCCACCCGGTGGGCGCCACCGGGGCCCGGATCCTGACCACGCTGCTGCGCGAGATGACTCGCCGGGACGTGGCGCTGGGGCTCGAGACGATGTGCATCGGTGGCGGCCAGGGCATCGCCGCCGTCTTCGAGAAGGTGGCGTAAGGGGACCCGCTGGTCCACGTACGCCGAAAGGTGCTCGGTGCCCGCCGAGCGGGCGGGCTGTGCGCAGGTAGGAGCTGAGCCGCGCCCCGGCGCCTCCCGGCAGGGGCAGTTGGTCGTCCCTGTTGCGCTTCCCCCGCACCCGGATCGCCCCGGCACGCCAGTCGAGGGCTTCGAAGTGCAGCGCCGCTACCTCTGCGGCTCGATGGCCGAGGCGCACGAATAGCACCAGCATCGGGCCGCCGCGACGCCGCGCTGGCGGGCCGGTGGGCCGCCGCGCCGGCGGGCCCGAAGAGAGCGCGGCGAACAACCGTGCGACCACGTCACCCCCGCCGACCAGGGTTCAGCCAGGACCGACTGCTTCTCGTGTGGGTGAACCGGCCTCACCGGCAATTCTCCCTGTTCAGACCCCTCTGTACACCACAACAGCGTGATGTCGCCAAGCTCCATGCCCCCAGGGCATCACCGATGGTGTGCTCCGCAGCCGTGCGGGCTCGGCCGGTCCTTCGCCTGTAAGACGCTGGCTTCAGGTGACCGAGGTGAAGCCGCCGTCGACCACCACGATGTTGCCGGTCACGAACGGGTGGCCGAGTGCCAACGACACCATCGATTCGGCGACGTCGTCAGGGGTGGCTACCCGCTTGAGCGGCGTCATCTTCGCCCGCCGCTCCATGAGCCTGTCGTAGTTGTCGCCGAGCTGGTGCTCCATCCACTCACCGACCATCCATCCGGGCGCCACCCCGTTCACCCGAATCTCGGGCGCCAGCGCACCAGCCAGCGTCTTGGTGAGGTTCGCCACGGCTCCCTTGGAAGCGGCGTAGGGCAGGGGCTGCGGTCCCGGCCGGATCCCGGCGACACTGCACGAGGTCACGATCGACGCCACCGCCGACGCCCGCAGCAGCGGGACGCACGCCCGGACGGTGAGGAAGAGCCCGCGCACGTT
>JBOGGE010000243.1:0-4057 GCA_050743865.1 Acidimicrobiales bacterium
GGTCCCCTGGCCGCCGACCGGCGGGCGGCGCTGGCCGCCGCCGGGGCCCTCGCCACCGACGGCGACTCAGCCTTCGCCGCCGCCGCGCTGGATCCGGGCACCCCGCTGGCCGTGGTGCGCGTCGTCAGCGACCTGCCCGACGGCGTGCCCGACGCCGCCGCCGCCGTGCTGGCCGAGCTGCGGCCGTCCCTCGAACGCTGGGCGCGGGCCAGCGGCGACCGGCGGGTGGTGCTGGCCTCCCCGCGGTCGTTCTGCGCCGGGGTGGAGCGGGCCATCGAGATCGTGGAACGGGCCCTCGAGCGGTTCGGGCCGCCGGTCTACGTCCGCCGCCAGATCGTGCACAACGCCCACGTGGTGGACGGCCTGGCCGCCCGGGGCGCCGTCTTCGTCGACGAGCTGGACGACGTCCCCGACGGCGTCACCGTGGTGCTGGCGGCCCACGGCGTGTCCCCGGCGGTGCGGGCCCAGGCGGCCGCCCGCCGCGACCTGCGCGTCGTCGACGCCACCTGCCCGCTTGTGGCCAAGGTCCACCACGAGGCCCGGCGGTTCGCCTCCCACGGGTACGAGATCGCCCTCGTCGGCCACGCCGACCACGAGGAGGTGGTCGGCACCCAGGGCGAGGCGCCCGATCGGATCCACCTGGTCGAGTCGGAGGACGACGTGACCACCCTGCCCGTGCCCGAGGGGCGGCCGGTGGCCTACCTCACCCAGACCACGCTGGCCACCGACGAGACGGCGGGGATCGTCGGCGCCCTGCGCCGGCGGTTCCCGGACCTGGCCGGGCCGGGAGCCGACGACATCTGCTACGCCACCCAGAACCGCCAGGACGCGGTGCGGGCGGTGGCCGGGCAGTGCGACCTGGTCCTGGTCGTCGGGTCGGCCAATTCCTCGAACACCGCCCGGTTGGTCGAGGTGGCCCGGCGAGAAGGTGCCCGGGCGGAGCTGGTCGAGGACGCCGGCCAACTCCGCCTCTCGTGGCTCGACGGTGCCGGGACCGTCGGCCTCACCGCAGGTGCGTCCGCCCCCGAAGTGCTGGTGCAGGAGGTGATCGACGCCCTCGGCCACCTCGGCCGGGTGGACGTCGACGAACGCCGCACCGTTGAAGAGTCCGTCCGTTTCTCCCTACCCCTACAGGTGCGCTGATGCCAATCCCCCTCCAACAGAACGTCCGGATCGGAGCCCATCTGCTCCGCCAGAAGCTGAAGGGCCGCAAGTACTACCCCTTCATCGTCGAGATCGAGCCGCTGTTCACCTGCAACCTGTCGTGCCCCGGCTGCGGGAAGATCCAGCAACCGATCGACATCCTGCGCCGGCGCCTGTCGGTGGAGGACGTGGTGAACGCCGTCGAGGAGAGCGGCACGCCGATGGTGTCCATCGCCGGCGGCGAGCCGCTGCTCCACCCCGACATCGACCGGATGGTGGCCGAGCTGGTGAAGCGCAAGGTGTACGTGTACCTGTGCACCAACGCCATCCTGCTCGAGCGACGCCTGGACCGGTTCACCCCGAGCCACTTCTTCTCCTTCGTGGTCCACATGGACGGGCTCCGGGAGCGCCACGACGCCGCCGTGGACCGCGAGGGCGTGTTCGACACGGCGGTGGCCGCCATCCGCGAGGTGAAGCGCCGGGGCTTCCGGGTCACCACCAACTCCACCTTCTTCAACACCGACTCGCCCACGACGGTCCGCGACCTGCTCGACTTCCTCAATGACGACCTGGAAGTCGACGCCATGATGATCTCGCCGGCCTACGCCTACGAGAAGGCGCCGGACCAGGAGCACTTCCTGGGGGTGGAGCAGACGAGGGCCCTGTTCCGCCAGGCCTTCGCCGGGAAGCGCAAGAAGTGGCGGCTCAACCACTCGCCGCTCTTCCTCGACTTCTTGGAGGGGAAGGTCGAATTCGGGTGCACCGCCTGGGGCATCCCCAGCTACTCCGTCCTGGGCTGGCAGCGCCCGTGCTACCTCCTGGCCGACGGCTACGCCACCAGCTACAAGGAGCTGGTCGAGACGACCGACTGGGACGCCTACGGGCGCGGCAAGGACCCCCGCTGCGCCAACTGCATGGCCCATTGCGGCTACGAGCCGTCCGCCGTCATCGCCTCCATGGGCTCGCTGCGCCAGTCGCTGCGGGCCCTCGTGAGCACCCACTGACCGCTGCCGTGACCACCCTCCACCCGTCGCCACCGGGCACCGTCGACCTCGAGCTCGGGGGGGAGGCCGCGCCCTGCCCCCGTGCCCCCGGCGCGGCGGCCCACGACCGTGCCGCCCCCTGGCCGGCGGGCGACGGGGACCTGGCCGGGCTCACCCCGGGGACGCTTCGCGGCATGGGCGGCGACGAGCTCGACCGCCTGGCCGCCGCCATCCGGCGGTTCCTCGTCCGGTCGGTATCGGCCACCGGCGGCCATCTCGGCTCCAACCTGGGGGTGGTCGAGGTGGCCCTGGCCCTCCACCGGGTGTTCGACTCGCCCACCGACCCGATCGTGTGGGACACCGGCCACCAGGCCTACGTGCACAAGATCCTCACCGGACGGGCCGGCGCCTTCAGCCGCCTCCGCCAGGCGGCCGGGCTGTCGGGCTACCCGAACCGGGCCGAGTCCCACCACGACCTGGTCGAGAACAGCCACGCCTCGACCGCCCTCTCCTACGCCGACGGGCTGGCCCGGGCCCGTGACCTGACCGGCGGCCGGCACCACGTGGTGGCCGTGGTCGGCGACGGCGCCCTCACCGGCGGGCTGGCCTACGAGGCGCTCAACAACATCGGCACCGCCGGCCGGCGGGTGGTGGTGGTGCTCAACGACAACGGGCGCTCGTACTCCCCGACGGTCTCCCGACTGACCACGGCCGGCGGCGGGCCGACCGGTGCCGCCGCCCCGTCCGGTGGCCCATCCCCTGCGGCCTTCTTCAATTCGCTCGGCCTCTCCTACGACGGCCCGGTCGACGGGCACGACATCGGCGCCGTCGAGTCGGCGTTGCGCCGCGCCGCGGCGCGCCCGGGCCCGGTGGTGGTGCACGTCCACACCCAGAAGGGCCGCGGCTACCCGCCGGCCGAGGGCGACGAGGAGAAGCGCCTCCACGACGTGTCGCCGTTCGACCCGGCCACCGGACGGTCCCGGCCCCGCCCGGTCACCTTGAGCTACACCGAGGCCTTCGCCGACGCCCTGATGGCCGAGGCGGCGGCCCGCCCCGAGGTGGTGGCCGTGACGGCGGCCATGGTCGGATCCACCGGCCTGCTGCGCTTCGCCGACACGTTCGGCGAGCGTTTCGTCGACGTGGGGATCGCCGAGCAGCACGCGGTGGCCACCGCCGCCGGGATGGCCATGGCCGGGCTCCGGCCGGTGGTCGCCATCTACTCGACCTTCCTCAACCGGGCCTGGGACCAGCTCTACTACGACGTGGGCCTGCACCGGCTGCCGGTGGTGCTCTGCGTGGACCGGGCCGGGGTGACCGGCGACGACGGGCCGAGCCACCACGGGCTGCTCGACCTGGCCCTCCTGACCAAGATCCCGGGCATGACCGTCCTCGCCCCCTCCTCCTACGGGGAGGTGGCGGTGATGCTCCGCCAGGCGTTGGACACGGTCGACGGGCCGGTCGCCATCCGCTGGCCCAAGACGCCGGCCCGCCACACCGGCGCCGTGGGCTCGGGCCTGTCGGCCCGGCGCGTGCACGGCGGCGACGGATCGGTCTGCCTCCTCGGGCTGGGCAAGCTGGTGGAGCGCTGCGAGCAGGCCGCCGCCCACCTTGCCGCCCGGGGCGTCGACGCCACCGTGTGGGACGTGCGGGCGGCCACGCCGCTCGACCGCTCGATGCTGGCCGACGCCGCCCGCCACCGCGTCGTGGTCACCGCCGAGGACGGCGTGGTCGAGGGCGGCGTGGGAGCGGCCATCGCCGCCGCCCTGAGCGAGCCCGGGGATCGAGCCGGCGGCGGATCGGTCCCGGCCGGCGGCGGCGGGACCTGCCGGGTGGTCGCCCGGGGGCTGCCGGTGGCGTACCTGGCCCAGGGAGGCGCCGACGACATCCTGGCCGCCCACGGGCTCGACGGCGCCGGGCTGGCCCGGACGGCC
>JBOGGE010000244.1:0-5938 GCA_050743865.1 Acidimicrobiales bacterium
TGATCGCAGTCTCATGATCGGCCCGGAAGCGGGCGATCGTGACGTCGGCGGGCACCAGCTGCACGCAGATCGCCCGGAAGGCGAGGTCGCTCCGGCAGGCCGCCTCGATCCGCCTCGACGAGCGGATGCCCGAGCAGTACGCGTAGATGAGCAGCGCCAGCATCATCTCGGGGTCGTAGGCAGGACGGCCAACCCCGTCGTTGGGGTGGCGGGCGTGGAACGCTCCGGTGTCGACCATCGCCACCACGTCGAGCACGAACCACACGAGGTGGGTCTCGGGCAACCAGTCGGTGATGGACGGCGGCAGCAGGAACGGTTGGTCGGCCCTTACCGGCGCGTTGTAGCCGTAGGCCATCGCCGCATTGTACTAGCCATCCATTTGGATCGCGAGTCTATAGACCGATCAGGGTCGCTCTCATTTGCTCAGCAACGGCGTCCGTCGAAAGCCCGTTCCGGATCGACTCCCCGCTACCGGGCCATTTCGACGCAGCCTGTGAATTGGCTGCTCACCCCACCATCCACCCGTCGGCGCCCCGGAGGCGACGGAACATCAGCGCGGGAAGACGAGGTTCTCGGCCCCTGCTCCCACGGCTGCCGGTCGGGGCGCGGGCGATCGGCGACGCGGCCGGCGTCGTCGAGAACGACGGCGGCGGCGTGGTCTTCATCCGGGGCAGCGCCGCCTATGCGTGGGACGCCGGTGACGAAGGGGCGCGACGGTTCGCGGCGGTCCGGCTCGTGCGGACCGCAACCGCCAAGCCTGGCGCAGTGGCGACGGCCTTCTCGGTCGCACCCTGAACGCGGTGGTGCTGGAGCAAGAGCTTCGCCTGCCACGGGATGGCCGGGCTGATCGCGCACCGGCGTAGCCCGAAGCGCCCGCACAAGGTGAACGAGAAGACCGCCCGGCGCATCAGGGCGCTGCGGGCACAGGGCAAGAGCCGGCGCGAGATCGCCACCGCGGTCGGCCTTTCGACCTACCCGGTGCGTCAGGCGCTCGGTCTTGGGGGCGCGGGACGCGCCAGTGCTCCAGAGCCAGATGGCGAGGAGGCCGACGAGGAGGCCGACGAAGCGAGAGAGGCCGGCGGCTGTGACGCAGAGGAAGGTGAGCCGGGGGACGCCGGGAAGGCTGCGGGTGCCGAGGTCGACCCAGAGCGCGCAGCCGCCACGAGCCTGCTCCCGGTGCCGCTGCCGGCCCCCCGAGCCGCCGAGCGGTCGCTGGCCCGCTTCGGCTTGCTCGGCGAGGCGGCGCCCCTCTTTACCGAAGGGGCGGGGCTCTCCCGCCTGGGCGCTGCTCATCCCGCCGATCACCCGAATGGGTTCGTGGTGCTCGTGGGCGGCTCCGCCAAGGCTCGCAAGGGCCCTTCGTGGGACCACGTAGCCCGCCTCGTGGACCGAGCCTCCCCCGGCTTCTCGTTGCGCTGTGCGACGGGGCTGTCGTCGGGAGAGGGTCTCGTGTGGGCGCGGCGCGACCCCGACGGCGCCACACCGGGAAGCCTTGAGCCACCCCTGTTCGTGGTCGAGCCGGAGCTCGCCTCGATCTTGAAGGCCGCCGGGCGCGACAGGTCCAGCCTCTCGCCGGTCCGCGCTCGGCGCGGGACGGACGGACGGCCGCTCGCCCTCCTCACCCCCAACGCCCCGGCGCGCCCTCCAGTTCCCCACGTGGCTCTCGTCGGCCACATCACCGCCACCGAGTTGCGCCACCGCGTCTCTGGCCTCGAGGTGGCGAACGGTCTCTTGGTCCGGTCCTGCATCGTCGCCTGCCGCAGATCCCGCCTTCTCCCCGGCGGCGGCTACCCCGACCCACTCCGAGGCACCTACATGGCCGGGCGCCCCGGTGAGCACCCGGCGGTCGCAGGAAGAGCCATGAGCTCATGAATTCTGAAGTGCCGAATGCCGTGAGCCCAAGGGTGGACCGGCCGTGATGTGTGGGCGCGCCGCCCCTCGGGTTGGCCGAACCCGTTGATGCTGTCAGCCTGCCTTGCGCCGTGGCAAGGCCGGCGCTTGGGCGAGGAGTTGGTGGACGCGCTGGTGGGAGATGCCGAGGATCGCGGCGGCGTCGCGCATGCTGATCCCCCGGGCGGTAAGCGTCGCGGCAGCCTTGCGAGCTCGCTCGACGGCGAGACGGTCCGCGTGGCGGGCTTCCTGCCGAGCCTGACGTGCCTGCTCGACGGTCCTGCCGGCGGTCTTGGGCAGCACCGGCTGGGGGACGAGCACGATTTGGTCCTCGTCGGTCTCGAACCACAAGGCGGCGGCTTCTCGTACGCGGGCGAGGGCTTGGTCGACGGTCTTGGCCCAGGTGTGGACCCGTGGCTCTTCGGCGAGCTCGACGGTCCAGCGGCCGTCCTTCTCCCGTTCCAGGCGGGCGGTGTAGGTCTTCATCGTCTCCTCCGTCATCTCGATATTGGAGTGGTCGGTCATCTGGTGAGCCACCTCGGACCAAGGCAGGCTTCGAGATCGCGCTCGATGGCTCTGAGCGTTCCCGTCGGGATGTCGCCAGCGTGGAGGGGCACGATCGCCTGGCAGTTGCCGCAGCGCCAGATCTGGTGCGAGCCCCGTTGGCGCACCGGTTCGCAGCCGTGCTCACGCAGCCTGCGGATCAGTGCCCGGGCGGTCACGGGATTAGTCTATCTTAATAGACACCGTAGTGACTATCTCGCTAGACGCCAGGCTGCCGGTTCGTGACCGCTTCTTCGCCGCGCTCTAGCGAAGCTGCTCCGAGAGGATCTCTCCGCAGAGCCCGAGGCACTCGCCGCAGATGTTCGGCAGCTTGCGCCCCTCGCGAGCTGGCCCGGAGATGAGAGCCTCCACTTGGTCCCGCGACTTTCGGCAGAATGAGCAGAGAACCTGGCTGCTGCTTGCGACGGGCTCGAGGTTCGGGTCCTTTGCTGGCTGCCCGGAAGCGGTGACACCGACGGCCGCCAGGATGCAGGGGTCGCAGATGTACACGTCGGGTCCTGCGACGAGCTTTCGGACCGGTCGCTACTCGCGGCCGCAGAACGAGCACACGCGTTGTCCTGCCAGCTCCTGGCCGCGCCGTGGTCGCCACCGCCGAACGCCGCCCTCTTCGATGATCTGGTGGACGCGTCGGTGGCTGATGCCGAGGGCGTCGGCGACCTCACGCATCGACGCTCCAGACAGGGGCAGGCGTCGGACCGTCTGACGGTAGTCGGCCTTCGCACCCTCGGGTTGGTCCTCGAAGTCAGTGACGCGACCTGCCGCGGCGGAGGCCTCAGTCAACAGCTCCTGATCAACCGGCATCTGTCTAGGAAGGCAAGGATCTTCGGCAGGATCGGCCGTGAGTCATTTCCGAACGGGTGGTCAGGACCCTCCAGAGGGAGGCCGACGTTCGAAATGCTCCCCTCGCCCGATGAAGCCCAAGCCCATCGCCGGAGGTCCTGGCCCGATGATCGGTGGTTCGGCATCGGGCTCCTGCGGCCCGTTCAGGAGCGAGCGGGTTAGGGCAGACCGGTCGGCAAGAAGCTCGGCGGCCGCGTGTTCGAGGAGCTCGCCGCTCACCCGCAGCGGCACTTCGTCGCTTCCGTCCACAGTACGGCCGGCACCGAACGCCGCCTGCAGGGCTGCGCGCCGCACGACCTCGCGCACGTACGTCGCCGTTCGCCCGGCGGTGGCGGCACAGGCGCCCGCCAGCGCGTCGTCGCTCAGGGCGTCGGCCCCGACTCCGGCGCCGTAGAGACGGAAGAGCCGCCGCCGCCCCTCGTCGTCGGGCGGCCCAATCTCAACGGCCACGTCCACCCGACCCGGCCGCTCGGACAGGGCGCGCTCCAAGATGTCGACCCGGTTGGTCGTGAGGAGAAACGTGACGTCGACGTCCTCACCCAGGCCGTCGATCTGGTTCAGCACCTCGAACAGCAGCGGGTTGCCCATCGGTCCCAACGACCGGTCGGCGGCGATGAGGTCCACGTCTTCGAGCACCATCAGCGACGGCTCGAGGATCCGAGCCAGCCCGCAGGCTTGGCCGACGAGGTGCAGGCCCTGGCCCGAGAGGATGAAGGCGGTGACGTCGCGCAGCTGCGAGAGGAGGTACCGCACCGTATGGGTCTTACCGGTTCCGGGCGGCCCGTAGAGGAGGAGGCCCCGCTTCAGGTGCTGGCCGGCGGCACGCAGCCGATCGCGATGCTGGGCGAAGCCGACGACGTGTCGCTCGATCTGGGTCAGCGTCGGCTCGGGGAGCACCAGCTCGCGGCGCCGAAGCTCGGGTCGCCGGACGAAACGGAGGCCGCCGTACTGCGGTCCCTCTCCAGTGACGAGGGACAGCACCTGTCCCCGGAGCACGCTGTGCCGGACCGCCAGCCGGCGCAGCTCGACCACCGTCGCCTTCGCCGCCTCCGGATCGGCCGCCACCAGCTCGAGGACTAATTGGGGAGAGGGGCCCCGCTCCTCCTTGCGCAGCAGCATCGCCACCCGGACATCTCCGTCAGCGAGCAGGAACACCCCGAATTGGATGCAGCGCCGGGTGGAATCGGGTGAGTCGGGCACGTCGGTGTAGTCGACCGGGCCCAAGCCGAGCCCCGGCCTCGGGGCGGTGAGCAGCTCGGCGAAAGTGCTGAACCGCCGCTGCTGCTGCCCCCGGATCCCGATCACCTCCTGGCGCCGGCTCGACCCCTGCTGCACCCACCGGTCCACGGCCACCTGCACGTCGACCAGCTGGTACCAGGGCAGTTGCTGGGCTACGACCGGAAGGTCGAGGGGCGAGACCCCGAGGTGGGCTTCGATGCGCCGGGCCAGTTCGTTGGGGTGGTCGGCAGCAGAGGCGAGAAGGCGGGCCGTGTCGATGAGACGGACCAGCCCGGAGGCCAGCCGCCGGAGCTCGTCGTCGCCCTCGATCGCGCCGTCGGAGGTTCCGTCGGCCATCTCCCGACCCTACGTCGTGGCCGAATCGACGTGCGAGCGGCCTGCGGCGCCTGAATTGCGTCCCCAAAGGTCCGCCCGAGCTGACAGTTGGTGGCGCCCTGAGATCCCATCCCGCTCTATCCAGAGCTGCGCGGCTGTCCGGCCCCGAGCGCTCCTCGGATCCTGGAGATCCTCGCTCGGCTCCAGCGCCACCGCCTCGTGAGCGAAGGACAGGCCGTCCAGGTCCTCGACCCCGTGCCCAGCGCGCCGCACCACCAGGTCCTCGATCTCCTGCACGTCCCGGCCGCCGCCGACGCATCGAACCGTTGAGGCGGGGGGTGATATCGGTCGCGCCGGGTGCGGAACGTCAGGCCGGGAGGCAGATCGGGGCACGCGGGCGATCCTGCGCGGAGGTGATCTTGGGCTCTTCCAGCAAGCACCCGGAGCACACCAGCCATTCAAAGACGCCATCCACCTGGCCACGGCCAGCGCGCTCGGGTCCCCTCTACGTGGACTCTGGCAGTTCTGCAGGGAGCGGTGCGGGGCTGACCGTCGCCCGATCCGGCGTACCGTGGCCGGGTGTGCCTGCTCGTGATGGTGTCCGATCCCGGCTCGGAGGAGCCGCTGGTGGTGGGGGCGAATCGGGACGAGCGGCTCGACCGCCCGGCGCTGACCATGACCGTCCTCCGGGGCCGCCAGCCCCGGATCCTCGGCGGGCGGGACCTGCTGGCCGGGGGGACGTGGCTTGCTGTCAACGAGCACGGCGTGGTCGCCGGCCTCACCAACACCCCGACCGGGGAAGGCCGTGACGCCACCCGGCGATCGCGCGGGGAGCTGCCGCTCCGGGCGGCCCGTTTCGCCGACGCGTCGCAGGCCGTGGACTGGTTGGCCGCCGGCGTCCGGCCCGAGGACTACAACCCGGCCTGGATGCTGGTGGGCGACCGGCGCTCGCTGTTCGCCGTGACGATCGCCGGCGCCCGGCCGGCGGTGACCGAGCTGGCGCCGGGGACCCACGTGGTGGAGAACCGCCCGCCTGGCACCGACTCGCCGAAGGTGCGCCATGTGCTCGAGCAGCTGCGCCGGTCGGCGC
>JBOGGE010000245.1:0-4750 GCA_050743865.1 Acidimicrobiales bacterium
CCACCGGGCTGGGGGGCTTCGGGGCGCCCCGCCTCCCCGTCGGCGACCCCGTCCGCCGCCCTGTCCACCGCCCTGTCCACCGCTCCACCCACGACCCCGTCCGGCCGGGCCCGGCCGTTCCTGGTCCGGAGGCCGGCGGCGGCGCGCCCTGGAAGCACCCGGGGTGCCCACCCGGCACGGCCGGCACGGCCGGCACCGGCACCGTTGCCGGCCAGGGCGGCCTCCTCCTCCCCCCGGTGCCGGATCTCGGGGTGGAAGAACGTGTAGAGGCCGATCCCGAGGGCCGCCGCCCCGAACGGGATGAACGCGTTGACCTGGTGGACGAAGAGGGGGAAGAGGATGAAACCCGACAAGAGCGCCGTCCACGCCCACAGGATGACCACGCTGCGCCGGTGACCGTGCCCCAGCCGCAGGAGCCGGTGGTGGATGTGGTCCTTGTCCGGGGTGTGGAAGCTGCCGCCCTTGGCCGTGCGCCGCACGAAGGCGAACGCCATGTCCACCAGTGGCACCCCGAGGATGAAGAACGGGATGAACACGGGGAGGAAGAAGAAGTAGGTGAGGCCGGTGGTGGGCGAGGACTGGGGGATGCGCCCGCCGATGACCATGGTCGCCGCCGACATCAACAACCCGAGCAGCAGGGCGCCGGCGTCGCCCATGAACATCTTGGCCGGGTGGAAGTTGAAGGGCAGGAAGCCCAGGCAGACCCCGCAGGCGATCACCGCCACCAGCGGCCCGATGTTGCTCTGCGGGATGATCCCTGTCTGCATGAGCCGCAGCCCGTAGATGGCCAGCGCCCCTCCGCCGATGGCGACCACGCCCGCCGCCAGCCCATCCAGCCCGTCGATGAGGTTGACGGCGTTGGTGATGGCGATCACCCACAGGGCGGTGATGAGCGGCACCACGCCCGGGGTGAGGGCCAGGACCCCGGCCAGCGGCACCTTGAACCAGTACAGCGTGTCGCCCATGAAGTAGAGGAGGCTGGCCGCCAGCACCTGGCCGGCCATCTTGGCCGGAGCCGACATGTCCCGGACGTCGTCGATGAGGCCGACGGCGAAGATGGCCGCCGCCGCCAGGACCACCCCCAGGGGCTCGGACGACCCGGCGAAGGTGCTGCGCAGGGACGGGACCAGCGCCGCCACCATGACCGCCACGCAGAAGCCGGCGAACATCGCCACCCCGCCGCCGAAGGGGGTGGCCCGGGTGTGCACCCGGCGCTCGGACGGGTAGTCCACGTAGCCCACCCGCCGCGACAGCCAGGCGGCCGGTGCGGCGGCGGCGGCGGTGACGATGGCCGCCACGACCAGGACCACCAGGTACCACCCGTACCACGGCACTCGGCGCGACCCGTCCGCCGACCGGCTCAGCCGGTGCCGGGTACGGGTCCGGCCGCGGCCGGTGCCCCGGCGGCCAGGGCCGGGTAGGGCGGGAAGCCGGCGCACAGGTCGGCCACCTCCGCCCTCACCGCCGCCACCGTCGCCGCGTCCTGGCGGGCGCGCAGGGTCCGCCCGATCAGCCCGGCGATGCCCGCCATCTCGGCCGGGCCCATGCCGGCCGTCGTCTCGGCGGCGGTCCCGAGGCGGAGCCCCGAGGTGACGAAGGGCGAGCGGGGGTCGCCGGGGATGGTGTTGCGGTTGCAAGTGATCCCGGCCCGGTCCAGCACCTCCTGGGCCTCCTTGCCGGTGAGGTCGGCGTCGAACGGCCGGAGGTCGACCAGGAGCAGGTGGTTGTCGGTGCCGCCGGACACCAGCCGGAACCCCTCGCCGGCCATGGCGGCGGCCAGCGCCCGGGCGTTGGCCACGACCCCGGCGGCGTAGGTGGCGAAGTCGGGGCGCGCCGCCTCGGCGAAGGCCACGGCCTTGGCCGCCACCGCGTGCTCGAGCGGCCCCCCCTGGAGGCCGGGGAAGACGGCGCTGTCGATCTTCTTGGCCAGGCCGGACCGGCAGACGATGGCGGCCCCCCGCGGCCCGCGCAGCGTCTTGTGGGTGGTGAAGGTGACGACGTCGGCCACGCCGACCGGGCTCGGATGGACGCCACCGGCGATGAGGCCCGCCGGGTGGGCGGCGTCGAACATGAAGAGCGCACCGACGTCGTCGGCCACCTGGCGGAACGGCGCCGGGTCGATGATCCGGGCGTAGGCCGTCGACCCGGCCACGATCAGCTTGGGCTGCTCGCGCTTGGCCAGGTCGGCCACCTGGTCGAAGTCGATCACCTCGCCCGGCCGGGACGGGTCGTCGCTGGCCGGGGTCACCCCGTAGGACACGAACCTCCAGAAACGCGAGGTGATGGAGGCCGGCGAGCCGTGGGTCAGGTGGCCCCCGTGGTCGAGGCGCATGGCCAGCACGGTGTCGCCGGGCTCCAAGAGCGCCTGGTAGACGGCCAGGTTGGCGTTGGCGCCGGCGTGGGGCTGGACGTTGGCGTGCTCGGCGCCGAACAGCGCCTTGGCTCGGTCGCGCGCCAGGTCCTCGACCTCGTCGATGATCCGGTTCCCGCCGTAGTACCGCCGACCGGGGTAGCCCTCGGAGTACTTGTTGGTGAGCAGCGACCCGGTAGCGGCCAGCACCGCCGTCGACGTGAAGTTCTCCGATGCGATCAATTGCAGGGTCGTCGACTGACGCCCGGCTTCGGCACGAAGCAGCCCCGCCACCTCGGCGTCCTCGGTCAACCAGGCGTCGAAGGGCGTGGCCGCCATCTCGGGGAACGTGTTGCCGTCGGTCATCGTCGTCCCCTCGTCCTTCGAGACACCTCAGTGCGCCTCGAGCTCGGCAATCTCTTCGACCCTTGTGTCGTGACGACCACCAACAGGCTCGGTGGTGAGGAAGGTGTCGATGGCATCCCGGGCGACCTCGTCGCCCACGATGCGACCGCCCATGCACACCACGTTGGCATGGTTGTGGGCCCGGGCCAGCCGCGCCGTGGTCGTGTCACGGACGACGGCGGCCCGCACCCCGTCGATCTTGTTGGCGGCGATGGAGATCGCGATGCCCGTCCCGCAGGCGCACACACCGAGCTGGGCCCGGCCCCCCGTCACGGCCCGCCCCACGGCGGCACCGAATTCCGGGTAGTCCACGGCCGCTTCCGAGTCGGTCCCCAGGTCATCCACCTCGTGGCCGAGACCCGACAGGTGCTCGGCCAGCAATTGCTTGAGTCGGTACCCGGCGTGGTCGGAGCCGACCGCGATGCGCATAGGCGAAGCATACCGAGGGCCTCGTGGCGCCCTGGGGCCGGGGATCACGGTCCAGGTACGCTCCGATCCCATGGTGCTCGACCCCCGCACGCCCGTCCTGGTGGGCGTCGGCCAGGTGACCGAACGCCCCGTCGAAGGCCAACCGGTGGCCGAACGGTCCGAACCTGTGGACCTCATGGTCAGGGCCCTGCGGTGGGCAGCGGCGGACTGCACGGGCGCCGGTGCCGGTGACCGCTTGCTCACCCGGGCCACCTCGATGCGCATCATGGTCCCTTTGAGCTGGGGCTACATCAATCCGGGTCTCCTCGTCGCCGAACGACTCGGTCTGAAGCCCAAGGAGCACGCACTCACGGCCATCGGAGGAAACGGCCCGCAGACGGTGATCAGCGCCACGTCCGGGGCCATTGCTGCCGGACACCTCGACGTGGCCCTCATCGCCGGGGCCGACTGCATATTTACCCGCCTGGCCGCCCGCCGCGACCCCGACCGGCCCATCCTGCCGTGGACGGTCCAGCCGGCCGGAACCGAGGAACCCATCCTCCTCGGCACCGATCGAACACCCACCACGGACGTGGAGGCGGCACGCGGTCTCGACCGGCCTATCAGGGTCTATCCGCTGTTCGAAAACGCCCTGCGGGCCGCCACCGGCGAGACGATCGACGACCACCAGGCGAAGATGGCGCGGATGTGGGCGCGCTTCTCCGACGTCGCCGCCGACAACCCCTACGCGTGGTCCCCCGAGGTTCGCACCGCTCTCGAGATCGAGACCGTAGGCCCCGACAACCGGATGGTCTCATTCCCTTACCCCAAGCTCTGCAATGCCAACGACCGCGTCGACCAGGGTGCGGCGCTCATCTTGTGCTCGGTGGAGGCGGCCCGTTCCGCCGGTGTGCCCGAGGACCGATGGGTCTTTCCCATTTCGGGGACCGACGCCTGCGACCACTGGTTCCTCTCCCACCGCCGCGACCTCCACTCCTCCCCGGCCATCAAACTGGCCGGGGAGCATGCGCTTCGTCTGGCCGGGGTCGGTATCGACGACATCGCCCATATCGATCTCTACTCGTGTTTCCCCTGTGTCGTGCAGATCGCCGCCAATGAGCTCGGGCTGCCTATCGACGATCCCGGCCGGTCTCTCACCGTCACCGGCGGCCTGGCCTTCGCCGGCGGCCCCGGCAACAACTACGTGAGCCATTCGATCGCCACCATGGCCGGCCGCCTGCGCGCCGACCCCGGCTCGCTCGGGCTCGTCACCGGCCTGGGCTGGTACGCCACCAAACACGCCGTCGGGATCTGGTCGACGACCCCCCCGGCGGACGGCTTCGCCCATGCCAATCCCCAGGCTGAGGTCGACGCCCTCCCACAGCGCCCGCCGGCATCGGACTACGAAGGCGACGCCACCGTGGAGACATACACCGTCGTCCACGAACGCGATGGCGAGCCCGAGCGGGGCATCCTGTCGCTTCTGACCGATGACGGCGCCCGGGCATGGGGAACGGTCACCGACCCCGACGCCCTCAGAAGTATCGAAATGGAAGAGGGATGCGGGCGTCGCGCCCGGATCAGCGC
>JBOGGE010000246.1:0-9535 GCA_050743865.1 Acidimicrobiales bacterium
CGCCAAGGTGGCCGAAGGTGCCCAACACGCCGATCGTGATGCCCAGTTCTCCTACCTGAACGAACAGGCAGTCACGTTCGTAGAGACCAACCAGCCGGCGATCAGCGTGGACGCATCCGGTTTTGGCACAGGTTCTTGAGCGGGGATAGTGGCTGCTAGCTGGGCAAATCAGCCTCCGGAAGGATCCGCGATCTTCGAGGTAATACCTGGGAAACTACCCTGCAGCCGTGAGATTCTCGGCGCTGGGGAGGTGTGCAGTGAACGGAGCCCATCTTCGGGTCGTCGAGGGATCGGCAGCACGCGTTGACGGGGTCGACCCGTTCGACTACCAGGCGAGCTGCATCGACGCCTACGTCGCGACCCAGGTGGCGCGTTCGTTCAGCAAGGACTCGATCACGAACACGACGGGAGTCCTGCGCCGCTTCCTCCAGGCGTGCGGCCGACCGGCGTGGGAGGTCACCCGCGACGACGTCGACCGGGTGGTCGCAGATCTCGTCGACCTCGGCATGGCGGCCTCCACGCGCCGGGGCTACGTCCAGGCGTTCAAGGGCTTCCACGAGTTCCTGGTGGCCCGCAAGGCGACCGAGATCGAGGCGCTCTTCGGGGTGGCACCGCTGCCTTCTCCGCTCGACCGCTTCAACTGTGCCGCCCACACCGCCGACGGCTCGCCGGCCTCGCTCGTCCCGCCCGACGTCGATTGCCTCGACCGCTTCTTCAACTTCCTTCGTGAGCGAGTCGCCACGGCACGCAAGTACACCGTCGCCGGCCGTGACTACGCCCTGTATCGCACCATCTACCACGCCGGGCTGCGCGCCGAGGAGACCGCGAGCTTGAGCGTCTCCGACGTCCACTTCGAGCGGGGGCCGTTCGGCAAGCTCCATGTGCGCAACGGCAAGGGTGCACGTGGCTCGGGCCCACGGCCGCGCTTTGTGCCGATGCTCGACCACCTCGACCTCGTGATGAAGTGGTACTTGACCGACGTCCGCCCCCGCTTCGGTGAGGGGACGCCGCTGTTCTGCGACGAGGGTGGCGGCCAGATCAGCCGGGGCACGATCCGAAACCGCCTCGCCTATCTCCTCGAGATGGAGGGCGGGCCGAGAGAGGAGCGCTTCACGCCGCACTCGCTCCGGCGGGCCTGCGCCACCCACAACTACGAGCGCGGCGTCGACCTCGTTGCCATCCAGCAGTTGCTTGGACATTGGCAGGTTGGCACGACCATGAAGTACGTCTCGCCGTCGGCCACCTTCATCGAAGACGCCTATCGGCGAGCGATGGCGACGACGCTGGGCGAGATCCAAGGAGGTGAGGATGGAGGTCAAGTGGCGGCTGAGGATGGCAGCGGCACAGCGTGAGGTGTGGACCGGCGCTGCGCTGCAGCGCCGTCTCGCCGAGCGCGCTGGGCTCCGGCTCTCCTCGGCCTCGGTCTCTGCGCTGTTCTCAAAGACGCCCTCGCAGGTGAAGCTCACCACGCTCGCCGCGCTCTGCACCGCGCTGGAGTGCACGCCGAACGACCTCATTGACGTCGACACGACGCCGGTGCAACCCCCGCCGGCGAAACGCTCCGGACCAGCGAAGGTCCCAGCTTCGCCCGCCGCTCGACGCGGGCGCTCACTGCCGCCGGCGTGAAGACGGTCCGGTGTGCCTCCTGCGACGAGGAGCGGCCCCACGCCGGGCACGGCCTGTGCGCGAGGTGCCTGCGACGCCGCCCCGATCGTCCCTTCGTCTACGCCGAGGGCCTCCGCCGCCGCCTCGCCGACCCTCCGGAGTTCCTCGAGGGCTTCGCTGCCTACGTCGCCGAACGCTTCTCCACCTCGCGCGCCACCCGACTGCTCGCCGAGGCCGGAAGGCTGTTCGCGAGCCACGGCAACGACCCGGTCCTCATCGTCTCCGCCTGCCGCTCACCGACGGCCCGGGGCGCAACGCTCGCTCGGGTCCTCGTTGCCTTCCTCTCCGAGACCGGTCGCATGCCCCACGGCCTCTCGGGCGATGAGGGCCGCCGGGCCGAGCTGCGGCGCGCACGGCGCCTCGAGGCGACGCCTGCGGGCTTCCTTCCGGCAGTCGAGCGTTTCGTCGCCGCCGAGCTCGCCGGCCGGGAACGGGCGCGACGCCTCCGGGCACCACTCCCTCGCCATCAGCTCACCGAGGAACGTCTCGACGCGATCGTCGGTCTCGCGATTGCTGTCGCTCGACGCGCCGGCGACGGATGTGGCTTCGAGGTCGTCGGCGAGACAGATGTCGTCGCATTCCTCGCCTCCTTCTCCCCGGCGATCACCCGTCGCTACCTCACCCACCTGCGCCGGTTCTTCTCCTTCACCCGCGCCGAGCGGCTGGTGCTCGTTGACCCGACGGCTTGCCTGGACCGGCCGAAGGGCCGAACCGGCGTGGCGAGCGAGCTCCTCCCCATCGAGCGCCAGCGCGCCCTCTTCCAGCGTTGGACGGATGGAACGGGAAGCCAGCCCTACGAGTCCTTCGTCGGGCTCGCCGGGCTCTTGCACGGCTGCTCCTCGGGTGAGCTTGCCAACCTCTTCGTCGAAGACTGCGATCTCGGGAGGGGGACGCTCCGGCTCGGGCGCCGGCCGCGTCCTGTGCCTCTCGACCCGCACACTGCGGCGGCACTCGGTGCGTGCCTTGCATACCGAGAAGGCCTCGGCACCCTCAATCCCCACGTGATCGTGACCCGGCTCACGGTGACGACCGACATTCCCGTCTCCGCCGGCTATCTCCGCAGCGTCTTGAAGCCGGCCGCAGTCACCTTGCGAGAGCTCCGCTCGACCCGGCTGGCCGCGCTCACGCGGAGCGCCGATCCGAGGTTCGTCGCCTCGAGCTTCGGCTTCACCTACCGGGCGCCGTTGCACTACCTCGCCGACGGCGTCGACTCGGCTCGCCTGGCAGAGCTGGCCGAGAACCTGTGAACTTTGGGAGCACTTTGCACAGGTTCGCCCGAACGTGTGCGCTTTGAAGAAGAAGAAGCAGCAGGGAGCAGAAGGTACGTGTGAACGGTGGGCGCAGGACCTTTCCTGTGGACCGCAGCGACTCCGGCGGATCGCACCCCTACGGACCGCAGGGATGGGTTGGCTGACGCCGGGCGACGCGCCCGTTCAGGCGGAGCGGCGGACCGGCGGCGCCCAGTGCGAGAGGTCGTCGGGCATCTCCGGCAGCTCGGGCGGCCCGCCCTCGCTCCCGACCCCAGCGGCACCCTGGACCCCAGCGGCACCCTGAAGCCCGGCTCCGGTTACGCCCCCGTCCCCGGCTCCGGTGACGCCCCCGGCCCCGGCTCCGGTTAGGCCCCCGTCCCCGGCTCCGGTGACGCCCCCGGCCCCGCTCCCGCTCCCGGCCGCGGCATCCTCGGCCGGTGCCCGTTGCGGCTCGAGCTCGAGCTGGCGAGGCAGAGCGTCCCGGGGACCGGGCTCGACGGTGGCCACGATTCGCTCGGCGCCCGCCACCACCTCCTCGGGGGAGATGTCCTCGAGGCTCCGGCGGGCCGGCTCGGGGATGAGGAGGGTCAGGAGGGCGCCGGCCAGGGCGAAGACGGCCGACAGCCGCAGGGCGCCGCTCACCCCGATGTCGGCCTTGATGATCGGGAAGGCGAACACCCCGATGAAGGCGCCGAGCTTGGCGATCCCGGCCGAGATCCCGTGCCCGGTGGTGCGGACGCTGGTCGGGAACACCTCGCCGGCCAGTACGAACGTCGTCGTGTTCGGACCGAACTCGGCGAAGAAGTAGCTCATCCCGAAGAGGATGAGGAACGGGCCGACCATCGCCGTGATGCCGGGGACGACGCCGATGAGCAGGAAGGCCAGCCCCATGAGAGGGAAACCGATGAGCTGGAGCCGTCGGTGCCCGATGCGGTCCATCGTGAAGGCGGCCAGGAAGTAGCCGGGCACCGCCGCCACGGTGAACACGATGAGCTGGAGGGCCAGGACGTGGACCAGGTCGTGGGCGGTCGAGCCGCCGAGCACGCTGCTGACGATGAGCGGGGCCGAGACCGAGTTGCCGTAGTAGGCGTAGTCGAAGAAGAACCAGCTCCCCGCCGTCCCGGCCAGCACCATCAGCTGGCGGCGGTCGGAGAGGAACGCCCACAGGGACATCCGGACGCCCTCGCACCGGGATGCCACCGGCGCCAGGGTGCCGCCGGAGAGCTTCCGCACGGCGGCGGCGGCGGCGTCGCCACACCCCTGGACCTGGGCCAGGAAGCGAGGGGACTCGGGCATCCGGCGGCGGAGGTAGATGACGGCGGCGGCGGGGACGGCGCCGAGGCCGAGGAGGAGCCGCCAGGTGATGCCGCCGGGCACGCCGGCGCCCAGCAGCGCCAGGCCCGCCACGTACCCGGTCACGGTGCCCAGCGCCTGCATGGAGAACACCAGGCCGACGAGCTTGCCCCGGTTGTGGCGGTTGGACAGCTCGCTCATGAGCACCGCCGACACCGGGTAGTCGCCGCCCACCCCGAGGCCGAGGACCAGCCGGGAGGCGAGCAGCCAGATCAGGTCGGGGGCGAAGGCCGAGGACACGGCCCCGCCCACCATCAGTGCTGCCTCCAGGCCGTAGAGCTTCTTGCGGCCCAGGCGGTCGGCGACCCGGCCGAAGACGAAGGCCCCGGCGAAGGCGGCGACCAGGGTGATGGCGTTGACCAGGCCCACCTGGGTGGAGGAGAGGTGCCACTCCGGGGCGATCAGGGTGGTCGCCGTGCCCACGATGAACAGGTCGTAGGCGTCGGTGAAGAGCCCCATGCCGGTGGTCACGATCGAGCGGGCGTGGAACCGGCTGAGCGGTGCCTCGTCGAGCGTGGCTGCGAGACCCGGCAAAACGCCCCTTTCGTGGTCGCTTGCTGCTGCCCTTCGGGATCCTCTTCTGCACGTCTAACAGGACCAGGTGTCCGGGAAATGACCTGCCGGTAGCCCACGGGTGAATTCCGGGCACCGACCTCGAGGAGGGCCGCGTTCTCCCTGCCCACCTCGGCGCGGCGGCCCCCGCCGGCGGCCCCCCGGCTCGCCCCGACGGCGCCGGCCGGCGAGGGCGACGGGGGAGAGTACGCTGGTCGGCCGTGCCCGAGATCACCCTGAACGCCGAGGTCGGCCGCCCGCTGGGCTCCAGCGCGTCCCGGAGGCTGCGGGCCGCCGGCAAGGTGCCCGGCGTCGTCTACGGCCACGGCACCGACCCGGTGCCGGTGGCGGTGGAGGGCAGCGAGCTGCGCACCGCCCTGAACGGGGTGGCCGGTACCAACGCCCTCTTGGAGCTGGTGGCGGGCAAGTCGACGTTCCTCGCCCTCGCCCGTGAGCTGCAGCGCCACCCGGTGCGGGGGACGGTGACCCACGTCGACTTCCAGATCGTGCGGCGCGACGAGGTGATCGGCGCCGACGTCCCGGTGACCCTGGTGGGCGAGGCCCTCGAGGTGGCCCACGGCGACGGGATCGTCGACCAGCAGCTCTTCGCCCTCCCGGTCCGGGCCAAGCCGTCGGACATCCCCTCGGCGATCGAGGTGGACATCTCGGGCCTGACCATCGGCGCCGCCATCCGGGTGGCCGACCTTCCCCTGCCGGCGGGGGTGGCGACCGAGCTGGACGCCGAGATGCCGGTGGTGACGGGCGTGGCGCCAAGAGTGCAGGCGGCCGGCACCGAGGCCGAAGGCGGGGAGGCCGAGGCGGCCGAGGGCCAGCCCGAGGAGGCTCCCTCCGGCGGCCAAGAGGGCTAGGCCCTGCCCCGCCTGCGGTGGGGGCGGGGCGGCGCCCCGCGGCGGGGGACCCCCGCCGACCTGGTGGTGGTGGGGCTGGCCAACCCGGGCCCCGACTTCGTCGGCACCCGCCACAATGTCGGCGGCGACGCCGTCGGGGTCCTGGCCCGCCGTCACGCCGGTACCCTGGCCCCAGAGAAGGGGCAGCGGGCGGTGGTGGCCGAGGTGGCGCTGGCCGGGCGCCGGGTGGCCCTGGCCGTGCCGACCACCTTCATGAACGACTCGGGAGAAGCCGTCCGGCCGCTGCTGCGGCGCTTCGGGGTCGAGGACCTGGCCCGCCTGGTGGTGGTCCACGACGAGCTGGACCTGCCGCCGGGGAGGGTGCGGGTGAAGATCGGTGGCGGCCTGGCCGGCCACAAGGGCCTGGAGTCGGTGCGGGCCCACCTGCACACCGCCGACTTCGTGCGGGTCCGCATCGGCATCGGCAAGCCGCCCGGCCGCCAGCCGGGGGCCAGCTACGTGCTGCACCGCCCGGGCCGGGCCGAGGGCCAGCTCCTCGAGGCGGCCATCGAGGCGGCGGCCGACGCGGTGGAGGCGGTGGTGGCCGAGGGGCCGGAGGCGGCGATGAACCGTTGCAACGGTGCCGGCTGACGCCGCCCCGCTGAGTGCTCTGCCGGCGTTGCTCCGCCGGGAGCCGGCGCTGGCCCAGGTGGTGGGGGCCACCGGCGCCACCCTGGCCGTGGCCGGCCCGGCCCGGGCCTACGCCGTGGCCGGCCTGGCCCGGCTGACCGAGCGCCGCCCGCTGGTGGTGGTCACGGCCACCGCCGCCGAGGCCGAGCGGCTGGCCGACGACCTGGCCTGCTACCTGGCCCCCGAGCCCGGAGGCGATCCGGTGGCCGGGGCGCTGGCGGGGCCGGTCGTGTCCCTGCCGGCCTGGGAGACCCTGCCCTTCGAGCGGATCAGCCCGGAGGTGTCGACCATGGGCCGCCGGCTGGCCGTCCTGTGGCGGCTGGCCGGGGAGGGCGCCGACCGGCCGGAGGTGGTGGTGGCCCCGGTGAGGGCCGTCCTCCAGCGGCTCGGCCCGTGGCGCCGGGTGGCCGCCCCGCTGGTGGTGCGGCCGGGGGAGCGGCTCGACGTGGCGGAGGCCGTGGCCGGCCTGGCCGCCGCCGGCTACCGCCGCGAGCCCCAGGTGGAGCACCGGGGGGAGATGGCGGTGCGCGGGGGCATCGTCGACGTCTTCCCCTCGACGGCCGGGCACCCGGTGCGCATCGACCTGTGGGGCGACGAGGTGGACCGCCTCACCGCCTTCGACGTGGCCGACCAGCGCTCGACCGGGCCGCTGCCGGCGGCGATGGTGTTCGGCTGCCGCGAGCTGGTGCTCGACGAGGCCGGGCGGGACCGGGCGGCCGAGCTGGTGGGCACCGAGCCGTGGGGCCGGTCCCAGTGGGAGCGGTTGGCCGAGGGGATGGCCTTCGACGGCATGGAGTCGTGGCTGGGCTGGGTCCACCCCCGCCAGGAGCTGGTCACCGACCTGCTGGGGCCCGACGCCGAGGTGGTGCTGGTCGAGCCCCGCCGGGTGCGCGACCGGGCCGTCGAGGTGGTGGAGGAGGAGGCGGCGCTGGCCGACGCCCTGGCCGTCACTTGGGGGGCGCGCACGGGCGGGGGGGCGCGCACCGACGGGGGCGCCGGCGCCGAGGTGGGGGGAGCCGGCGGCGACTTCCCCCGGCTCCACCTCCCCTTCGACCGCCTGCTGTCCGAGACGGCAGCCGCCACCCTGTCACTGGTGGGGGTGGCCGGAGGGCCCGAGGTGCCGTCGGTGACGGTGCGCGGGTTCGAGCCGGTGGCCGGGGACGCGGCGCGCCTGGCCCGCCAGGTCACCGCCCTGGTCGGGGCCGGGTCCACGGTGACGGTGTGCGCCGGCACCCCCCAGGGGGCGGCCCGCCTGTCCGAGGTGCTGGCGGCCGAGGGGGTGGACGCCCCGGTGAGCGCCTCGGCGTCGGCAGGAGCGGGGGCGCGGGTGGTGGTGGCCCCGGTGTCCTCGGGGTTCGCCCTGCCCACGGCCGGGGTGGCGGTGCTGTCGGAGGCCGACGTGACCGGCCGCCGGGCCGCCCACCGCCGGGCCAGGCCGCGAGCGCGGCCGACCGACGGCTTCTTCGACGACCTGGGCCCGGGCGGCTACGTGGTCCACCGCCAGCACGGGGTGGCCCGCTACGCCGGGATGACGACGCGGGCGGTGGCCGGGACCACCCGGGACTACTTGGTGCTCGAGTTCCGGGGCAGCGACAAGCTGTACCTGCCGGTCGACCAGATCGAGGCCGTCACCCCCTACAGCGGCGGGGAGTCGCCCTCGCTCTCCAGGATGGGCGGCGCCGACTGGCAGCGGACGCGGGCCCGGGCCCGCTCCGCCGCCGGCGAGGTGGCCGAGGAGCTGGTGGCCCTCTACCGGCGCCGGCTGGAGGTCCCCGGCCACGCCTTCGCCCCCGACACGCCGTGGCAGCAGGAGCTCGAGAGCTCGTTCGCCTACACCGAGACGGCCGACCAGCTCCGGGCCATCGCCGACGTCAAGGCCGACATGGAGCTGCCCCGGCCCATGGACCGCCTGGTGTGCGGCGACGTCGGGTTCGGCAAGACCGAGGTGGCGGTGCGCGCCGTCTTCAAGGCCGTCCAGGACGGCAAGCAGGCGGCGGTGCTGGTCCCGACCACCCTGCTGGCCAGCCAGCACCACCAGACGTTCTCGGACCGCTTCGGGGGGTTCGGTGTCCGGGTGGAGATGCTCAGCCGTTTCCTGTCGGGGGCCCAGGCCAATAAGGTGGTCGACGGGCTGGCCGACGGCTCGGTGGACGTGGTGGTGGGCACCCACCGCCTGCTCTCGGGCGAGGTGGTCTTCAAGGATCTGGGCCTGCTGGTGGTGGACGAGGAGCAGCGGTTCGGCGTCACCCACAAAGAGGCGGTGAAGCGCCTGGCCGAGGGGGTGGACGTCCTCACCCTCACCGCCAGCCCCATCCCCCGGACCCTCGAGATGTCGCTCACCGGCATCCGGGACCTGTCGCTCATCAACACCCCCCCGGCCGACCGCCGGCCCATCCTCACCTACGTGGGCGAGCAGGACGAGGCCGCCGTGTCCGAGGCCATCCGCCGGGAGCTGTTGCGCGAGGGCCAGGCCTTCTACGTCCACAACCGGGTGGCCGACATCGACGCCGTGGCCCGCCGCCTGGGCTCCCTCGTCCCCGAGGCCCGCATCGCCGTGGCCCACGGCCAGATGGACGAGGGCAGCCTGGAGCAGGTGGTCATCGACTTCTGGGAGCGCAAGGCCGACGTGCTGGTGTGCACCACCATCATCGAGTCGGGGATCGACATGCCCTCGGTCAACACCCTCGTCGTCGACCGGGCCGACCTCTTGGGCCTGGGCCAGCTCCACCAGATCCGGGGACGGGTGGGGCGCGCCGCCCAGCGGGCCTACGCCTACCTCTTCCACCCGGCCGACCGGGTGCTGACCGAGCAGGCCTACGAGCGCCTGAAGACGGTGGGCGAGCACACCGAGCTGGGGGCCGGCTTCAAGATCGCCATGCGCGACCTGGAGATCCGGGGGGCGGGGAACCTGCTCGGGGCCGACCAGTCGGGCCACATCGCCGCCGTCGGCTACGACCTCTACGTCCAGATGGTGGCCGAGGCGGTGGCCGAGGCCCGCGGCGAGGCCCGGCCCGAGCCGCCCACGGTGTCCCTCGACGTGCCGGGCGACGCCCACCTCCCCGCCGGCTACGTCCCCGCCGAGGACGCCCGCCTCGAGGCCTACCGCCGCCTGGCCGCCACCCAGACGGGGGAGGACGTCGACGACGTGGCCGCCGAGTGGGCCGACCGCTACGGGCC
>JBOGGE010000247.1:0-2956 GCA_050743865.1 Acidimicrobiales bacterium
GCTCCGCACCGTCCCCTCGGTGGGGGCGGCGCCGGCCGGGGCGGGGGCCACACTGGGACGCTGGAGCCGGACCGGGGCGCTGCCGGCCGGCCGTGCCCTGGCCGCCGTGGCCCACCTCCGTGACGGCGACGTGCTGGTGGCCGGCGGGCTGGGCCAGGGTCAGTCGGTCCTGTCCTCGGCCGAGGTGTACGACCCGGCCGACGGCACCTGGTCGGCGGTCGGCACACTGAACGCCGGCCGGGTCGGGGCCTCGGCGGCGGTCCTCCCCGACGGCGACGTGCTGGTGGCCGGCGGCTACGGCGGTCGCCACGTGCCGCTGCGGTCGGCCGAGCTCTACCACCCGGCGACCGGCACGTTCACCGCCACCGGCTCCATGGCCGCGGCCCGGGGCTACGCCGGGGCCGCCCTCCTGCCCGGCGGCGGCGTCCTGGTGGCCGGGGGCGAGGGCCCCGGCCACGCCCCGTTGCCGACGGCCGAGATCTACCGCCCGGCGACCGGCACGTTCACCGCCACCGGCTCCATGGCCGGTGCCCGGGCCTTCCCGGCGGTGGCCGCCCTCCCCGGCGGCGACGTGCTGGCGGCCGGCGGGACCGGTTCGGGGGGCACCCTGGCCACGGCCGAGCGGTACGACCCGTCGAGCGGGACCTGGTCGGCGGCCGGGCGGATGGACATGCCCCGCACGATGACGGCGGCCGTGGTCCTCTCGGGCGGGGCGGTGCTGGTGGTGGGCGACGGGGCCGCCGCCGACCGCTACGACCCGTCGACCGGGCGGTGGACGGCCACGCAGGGCATGGCGGTGGTGCGGACCATGCCGGCGGTGGCCGCCCTCCCCGGGGGCCGGGTGCTGGTGGCCGGCGGGCAGAGCATGGGGACCAGCGTCGCCACAGCCGAGGTGTACGAGCCCTCCTCGATGGCCTGGCTGGGAGCGGGGGAGATGTCCTCGGCCCGAGCCGGGGCGGCCGCCGTCGGCCTGTCGAACGGCCAGGTGCTGGTGGCCGGCGGCGGCGACGTCTCGTCCCCTCCCGGCGCCCGGCCCAGGGTGCAGGTGGTGTCGTCGGCCGACCTGTTCGCGGCACCGGCCGGGGGTGGCCGCTCCCGCCACGGCGCGGTGGCGGCGCCGGCCGGCGAGGTGCCGCCCCCGATCGGCTTCCCCCTGCTGCCGCTGGTGATCGGCCTGGCCGCCGGGGCGGCGGTGCTGGCCCTGCCGGCCGGGGTCCTGGCCGAGCGCCGCCGCCGGCGAGGCTCGGCCGGGTCGGGCTGACCGTCCCGCCTCCCGGCCCGCCCACCGGCGGGTTGGGGCGGCACGGGCCGGCTTCGGTAACCTCGGTGCCCATGGAGCACTCCATCGCCGAGCGCCTGGGCGAGCTGGCCGCCCGCCGGGAGCAGGCCCTGCACGCCGGCAGCGAGCGGGCCGTCGAACGCCAGCACTCCCGGGGCAAGATGACGGCCCGGGAGCGGGTCGACTACCTGCTCGACGCCGGCTCGTTCCAGGAGCTCGACATGCTGGCCCGGAGCAGGATGCCGGGGCTCTCCGACGACCAGCGCCCGTACACCGACGGGGTGGTGACCGGCTTCGGCACGGTCGCCGGCCGGCGGGTGTGCATCTTCAGCCAGGACCCGACGGTGAACGGCGGGTCGCTCGGCGAGGTCTTCGGTGAGAAGGTCCACAAGGTGATGGACCTGGCCGCCTCCATCGGCGTGCCCATGATCGGCATCAACGACGGCGGGGGGGCGCGGGTGCAGGAGGGCGTGGTCGGCCTGCACTACTACGGCGGGATCTTCCGGCGGAACGTGGCCTCGTGCGGGGTCATCCCCCAGATCAGCGTGATCATGGGCTCGTGCGCCGGCGGCGCCGTGTACTCCCCGGCCATCACCGACTTCGTCTTCATGGTCCAGGGGACGTCCCACATGTTCATCACCGGGCCCGACGTGGTGAAGACGGTGACCGGCGAGGACGTGACGCTCGAGGAGCTGGGCGGCGCCATGAGCCACGCCACCAAGTCGGGGGTGGCCACCTTCGTCTCGCCCGACGAGAAGGCGTGCCTGGACGACGTGCGCGAGCTCCTCTCCTTCCTGCCCTCGAACAACTTGGAGGAGCCGCCGGCGTCCGTCTCCGGCGACGACCCCGAGCGGGAGACCCCCGAGTTGACCGACCTGATGCCGTCGTCGCCCAACCAGCCCTACGACATGAAGCGGGTCATCACCGCCGTGGTCGACGACGGGGCCTACTTCGAGGTCCACTCCCACTGGGCCATGTCGATCACCTGCGGCTTCGCCCGGATCGACGGCCGGGTCGTCGGCGTGGTGGGCAACCAGCCGGCGGTGCTGGCCGGCGTGCTCGACATCGACTCGTCGGAGAAGGCGGCCCGCTTCGTCCGCACCTGCGACGCCTTCAACGTCCCCCTGGTGACCTTCGTGGACGTCCCGGGCTTCATGCCCGGCACCGATCAGGAGTACGGCGGCATCATCCGCCACGGGGCCAAGCTCCTGTACGCCTTCTGCGAGGCCACGGTGCCCCGCGTCCAGGTGGTGACCCGCAAGGCCTACGGCGGCGCCTACGTGGTCATGAACTCCAAGTCGATCGGGGCCGACCTGGCCTTCGCCTGGCCTTCGGCCGAGCTGGCGGTCATGGGCCCCCAGGGAGCGGTCGAGATCGTCTATCGCCGCGAGCTGGCCGAGGCGGGCGACCCGGTGGCCCGGCGGGCCGAGCTGGTGGAGGAGTACAGCGAGCGCTACGCCACTCCCTACATCGCCGCCGAGCGCGGGTACGTGGACGACGTCATCTCGCCGGCCGACACCCGCCGGGTGCTGGTGCGCAGCCTCGAGATGCTGGCCTCCAAGCGCGAGGAGTTGCCCAAGCGCAAGCACGGGAACGTGCCGCTGTGAGCAACGCCACCGGGGCGGTCCCCGCCGGCGCGGTGACCTGGGCGGTCCCCGCCGGCGCGGTGAGCGGGGG
>JBOGGE010000248.1:0-3907 GCA_050743865.1 Acidimicrobiales bacterium
ATGCAGGCAAGCATGGCTATCCGTGTCGCAGTGACGCGGCGATCCGCGACATGGCCGCCGCCGGCGGGCGCCGGGACAGCCGCCAGCGGGTCGAGCGCCGGCCGATCCTGGCCAGCAGCTCAGAGACGGTGGCGGCGGAGCAGCGCAGCGACAGGGTCCCGGCATCGGTCACCACCGTCAGCACCTGGCGGGGGCGCCCGTCCGGGCCGGGTGCCGTGCCGTCGGCGGCGAAGCCCTCGACGGTCCACCACGGCACCCGGACGTCGAGATCGGGACGCCCGGCGACGGGCCGCAGGACCAGGCCACGGGAGGTGACGGCGACGCCGCACCGGCGGTCCCCGGTGCCCGCAGGGTGGAGCAGGACCGCCTCCTGCCACCGGTCCCCCCCGCCGCTGTGCTCGACCCGTCGTGGGCCCATCGGTTCCCCAGCCTCGCTGCGGCCCCGGTCGGTCCTGCCCGGACCGGCCGGCGTCGCTCCCCCTGTGCGGCCCCATGCCGCCGGTCCGCGGCGCCCCGACGTCAAGGCGCCCTCGTCCACTCCCCTCCGCGCTCGTCCCCTCGAGCCGCTGCCGACCCGGCAGCTACCGGTCCCCGGACCGGCCGGCCACCAGTCTGGTGGACCGGGGGCGGTGACGCAACCGCGCCCGGCCCGGGCCGCCTAGGCCGCGCCCACCGCCGTCACCAGCTTCTGGAGCGTGTCCTTGGCGTCGCCGAAGAGCAGCACCGTCCGGTCGTCGAACAGCAGCTCGTTGTCGATCCCGGCGAAGCCCGGCCGCATCGAACGCTTGAGGAACACCACGTGCTGCGCCTGGTCGGCATGGATGATCGGCATCCCGTAGATCGGGCTGCCCGGGGTGTCGTTGGCCGCCGGATTGACCGTGTCGTTGGCCCCGACCACGAGGGCCACGTCGGCCGTCGGCAACTGCTGGTTGGCCTCGTCCATCTCCTTCAGCTCGTCGTAGGGCACGTTGGCCTCGGCCAGCAGCACGTTCATGTGGCCCGGCATGCGCCCGGCGACCGGGTGGATGGCGTAGAACACGTCCACCCCCCGGGCCGCCAGCGAGTCGGCCAGCTCCTTGGCCACGTGCTGGGCCTGGGCGACGGCCAGCCCGTAGCCGGGCACGATCACCACCTTGCGGGCGTAGGCCAGCAGCACGCCCACGTCGTCGGGAGTGGACGTCCGCACCGAGCGCCCTTCAGTGCCTTCCGCCGCCCCCGTCGCCGTGACCACGGCGCCGAAGGCGCTGAAGAGGATGTTGGGGAGCGAGCGGCCCATCGCCTTGCTCATCAGGCGGGTGAGGAGCATCCCCGCCGCGCCGACCAGGATGCCGGCCACGATCAGCAGGTTGTTGCCCAGGGTGAAGCCGGAGGCGGCCACGGCGAGCCCCGTGAAGGAGTTGAGGAGCGAGATCAGCACCGGCACGTCGGCACCGCCGATGGGTAGGACGAACACGACCCCGAGCACCAGCGACAGGCCGAGGACGCCGAAGGCGAAGCCGACCGAGTTGGTGACGATGGTCAAGAGCATGAGAGCCAGGACCCCGCCGGCCACGACGGCGTTGATCGGCTGCTGGGCCGGGTACACGATCGGCCGGGTGGCCATCATCTCCTGCAGCTTGGCAAAGGCGATGGCACTGCCCGCGAACGACACGGAGCCGATGAGTACGCCGAGGACCGCCTCCACCGCTTCGTACGTTGCCGGGCTGACGCCGACCGAGTGCATGTGGAGCAGCTCGCCGATCGAGATCAGCGCCGCCGCCGCTCCACCGACGCCGTTGAACACCGCCACCAGCTGCGGGATGGCCGTCATCTTCACCATGCGCGCCGTCGGCACCGCCACCGCCGCCCCCAATGCCATGGCCGCCAGCGAAAGGGCGAGGTTGCGGGCGGAATGGTTGACGCTGCCGGCCGAGAACGTGATGGCGATGGCGAGGACCGCCGCCGCCGCACCGATCAGGTTGCCCTTGCGCGCCTGGCGGGGCGAGCTCAGGCCCTTGAGGGCGATGACGAACCCCACGATGGCAATCAGGTAGATCCCCGATCTCCACGTGGAGAGCGGCAGGGAGAGGGCCAGGATCACTTGCCGTTCCCGCCGGGCGCCGCCCCGTCGCCGGCACCGGTCGGCTTCTTCGGGTCGCCGGCCTTCCCCCGGAACATCTCGAGCATGCGGTCGGTGACCACGAAGCCGCCCACCACGTTGAGGCTGGCCAGGAACACGGCGATGAACCCGAGCACCAGTTGGCCCACGCCGGTGGCCTCGCCCATGATGAAGAGGGCGCCGACCAGCACGATGCCGTGGACGGCGTTCGACCCCGACATGAGGGGGGTGTGCAGGATGCTCGGCACCTTGGAGATGACCTCGTAGCCGACGAAGGCGGCGAGGACGAAGATGGTGAGGTACCAGACGATGCCGGTCACCCGGCGCCCCCGCCCTGCGGGGCGCCGGGAGCCGGCGGTGTGGCGGCGGCGGGAGGCGCCGCCGGGGCGACGACCGGCTCGGCCGGGACGCCCAGGATCTCGGCGGCGGCGGCGTGCACCGGCCGGCCCTCCTTCAGGACGCAGGTGCCGGCGATGATCTGGTCCGTCCAGTCCAGGGCCAGCCCTCCGTCAGCGCTCATGAGGGCGAGGACGTTGGCGACGTTGCGCGAGTAGAGGGCGCTGGCGTGGGTGGGCATCCCCGACGGCGGGTTGGCCATCCCGACGACCGTGGTCCCGCTCACCACGACGTCGGCGCCGGGCTCGGTGCACTCGCAGTTGCCACCGGAGTCGGCGGCCATGTCGACCACCAGGGCTCCGACCCCCATGGCCTCCACCATCGCCCTGGTGACGAGGCGGGGGGCCCGGCGACCCGGGACGGCGGCGGTGGTGATCACCACGTCGGCCGACGCCACCTCGTCGGCCAGGGCCTGCTGCTGCGCCGCCTGCTCCTCGGCGGAGAGCTCCCGGGCGTAGCCCCCGGTGCCTTCGGCGGTGACGCCCAGATCCACGAACGTGGCACCCAGGCTCTCGGCCTCCTCCTTGGCCGCAGCCCGGACGTCGTAGGCGCGGACCACCGCGCCCAGCCGCCGGGCGGTGGCGATGGCCTGGAGCCCGGCGACTCCGACCCCCATCACCAGCACCTTGGCCGGCGGGACGGTACCGGCCGCCGTCATGAACATGGGGAAGAACCGCCCCAGTCCGGTGGCCGCCACGAGCGCCGCCCGGTAGCCCGACACCGTGGCCTGGGACGAGAGCGCGTCCATCGACTGCGCCCGGCTGATGCGCGGCAGCAGGTCGAAGCTGAAGACCGTGGCCCGGCGGCCGGCCAGCGCCCGCACGGCGTCGGCGGCGGCGGCCGGCTGGAAGAAGCTGAGGATGATCCCGCCCTCCGGGACGGCGGTCGCCTCGCCGGCGGTCGGCGCCTGGACCCGAACCACGACCTCGGCACCCTGCTGGCAGCTGGCGGCATCGGGGGCGATCTCGACACCGGCGTCGACATACCGCTCGTCGGGGAAGAAGGCCCGCTCCCCGGCCCCCGACTGCACCGTCACCGTCCAGCCGGACGAGACCAGCTTCTTCGCCACCTCGGGGACCATCGCCACCCGGCGCTCGTCGGCGCCGGTCTCGCCAGGGATCGCCAGCCTCACCGCAGGGTTTCTAGCAGGTCGTCCCGGCGGGAGCGGGCGGCGGGAACCGGCTGTCAGGCCTCGGCGCTCTGGTCGCCGGCGACGGGGCGCAGGTGCGGCACCGGGCGGCGCGGCACGCTCCGTTGCGAGTCGGGCACCAGCCCGAGGCGCGGCGGCGGTGACGGCACGGCGGGCACGGGTACCGGGGGCGGCGGCAATGGCGTCGACGGCGGCGGGGCTGGTACCGGCGGCGGCGGAGGCGGCGGCGGCGGCGGAGGAGGCGGAGGCGGAGGCGGCGGAGG
>JBOGGE010000249.1:0-36075 GCA_050743865.1 Acidimicrobiales bacterium
GATCCGTCCTCGATGTTGGTCTCGCAGGCTTCGCTGACGCGCAGGCCGTTCAACCCTAGGAGCACCGCCAGGGCGGCGTGGGCATGGTCGAAACGCTCCGCGGTGAAGAGGAATCGACCCAGCTCGCCGCGGTCGAGTCCGCGCCGCTCGGATGGGTGGACCTGGGGACGGCGAACGTATTGAGCCGGGTTGGATGGGATCCGCCCGTCGATGTGGGCGAAGCGATAGAAGCCACAGGCCGTGGACAGACGGCGATCGATGGTGGAGGCGGCCAACCCGCGGTCCTCCATCGAGGTCCGATACAGCTCCAGGTGCGCGCGGGTCGCTTCGAGGACTGGAAGGCCATGGTCGCCAGCCCACTGGAACAGGTTGCGCAGATCGTGGCGGTGGGCGTCGAGGGTTCGCCCGCTGTATCGGGCCAAGAACGCCACCGCGGCGAGCTCGGCCTCATCGGGCAAGAACGGAGCGATACGCGTGTCGAGCACTGCAGTTTGGTCGTGGGTTGTCATCGATGTCCTCCTTCTCGGGTGGTGCGAACCAGCGAACACCTCAACAGCCCCTTCCGCTTGGTAGAATCCAAAATCACCAAGTGACAGGATGGTTCAGATGGCTTCCACGTCGGAGTTCCTGGTCTCCAAGAGCGGTCAGATATCGGTCCCAGCCGGTGTCCGACGCCGGTGGGGTCTCATCGACGGCGGTCGGGTGACCGTCGTCGACTTAGGCGACGCGGTGGTGCTACTCCCGCCAGGTGCTCGACAGAGGCTCCTCGACGAGGCCCTATCGAGCGAAGAACACGTGGCGTTCGTCAACAGCCTGGACGACCCGGACCTGGCCACCACCTAGTGACAACGGTTGTCATCGACGACCATCTCCTCCGAGACGTACTGACCGGCAACCGCCCCCCGGATCTCGAGGGAGTCGCCACCTCCCTGGTCACGACCGGGCTGTGGCTGTTCCGGCTCAGCAGCGCCTGGGCATCCCCAGACGTCGTGGGGAAGCTGACCGCGCCAGTCGCGGTCCTCTCAGCTGGCCAGCAGGACCTGTTCCGTGCCCGCCTGATCGCACTTCCCGACGAGATCGAGGTCTTGCCTCTACGCCTCCTGGCATGGCCGATGGCGACTCTTCAACATCGCCATCGAAGCGAGGGGCGTCCGCTTTCGGCCGCCATGGCCGAGGCGCTCGCCGCCGCCCAGACCCTCGGCGGCGAGATTGCAGTGTCCAGCCAGGACGTCGGCCCGAACCTCAAAGCCGCCGCCGAACACGATGGCGTCCCGTTCAACATCCTGTAGACCGCACACCACAGGGGATCAACAGCGGGCTATATCACCCGTTTCCGGCGATTGGTGCTAGCCGAACCGGCCGCAGGTGCCGCTTATGGGACGGCTTTGTGCTCTGTGCGTTCCCGAGCAGATCGACTCGGTTGGGCCGCGATGTCGTCGACCCAGCTGGTCTCGCGGTGGTGCTTCCCACGCACATGTAACACGGCGTCGGAGGCAGGTCATACGCTGACCGATGAGTCTCGGCGTCGCCGCACGTCTGAGCCGCGTTAGCCAACGACGGCACAAGTTGGAGGAGCAGGCATGGGTGGTCTTCGGTTGCAGGGCGTCGAAGCGCTGCACGCTTCGCTGTCGCGCCACGTCGAGCGAGATGAAGTTGCGGGTCTGGTTGCGCTGGTTGCCTGCGGCAACGACGTCCACGTTGAGACCATCGGCCACCCAAGCTTTGACGACGCCAGCCCGATCGGACGTGACGCCATATTTCGCATCGCCTCGCTCACGAAGCCCATCGTCGGCGTGGCGGCGATGTCACTTATCGAGGACGGGGTGATGACGCTCGCGGATCCCGTCGACGCCTGGCTACCGGAGCTGGCCCAGCCTCGGGTGCTGCGCACCCTTGAGTCCGAGCTGGACGACACCGAGCCGGCCGAACGGCCGATCACGGTGGAGGACGTGCTTTCCTTCCGCCTCGGGTGGGGCTCGATCATGGCCCCCCCAGACAGCTATCCCATCCAACGAGCCGAGCGCGAGCTCGACCTCAACACCTTCGAGCCGCCGTGGCCGCCGTCGGATCTCACCCCGGACGAGTGGATCGCGGCCCTCGGCAGCCTCCCGCTGCTCGATCAACCTGGGGCGGCGTGGCGTTACGCCGGCGGCGCCCAAGTGGCCGGGGTGCTCATCGAGCGGGTCGCAGGCGTGCCGCTTGGCGATGCGCTTCGCGAACGACTGTTCGAGCCGCTGGGCATGGTCGATACCGACTTCTACGTCCCAGCGGACAAACTGCACCGGTTCACCACGCAGTACGCGCCGGATGTCAAGACCGGGGAGCTGCACGTCCTGGACCGCCCGGACGGCTGGTGGTCAACACCACCGAAGATGCCCGATGCCAATGGCTGGCTGGTGTCGACCGTCGACGACCTGTGGGCGTTCACCTCGATGCTGGCCGCTGGCGGTGATGGGGTGATCTCACCCGAATCCGTGCACCTCATGATGATCGACCGCATGACCGCCAAGGACCGGCGCGAGAACCAGATATTCGTGGGCGACCACAGCGGCTGGGGTTTGATGATGGCCGTGCCGGCGTCCGACGGCTCGACCGGCGTGCCCGGTGGTTACGGCTGGGAGGGTGGCACAGGTACGAGCTGGCGAACCGATCCTTCGGTTGGCCTTACCGGGATCCTTCTAACGCAGCGCGCCGTAACCACGCCGGAGCCCCCACAGATCGTGACCGATTTCTGGGTCGCCGCGTACGCGTCAATCGACCCGTAGCCCTCGCGCACGGCCCCGTCCCGACCCGGGCAGCGCGATCGCGGCGTGCGTAGTCCCCCCGATGTCTCACACCAGCGCCACGGATCGACGGACGCGGCCGCGCATCAGGGGTCCAAGTGTCTCCGAACGCGCGCGCATATCGAGGGGGGGCATCGCCCCGAGGTGCCGCTCGGGGGCAGGACAATATCGTCCGTGGCAGGCTGCGAAAGCATCAGAAGCGTGCCCCCGAAGCGCTGTTACACGGGTGATCCCCCGACGTGGCCGCGCTGGTGGTGGCGGCCAACCCCGAAAGGCGGGACATCTTGTGCGTCAACACGCTCCATCGCCTCGGAGTCGTTGAGTAGGGCACCTGCATAGGGCAGCACAGGGCATGCCCTATGCAACGCTGCATCGACTGCAACCTCGATCGCGAAGGCGCAGCGTACGGACCGCGTGCGCGGAGCCGCCCTGCATAGGGCATGCGTACGCAGAGTTGATAGGGCCCCGAGAAAAAGCCCCGAGAAACGCCAACTTCGACCACTCGCCCGAACGCGAAGTCGCTGGTCAGGGCGTCGTGCATACGCAGAAGAGCGCGAAGAACCAAGCTGGTTGGTGGCGGGGGCGGGATTTGAACCCGCGACCTTCGGGTTATGAGCCCGACGAGCTACCAGACTGCTCCACCCCGCGGCGGAGACCACAGCATAGCAAGGACGTGGGAGCAGCATCCACGACCGCAGACTTTCGATCCGAGGAACCATGGCCGCTGGACCGCCACGTGCGGGGTCCACCCTGGCGGCACCGAGACCAGCGGAGACCAGCCACCCGAGTATCCCCACATTCCCGGCAAGCTTCGAGAACTGATCTACTGACCCAGGTCGATCGGCCCGTGCTCGCTCTCGTGAGCGCGCAGGGCATCGAGCGTGTGCTCGATCCTCGTCTCGGTACCCGGACCGGACCGGCCACTCCGCTCAGCGAAGATGGCAGCACCGAGATCTCGGAGAAGCCCATCGGCTGCCCGACTGGCCTGCAGGGCGTCGAGCTTGGCCTGACCCTTGTGCGCGGCGTCCTTGGCTGCGGCCGTGGCGTTGGCAGAGGCCGTCACCGCCTGCTCCTTCACTCGATCAAACAGCCCCATGACGTCCTCCTTCCGCACCGCCTCCCGGGCGGCTGCGAGTCCGATGGACGAATGTTGCCACGGGACGGGAGCCGGTGCCACGCACCTTTACCCTCCTTCGCCAGAGTCATCACCATTCATCTCCCCCAGGCACCCGACCAGGCAACTATGCGCTCCCGGCGGCCTTTCTGGGCACAGAGGTGGTGGTGCTGTAACCCGTTCCCGACCCCGACCCGGTGTCCGACTTGGTAGACGTCGACGGACTGCCGGCCCCGCTGCTGCCCGCCCCGCTGCTGCCCGCCCCGCTGGTCCCGCTCCCGGCCCCCGACGGGCTGCCGGCGCTCGTACCCTGGCCCAGGAGTTGCTGGGCTGCCTGGGCGGCGGTGGCCCCGGCGGCCATGTCGGACTGGTAGGCCCCGAGGTTCTTTGTCGCAAGGTCCTTTTGAGCCTGGGAGAAGTACTGCGCAGCTTTCTGAAGGTCGCTCCGGGCCTGGTCGAGCGTCGTGGTTGCGATGCCGCCGCTCGCCGTCGGCGGCACGGACGGCGGTGTCGAGAGCGAGCCAGTGCCCCTGGGCAGGTTCGTCTTCAGGACCTGGTTGAGCGCGGCGGTGAGCGTGTGCTTCATCGCCACCTGCTGACCGAATACCACGATCACGTATTTGAGCTGCGGCTGCGGGTTGCCCGACGACACGACGTACAGCGGCCGCACGTAGAGGAGGGCCTGGTCGACCGGGACCATGAGGATGTTGCCCAGGAGGACCTGGGAACCCTCCTTGTTGAGCAGGCTGATCGTCGAAGAGGCTGTGGTTGTCTCCTGGATCGCCGCGTCCGCCAATACCGGTCCGTTGATGCTGCTCCCGGGCGGGGTCACGTACACGCGGAGCTGTCCGTACTTTGTCGGGTTCGAGTTGGCCATCATGAACGCCGAGAGAATTTGCGAGCTCTGGCCGGCCGGCACGTAGGCGTCGGAGATGGTGAAGGACTGTTCGCTCTGTCCGGGCTCGGCGAGCACCTGGTAGGTCGGCGCCATTGGGTTGTAGGACCCGCCGGTGACCTGGCCCTGGCCGTTGGTGGTCACGGTCACCTGCAGGGCGTTCTGCGGCGACCCCACGCCGGTCGTCGGGGACAGCGTCCAAGCGTCGCCGGCGGTATAGAAGTCGGACGCTTGGGTGATGTGGTAACGACCGTAGACGGCGGCCTGAATGGCGAAGAGATCCTCGGGATAGCGCAGGTGGGCCCGCAGGGCCGGGCTCATCTGTATGGCCGGCGTGAACATGCCGGGGAACGCCGCTTCGTAGGAGCGGAGGATGGGGTCGTGGTCCATGGCGTAGAACGTCATGGCTCCGGTGTAGGCGTCGACGACGACCTTGACGGAGTTCCGCGCGTAGTTGTAGCTCGCCGGCAGCCCGCTGCCGGATGGCACTCGTTGCGTGTCGGCGTTCTGCGAGTAGGGGTAATTGGCGGTGGTGGTGTACCCGTCGATGATCCAATCCAGGTGGCCGTGGACAATGGCGGCGTAGGGATCCGAGTCGAAGCTGAGGAACGGTGCCGCCTTCTCTACGCGGGCTTTCACGTCACGGACGAACATGATCTTCGAGCCTGTGGTGAGCAGGTCCGAGATCATCAGGTTGAAGTCGCCCAAGCGGACGGCGAAGGCCGCCTTTGCCAACCACGATCCCATGGCGACCCCGCCCGACCCCTGGTACTGGGTCTCCACGTCGGTGCCTGTCGCCTTCTGGTAGTCAAGCTCGGGCTGGCGGGTCCTGACGACGACGTACCCCGGCTGGTCGACCCCGAAGTACACCTCTGGCTGGGTGATCTTGGGGTAGCCCTTGGACGACACGGGCGGAACGTCCCGGACGGCAAATACCGGGTTGCCCCCTTCGTTGGTAGCTCGGTTGGCCTGCGCCAGGACCACCCCTTCGCCGTGGGTGTACTGCAGATGGGTGTTCACCCATCCTGACGACGGCAGGTCTGTCGGGTTGATCTGGCGCACCCCGACGACGACCGGCCGCATCTTGCCCCCGACGGTATAACGGTCGACCCCGTCGGCCTGGATGATGTAGTACCCCCGAATGTTCTGCTTCTTCTGGAAGGTACGGAGGGTGATACTGGGGTCGGGATCCCAGAGCCTGATGTTGTCGAGCGTTGTGGCATTCGACGTGATCGCCGGCGCGGTGAGAGTTGTCCTTCCGGCGAACTTCGACACCTTGACGTGTTGGAGCCCGTAGGCAGCGCGGGTGGCGACGATGTCGCGATGGATGTAAGGCTGCTCGAGGGTGCTCTGCGCCGGGTTGACCCGGAGGGCCTGGAGCACGGCCGGGTAGATGACGCCGATCACCAGCGCCACGAAGGCCCACAGGCCCACCGCCAGCACCGGGAGCGTCCATCCCTGTCGCCGGACGTTGTAGAGGAGGATGGCGGCGGCGAAGAGCGAGATGAAAAAGAGGACTTCGAGCGCCGGAAGCCGGGCATGCACGTCGGCGTAGCCGGCTCCCTCGACATACCCATTGGTGGACATGTCGAGCTGGTATCGCTGGAGGACGTACCCGGCCGCCTTCACCAGGGCGATGAGGGCAAGCAGGACGGAAAGGTGCACCTTCACCATCGGTCGCACCCGGGGGGCGCTGCGCTGGGCCCGGATGCCACCGTTGAGGTAGTGGAACACGGTCGTCACCGCCAGGACGACGACCAGGACGACGAGCGTCCAGTCGACCAGGAACTCGAGGAACGGGAGGCGGAAGACGAAGAACCCGACGTCCATCCCGAACTGCGGATCCTTGACGCCGAACGGGGCGGCGTGCGTGAAAAGTATCCAGTTGTTCCACTCTCCCACGGCACCCGAGGCCGCGATCAGGGCCAAGACCACTGCTACGCCGGCATGCACCCGCCCCGTGTAGGGGCGCACCGCCCGCTGGTAGCGCCGGATGAGCTCGTCTTCGGGCTCCTGGGATGGCGCCCGAACAGCCAGGCGGTCGCAGATGACCAGGTTGACCCAGAGGAGGACGAAGAAGATGGCGCCGAAGCTGGCGAACAGGCCGACCTTCACCGCCAGCAGCGTCGACCACACGCGATGCAAGCCGACGGACGAGAACCAGAGGCTGTCCGTGTACAGCGTGGCCAGGGACTTGAGTGATGCCAGGACCACGACCACGATGACGACGGCTGCGATGATCCACCACCGACCCTTGCCGAGGCGCGAACCAGTGGCGCGGGGATGCGGCAGGTCCTGAGGGGTTCGCATCGGCAGCAGCCTAAGGCGATGGCCGCTCAGGCCGGTGTCGGCAATACGAGGCAGCGGCAGCCTGGGTGTGCCGGTGGGTAGCGGTGCCCGGTGGGGAACTCCCGTCCTCGGTCGACGGCGCCGCCAAGGACGTTGTCCTCGCAGTCGGCACATCCGAGCGAGGCTTCGTTGCGGGCCCACCGGAGAGCGGTCCCGCCCGGCGTCGCCGCCAGAACCCCGGCCGAGAACGCCTCGACGGCGCAGTCGCCGACCAGGCGCTCGACCCGCTCTCCCCGCCACTCGCGGTACGCGGCGCCGACCCGTTCTACGGCCTCGTGATCCGTATCCCCACCGAGGCGGTGTCGAAGTGCTGCCACCAGCGTGCCGGCCAGTTCGTCGGCCACGTCCCGAACCAGCCGGTCGTCGGGGACCGGCGCCCGTCCCCGTGACTTCGGCAACGACGCCCGGGAGTAGGCGATCCCACCAGCGATCGCCTGCCGGATCTCGGGTAACGCCGCCTCCGCGTACTGCAACCGTTGCTCCTGCTCGTCGGGCAACAGGTCGTCGCTCCAGCCACCTGCTGCGCTGCGCATGCGTTCGAGCATCCGGTTCTGGTCGTCCTGGAGCGCTCGTTTGATCCGCCGGGCCAGCACGGTGGTGATGGGATCGAGCAGCTCAGCGCGCCGAGCGATCGCCACCTCGACCGCCCCGTCCTCGACCGCCCCGTCCTCGACCGCCCCACGGTTACCTGTGCCCACGCCCCGCTCTTCAGCCCCGTCGGCCACCACTCCGGCACCCGGCCCTGCGGCGGAAGACCGCTCCTCGTCAGGGGCCGGCTCTCCGGCTGGCGGGTGGGCACCGGCCTGTTCGGGCCTGCCCCCCCGGCCGCCACCGTCGGCCGGCGCGGTCTCGCCGTTGCCGTTGCCCGCCGTTTCGGTCGATCGCATGGCTTCGGCCTGGCGGCTTGCCCGGAGGCGCGCGAAAAGACCCTCTACGGTGTCGTCGGTCGGGTCGGGACCGGGAGCTTTGTCGTCGGTGAGGGCAGAGCCCGGCACGGTGTCGTCGGCCTGGACGGGATCGGGAGCTGCGTCGTCGACGTCGGTGGTACCGGCGCCACCGTCTGTCGCCCCTTCGGATTGCGACGGACGCTCGATCTCCCCGGACCCGACCCGCTCGGAGTTGCGGACCGGCTCGTTTGCCGCGTCGGCCGGAACCGGCGTCTGAACCGGCGTCTGGCCCGGCGTCTGGACCGGCGTCTGGCCCGGCGGGCCCGGTTCGGCAGGGTGCTCCGGATGGGGTGGGACCGCCGTCCGGATGTCGTCGATGGAGAGCTCGCTGGCGCCCGGTGCGGCCGCCGGCGGTACCACTCCCGCTGGCGGCGGCACAGCGGCTGGGGCAACCGCCGGCACCGTAGCCGAGTTGGCTTCCGCTCCGGTCAAGACACCGACCTCCGCTGCCGCCTGCTCGCCCTCGGCGACCAGCAGGGCCGCTGTCTCCTCCGCCGGAAGGCGGGGAGCGGCTTGGGCCGCCGCCCGTGCCGACTGTTCAGCGTGGCCCAGGCCCTCGACGATGCGATCCACCGAATGGCGCACGCCGAGGACCGCCGCCGCCAACTCGTCGCGGGCGGCTCGGAATTGGTCGATCTGCGACGACATCGCCCGCCGGCGCTGGGCCATGTCGGCCAACACCCGACGGCGCGCCTCCTGCGCCTGGTCCACCATCGCCTGACCGTGAGCCCTGCCCTCTTGGACAGCCCGCTCTCCCTCCGCCCGCGCCGCATCGATTATCTGATCGGAGTCCGCCTTGGCCTGCTGCTGGAAGGAATTGGACAGGATCTCGGCCTCGGCGATCCTCTCGGCAGCGGCAGCCTCAGCCTGCACCCGGGCCTCGGCCGCCTTCTGGTGAGCCTCGCGTAGGAGCGACGCCGTCGACGACTCGGCGAGCTGGCCGATGCGGGCCGCCTCCTCATGGGCGTTGCGCAGGACCGCCGCGCTGCGCTGGCCCAGGGCGGCGGTGAGGGTGGCCTCGTCGATGTCGGGATGCCGGAGGCGCATCTCGGCCGACTCGAGCTCCCTCCGCAGCTCATCCTGGCGTTGCTCCGCCGCCGCCAGCACCTCCGCCACCAGCACCAGGTAGGAGCGGACCTCGTCGGGGTCGTACCCGCGCTTCGCCGCCGCGAAGGGGTGGTTGGCGACATCGGACGCCCACACCAGCGGGGGAGAACCGTCCTCACGCTCCTCTGACATTGTGCAGAGCCTACGACGCGTGCGACGGCGCCTGGTGGTTCGCGGGCACGTGCCCTCCGAGACGATGAAGGTCGGCGAGCACCTGGCCGAGCGATGTCACCCCGTAGACGCGCAAGGCCGGCGTGGCCTTTGACAGGGCTGTGGGCAGATTGTCGGTCGGCACGAAGAAGACGGTGGCACCGGCACGCTCCACCGCCACCGTCTTCTGCGGGACGCCGCCGACGTCACCTACATCGCCGGACTGGTCGATGGTGCCGGTGGCCGCCACCGTGTGGCCGCCCGTGAGATGGTCGCCGGTGAGCGACTCGACGACCCCGAGCGCCATGGCCAGGCCCGCCGACGGGCCTCCGATTGTCGTCGTCTTGATGGTGATCGGGAAGGGGTACTGGAAGTGCTCCTGGACGTCGACCTCGACCCCCAGGTAGGCGCGCTGTTTCGGCGCCGGCGCCTGTGCCGGGCAGCTTGTCGTCGCCGGCGGGGCACCGGCCGACCGCGGCCAGCCGGCCAGGCGGACCCGTTCGTGGACCGTTGCCCCCCGCACCTGTACCGCCTGCGAGGTCACGCGATCGCGCTGCACCGTGAGGTCGGCGACGTCGCCTGGGCGAAGCGAGGCGAGAGCGGACACGAAGGGACACACTCCCGGCGTCGGGATGCCGTCCACCTTCGTCACCACCTGGCCGACCCTGAGGACCCGACTGGCCGGCGACCCCGGCTGAACCGCGAAGATCAGGGCGCCCGTCGCGTGCTCAGTCACGGGGTAGCCGAGCCGGGTCAGAGCCACCGCCTTGGCTGCCGCCTGGGACTGGGCCATTTCCAGGTACCCCTGGGCGAGCATCTGGTCCGGCGGCGTAGACGGGCCCAAGAGTGTCTCGGCGGAGACCATCTGGGCGTTCCCGTCGAGCCGGTCAGGCAAGTAGCTCAGGGCCGTCACCTGTGTCACGAAGACGTCGGTCAGGAGCACCGAGTGGTTGACCCGATGGGCTCGGCTCGCCGGCACCTTGATGAGCGGCCCGACCGCCTGCGCCTGGCCGGGGGTGAGCACGTACTCGTCGAGCTCTACGTGGTCGGCGACGAGGGCCGCGACCGCCAGGGCCACCGCCACCGCCACCAGCCGGACCGGCCAGCGGCGACGCCAGCGGCGACGCCAGCGGCGACGGCCGGCCGACCCGGGTGGGCCGGCCGCCGAGCCCGGTGCCGGGTCGCCCGGTGCGTGGAGGGTGGAAGCGTCAGACATACTCGTCAGGTGGGCAGAGATCCTGGCACGGGAACCCGGCACCGGCAGGCTCCCCCGGGGATCGATCCCGTGGCACCGGGCGCCGCCGCCGCCGGGGAGGACGGCCCGGTGCCCAGCCAATCCCCGGAGGACCGCCGGATGGCGGTCCTCGTCGCCGGTCACCGCGGCGCGGCGCCCGTAGCCGCCGGCGCGTTGAAGGACCCCGATCCCGGCGTGCGGGCCGCGGCCCTCGGAGCGCTGGCCCGCTGCCAGCGGCTCGACGTGGCCTCCCTGGTAGCGGCGATCGTTGACCCCTCCGGCGGAGTGCGGCGGCGGGCATGCGAGCTCGCCGCCGACCTGGACACCGAGCTCGCCGCCGCCGCCGGAGCAGGGACGGCACCAGGCGCCGGCGGTGCCCCCGACGACCTCGACGCCGCACTCACGACCGCACTCGCCGACACCGAGCCGCTGGTGGCGGAGGCTGCCTGCTGGGCGCTCGGTGAGCGGCACCGGGTAGGAGCCGTCGACGACTTGGCAGCAATGGCCGGCACCCATCCCGACGTCCGCTGCCGCGAGGCTGCCGTGGCCGCGCTGGGGGCGATCGGCCACCGTTCCGGCCTCCCGGCCGTCCTGGCAGCGCTCGGCGACAAGCCCACGATCCGCCGGCGAGCCACCGTGGCCCTCGCCGCCTTCGACGGTCCGCAGGCCGACGAGGCATTGCGGCGCAGCGCCCAGGACCGCGACTGGCAGGTAAGGGAAGTGGCGGAGATCCTCCTCGACGACGGCCCCTGAGCCACCGCCGCCCGGCAGCCCCGACCGTCGCCGCCGCCCGGCAGCCCCGCGGTCAGCGCTCGGCGGCGGCGAAGATCGGCTGGAGCTCCTCGAAGGACTCGATGCACCGGCCGGCGCCCAGCACCACGCATTCGAGGGGCATGTCGACCAGGTGCACCGGAACCGCGGTGGCGTTCGCCAGTCGCTGGTTCGTCCCGCGCAGGAGGGAGCCCCCGCCCACGAGGTGGATGCCCTGGAAGATGATGTCCTGCGCCAGTTCCGGCGGCGCGTCGCCCAGGCAGCTCGTCGCAGCCTCGACGATCTGGGACACGTGGTCGGCCACGGCGCCACGTATCCCGGCCGAGGTGATCACGACCGTCTTGGGCAAGCCGGTGACGACCTCCCGTCCCCGCACCTCGGCGTCCTGCTCGCCGTCGTACGGCCCGGCCGAACCAATAGCCATCTTTACCGCCTCCGCCGTGCGCTCGCCGATCGCCAGATTGAAGGTGCTGCGGACGTACGACTGGACGGCGCCGTCGAAGTCGAACCCCCCACAGCGGATGGCCCGCATCGTCACCACCCCGCCGAGGGAGATCACCGCCGTCTCGGACGTGCCGCCGCCGACGTCGACCACCATGGACCCCATCGGCTCGTGAATGGGCAGCCCGGCGCCGATGGCCGCTGCCATCGGCTGCTCGATGAGGTAGCAGGCCGACGCGCCCGCCCTCCGGGCCGCCTCCTTCACCGCCCGGCGTTCGACGGCGGTGATCGCCGAGGGGACGCAGATGAGCACCCGCGGCCGGTTCATGCGGCTGACGCCCACGCGCTTCAGGAGGACCTGCAGCATGCGCTCGGTGATCTCGAAGTCGGTGATCGCCCCCTGGCGCATGGGCCGGACGGCCACGATGTAGCCGGGGGTCCTCCCGATCATCTGCCAGGCCTGGTCACCGATGGCCAGGACGTCGCGCGAGCGCGTGTCCAGCGCCACCACCGTGGGCTCGTTCAGCACGATCCCCCGCCCCTTGGCGTAGACCAGGGTGTTAGCCGTGCCGAGGTCGATGGCGAGGTCCCGGGACACGGGGCCAATGGTAGGGGTCGGGGCGATGCCACCTGCGCCGTTGCCGTCGGTAACCTCGCAGCGTGATCCCAGGAGGCCAGAACCCCTTCGGGGACGGGCCAGACGAGCCCGAGGGCGCTGGCAACGAGCCGGCTCCGGGGGGGTCGCCCGGCGGGCCGGCCGGATCCGGCGCCGGCTGGATCCCGCCGGCCGAGAGGACCTGGCGGCACCCCTCCGAGCTCGGGTGGCCCGGGCGGCCGGACCCGGAGGTCGCCGGGTTTCGGCACCCCGGGCTCCTCCCGGCCCTGGCGTCAGGCCGACCGCATGCGCGACGGCACCTCGTGATGTCCGCGGTGGTGGTGTTGACCGCCGCCGGCGCCGTCGCCGTGGGCTCGCTGCTGCTCATGAGCACCGGCGAAGGACCGGGGACACCGCAGACCGCCGTCTCGGGCACCGTGCAGGGACCCGTCACGGCGGCTGCCGGCTGCTGCACGATCTCGACGGCGGCCATCCGCCGGTCCGACCAGGCCGTGGTGTCGCTCGAGCCGCTCACATCCGGCAGGTCGCGGATCGGCTGCGGCGTGGTGGTGGCCTCAGGGGGCCTGGTGGTCACCACGGCCGACGCGGTGACCGGTCGGCGGGAGGTGCGGGCGATCACCGCCGGCGGCCGGCGCCTCACCGCTACCGTCATGGCAGTCGACCGCCGATCCGACGTGGCGCTGCTCACCGTGCCGGCCATGCTCCCCGTCGCCAGCTTCGCCGACGACAGCGACCTGGGCCCCGGCTTCCCCGCCACCACGATGGTGGCGACGATCCTCACCGGCGACCGGTCCGGCACCGCCCGCACCTCCGGCCGCACCGATGGCGGCGCCGATGGCCGATGGTGGCCGGTGACGGTCCGTTCGGTCGGGACACCGGTCCCTCCTCCGGTCACGGCACCGGTCCCCGAGCCAGTCGGGACAGCGAGCACCGCGACAGAGACAGGGACACGGACAGCGACAGCGACACTGGGGACAGGCGGGATGGCGGCGATCATGGTCACCGGGAGGCCACTCCCCGACGTTGCCGGCCAGCCCCTGCTCGACGCCGATGGGGAGGTCCTCGGCATCCTCGACGCTGCCGCCGCCAAGCCGGGCGCGCCGCAGGCGTACCTGCCGGCCCCCCTCGTGGTCGGCGTCGCCCGGCAGCTCGCCACCAGCGGCACGGTCCGGCACGGCTGGCTCGGCATCGAGGGGCAGGACGCGCCGCCGGGCCAACCGACGACCACCTCGGTCTCGTCCACCACCGCCCCGTCCACCACCGCCCCGTCCACAGGCGAGCCGGTCAACTCGGTGGCGCCGGTCGCCGGGGCCGAGGTGGTCGAGGTCGAAGCGGGCGGCCCGTCGTGGCATGCCGTGGAGCCCGGGGACGTGATCGTCGCCCTCGACGCCCAGCCGGTGCGCTCCATGGCCGAGCTACGGTCCCGCCTGTACGTGCTGGCGCCCGGGAGCCGGGCCGTCGTCACCGTCGTCCGAGCCGGCCGGGCTGTGGCCGTGGCCGTCCACCTTTCCCCGGCGCCATAGCCGGCAGTCTCCCGGCGCCATAGCCGGCAGTCTCCCGGCGCCCCGGCCGGCAGGCTCCCGGCCGGCCCCGTGGTCCTGAGCCTGCCGCCGCCGCCGTAGCATGACGGTGTGGGACTCGACGATCCCGGCGGCGCCGGCAACCCGTTCCAGGGCCTCCTGAACGACCTGCTGAAGGTGATCGGGGGGGCGGCCGGTGGCAACAACACCGCCTGGCTCGACGCCGCCCGCTCGCTGGCCCAGGGGGTGGCCACCGACGGCCAGCCCGAGCCCAATGCCGACCCGCTGGCCCGGATCGCCCTCGAGGAGCTGGCCAGGGTGACCGAGCTCCACGTGGCTGACGTGACCGGCCTGCCGGTCGGCCCGGACGACCGGCCGACGACGTTCGTCCCGGTGGGCCGGGGCGCCTGGGCGCTGCGGGTGCTCGATGCCTGGGTGCCGACCCTGACCCGCATGGTCGACGCCCAGCGCCGGGCTGGCCCTCCGCCGGGCCCGACCGAAGAGGACGCGGCCGGCGGCCTGGAGGAGCTGCTCGGGAGGTTCGCCGGGACCATGGGTCCGGTGCTGCTGGGGATGCAGTTCGGTTCGGCGGCCGGGCACCTGGCCCAGCGGGCCCTGGGCCAGTACGCCATGCCGCTGCCCTGGCCCCCTTCACACGAGGTGCTGCTCGTCCCGGAGAACATCGCCCGCTTTGCCGAGGACTGGAGCCTTCCGGCCGACGAGGCCCGCCTGTGGGTGTGCGTGCAGGAGCTGGCCGCCCACGCCGTGCTCAGCCGGCCCTTCGTGGCCGAGCGCATCCGGTCGCTCACCGACGCCGTCGCCGGGGACACGTTGGCCACCCAGGCCGGGCTGGCCGAACGGCTGGGCGGCGAGGCGACGGACCCCGAGTCGCTCCAGCGCCTCCTGGCCGACCCCGAGTCGCTCCTGGCCGACCTGCTCACCCCGGGCCAGCAGCGGACCTCGGCCGACCTGGTGGCCCTCACCACCGCGGTGACCGCCTACGTCGACCACGTCACGGCCCGGATCACCGGCAGCCTCACCGGGTCGGCCGGCGCCCTGCGCGAGGCCTGGTACCGCCACCGCATCGAGGGGGGCGCCGGGGAGCAGGCGGCCGGCGCCCTCTTCGGGCTGGAGCTCGACCGGGCCCAGGTGGACCGGGGATCGACGTTCGTGCGCGGCGTCCTCGAGCGGGCCGGCGAGGACGGCCTGGCCCGGCTGTGGACCTCCGATCACACGCTCCCCACGCCCGCCGAGCTCGACGCCCCCGGGCTGTGGCTGGAGAGGATCGACCTTCCCGGAGAGTGAGGACCGGGGACGGCCGCCCCCGGTGGCCCCACCTCGGCGCGGCGGACCACGCCGGTTCCTCCCGGCCGGCCGCTGCCGCCGTCGCTACCCCGCGGCCGCCTCGGTCTCCTCGGGGAAGCCGAGATCCCACTCCAGGGTGAAGTTCTCGCGCTCGGCGTCGCGGACCACCCGCTCGCGGTTGCGCCGGAACTGGGGGTCGTGCGGCGGCAGGAGCACCAGGCGGGCCATCACCCGGTCCCGGAAGGCGTCGACGGCGTCGGGGTCCCCGAAGTCCGAATGGACCTCCCAGTGGGGCGCCACCGGACCGAGATACACCACGCGGACGTGGCCCACCGGCTCGACCGGGACCTCGTCGATCGCTTCTTCGGGTTCGGGGGGCATGGCGGCTCCAGGCAGCGGCGGGGACCCGGCCACCGTGACCGGTGGGCCGAGACGCCCAGCCTAACCGGCCCTCCCGCGGCCCGGCGCCGCCAGCGCCGGGCCCACTGGCGGGTCCGGGACGGACCCCCCTCCCGCCTGCGGCGCGGCCGGAGTGGCCGGGCCGGTCGGCCCGGCCACCGGGGAGAAGGGCTACACTTGCAAGCATGGATGGGGCGAACCGATGAACACCGACTGGATGGCCGAGGGCAAGTGCCGCGACCTGCCACCGTCCCTGTTCTTCCCCAGCGACGGGCTCGGCGTGCAGGAGGCCCAGAAGGTCTGTGCCGACTGCCCGGTGGCCGACGCCTGCTTGGAGTACGCCCTGGCCAACCGGATCGACCACGGGGTGTGGGGCGGCCGGTCCGAGCGCGAGCGGCGCCGGATCCTCCGGCGCCGGCGCGTGGCGCAGCCGATCGGCGCCCGGCTGAGCTGACCGGCTCCCCCGGGTCTGGCCGGCCGGTGGCCGCCGACCTCGAGTGCGTGGTCAACGTGAGCGAGGGTCGCTCCGTCGACGCGCTCGATCGCCTGGCCGCTGCCTGCGAGCCGCTCCTGCTCGACCTGCACCGGGATCCCGACCATCACCGCGCCGTGCTGACCCTGGCCGGCCCCGGCGCCGATCTCGAGGGCGCCGTGCGAGACCTGGCCCGGGCGGCCGTCGACCGGCTCGACCTGGCCGGCCACGTCGGTTGCCACCCGCGCTTCGGCGTGGTCGACGTGGTGCCCTTCACCCCGCTGGAGCCGACTCGTCCCGGCGGCACACTGGCGGTGACCTGCTCCGGGCTCGACCGGGCAGTAGCCGCCCGGGACCGCTTCGCCCGTTGGGCGGCCGGTGAGCTGGCCGTGCCGTGCTTCCTCTACGGGCCGCTCCCCGGCGGCGGCCACCGCTCGCTTCCCGAGATCCGCCGCCGCGCCTTCGTCGACCTCCGCCCCGACACCGGACCCTCGGCCCCCCACGCCACGGCCGGTGCCTCCGCCGTGGGCGCCAGGGGGTTCCTGGTCGCCTACAACCTGTGGATCTCCGGCGGCCTGGCGGCGGCCCGGGCGGTCGCCGCCGGCCTGCGGGGGCCGGGCGTGCGAGCCCTCGGCCTGGACGTCGGCGGACAGGCCCAGGTCGCCTGCAACCTGGTCGACCCGGCGGCGGTCGGACCGGCGGCGGTGCACGACCGGGTGGTGGCGCTGCTCGGGGAGCGCGGCTCGGTGGTGCGCTGCGAGCTGGTCGGCCTGGTCCCCGAGGCGGTGCTGGCCGCCGTGGCCCGGCGCCGGTGGGCTTCCCTCGGCCTGGGCCCGGAGGCGACGGTCGAGGCCAGGCTCAGCCGGCGCTGACCACTTCGGTCCGGCGAAGGGCGGCTCGGGCCCGGCGCAGGCGCCGGCGCTCACGCTCGCTGAGGCCGCCCCAGATGCCGAATTTCTCCCCGTTGGCCAGGGCGTACTCCAGGCAGTCCTCGCGGACCACGCACCCCCGGCACACCTCCTTGGCCTCCCGGGTGGACGCCCCCCGCTCGGGGAAGAACAGGTCCGGATCCACGCCCATGCAGTTGGCCTGGGCCTGCCAACTACGTTCCTGGCGACCGTAGAGCAACGACACGAGGTCCACCGGTGCGCCTCCCTCACCATCCGTTGTGGCACTGATGTAACTACAACGTTGTTATCTTCCTCCATCCTCGGGACGGGCGCAAGGGGTGGCACAGGCAGATGCCGGCGGCCAGTGCGGGTTCCGGCGGCCAGGGCGGGTTCCGGCGGCCAGGGCGGGTTCCGGCGGCCAGGGAAGTGGCGCCTGGCGCGGCGAGGCTCAGCCGGCGAGGCTCAGCCGGCGTGGCGCAGCAGGCGCCGGTGGCGCAGGAAGTCCACCAGCACGTAGCCGCCGAGTGCGTCGGGGGTGGTCGAGAACGTCCGGCCCCCGTTCACCCGGGCGATCTGCTCGACGAAGGGGAACTGGGTCCGCTCGATGTCCAGGGCGAAGACATTGATGATGATGCCGGCCCGGGTGCACCGCACGACTTCGGCCATCGTGCGACGCAGCGTCTCGGGCACCGGCGGGTAGTTGAAGTGCACCTCCCCGTCCGGCTCGATGTGGGCCGTCGGCTCGCCATCGGTCACCACGATCACCTGCTTGGTGCCGTGCTGGTGGGCCAGCATGGTCCGGGCCAGGAGCAGGGCGTGCTGGAGGTTGGTCCCGTAGACGTAGTCCCACATCGCCGTGGGGAGCTCCTCCGGCTTGATCTCGTGGGCCACCTCCGAGAACCCGACGATGCCGAGGTAGTCACGGGGGAAGCGGCTGGAGATGAGGGCGTGCAGGGCCATGGCCATCTTCTTGGCCGGCACGAAGTTGTCCCGCATTGGCATCGACATGGACAGGTCGACCGCCAGCACGGTCGCCGAGCGGGTGAGCGCCTCGGTCTCGACCACCTCGAAGTCGGACGGGTCGAGACGTACCGGCAGCCCGCTGCCCTGCCGCCGGACGGCGTTGTGGACGGTGCGGCCGAGGTCGAGCGTGAAGGGGTCGCCATACTCGAAGGGCTTGCTCGTCTCCTCCCGGTCGTGCCCGGTGCCCGACCAGGTCGCCTGGTGTTCGGCCAGCCGCGCCTCGCGCAGCTCGCCGAAGAGGTCGGCCAGCGCCCGCTGGCCCAGCCGGCGGACACCCTTCGGGGTGAGCTCGGTCCTCCCCCCGTGCTTGCCGACCAGGCCGGCGGCCTCCAGCTCCCGGGCCAGGCGGGCCAGGCGGGCCAGCGACCGGGCGGCGTCCTCCCCGAGGTGCCGGGCCACCTCGTCCAGGTCCGCCTCCCCGAGCGCCGCCGGTGACGATGCCGAGCGGAAAAGCTCCTCCATGCGGTCCAGCTGGCCGAGCTGGGCGGCGGTGTCGGTGGCCTCGGACAGCCCCATCGGCGATCCCCCCGAGAGCCGGTAGCTCCGGCCCCACCCGGCGCCGGGGAGGGCCCGCTGCAGGTTGGCCGCGAGACGTTCCACCTGCCACCGGAGGTCCATGTCCTCGAGGAGCGACTCGGCCAGCGCCCGGAGCTCGTCCCGCTGCTCGGGCGAGAGCGACTGCCACATCGCCTCGGCGGCCGCCATCCGGGCCGCCATCTGCTCGAGCAGCTCGTCCAGCGACGTCGCACCGGGGAAGAGGTCGCCGAAGCGGGACATGAAGTCGGAGAAGGTCGGGTCGAGCGGCTCCCCGCGTTCGCGCTGCTCGACCATGCGGTTGAGGGCGTCAAGCGCATCCCTGAGCCGGGTCATCTGGGCGGCATCGGTCGCCTTCAGGGCGTCCGACATCCCGCGGAAGTAGGTGTCGGTCACCTCCTGGCGGAGCTCGGCCACCAGCTCCTCGAAACGCTCCCGGGCCTCGGTGGAGACGAAGGAGTAGTGCAAGAGCCCCTGCACCTTCCCGGGCACGTCCCCGGGAAGGAGGTCGAGGGCGATGCGCCGCTCGGCCGCCACCTCGCTCGTCACCTCGGCCCGCCGCTCGTCCCCCGAGGCCTCAGCCTCCCGGGCCAGTTCGTCGACAGCCGACCGCTCCTGGCGCACCACGTCCTCGAGGTCGTCGGCCAGCCGGGCCAGCCGATCGTCCGGGTCACCGCGATGCAGCAGCTCGGCCCGCCGTCGGCGGAGCCCTTCGATCATCTCCCGCAGCCCCATCACCTGCTGACCACCGGCCGTGCGCAGCCCGTTGCGAAGCAGCCGCCGGAGGGCGTCGTCAAGGTCGCCCCCGGCCAGCAGGTCGTCGGTGAGCTCGGCCAGGAGGTCGTCGGGCGCCAGGCCGCCGTCCAGCTGGCTCCCGTCCCAGGCCGAGTAGTCGTACCGGGCCGTCACCGCCGGCACCGCCGACGGGCCGTCACCGCCGGCTCCGGTACAGGGCGCGGGGGCCCGAGGCGTCCTTGTTGAGCCGCTTGGTCAGGTGGAGACCCTCGAGGAGGAACTCGAGGGCGCTGGCCAGGAGGGCGGGGGACTCGCCGGCGTCGGGGCCGGCCAGCTCCCGGGCCGGGGGCTCGAGCGCCGGGAGCTTGCGGAGCACCGACAGGTAGTCGGCCGCCGGCAGGTCGTCACCGGCGTGGACCACCTGGCCCGACTCGAATTCGGCCAGGATGGCCGCCGGGTCGGGCAGGACCACGCGCCGCCGGAAGACGGCCAGGACGGCGGCCGACACCAGCTGGGCCACCACGTCCTCCTCGCGGCCCTCGTCGAGCGCCTCCACCTCGATCTTGCCCTGCGTGGAGGGGACCAGGGCTCCCAGGTCGCTCACCCGGGGCACCACCACCGGCTCCCCGGTCCGCAGCGCCCGCCGCCGGGCGTTGGCCACCATCGTCTCGTAGTTGGCGATGGTGAGCCGCACCGACACCCCGCTGCGCTGGTTGAGGTGGGGGCTGCGCCGGGCCAGCTGGCTGATCTCGGCCACCACCTCCTCCAGGTACGCCGGCACGGTCACCGGCGGGCCGCCCGGCGGCACCTCCGCCTCGGCCCGCATCACCGCCGCCTCGCTGGCCGCGTCGAGGGGATAGTGGGTCCGGATCTGGGCCCCGAAGCGGTCCTTCAGGGGGGTGATGATGCGCCCCCGGTTCGTGTAGTCCTCGGGGTTGGCCGTCGCCACCAGGACGATGTCGAGCGGTAGGCGCACCCGGTGGCCGCGGATCTGGACGTCGCGCTCCTCGAGCACATTGAGCAGGCCGACCTGGATCCGCTCGGACAGGTCGGGCAGCTCGTTGACGGCGAAGATGCCGCGGTTGACCCGGGGCACCAGGCCGTAGTGGAGGGTGAGCTCGTCCGACAGGTACCGGCCCTCGGCCACCTTGATCGGGTCCACCTCGCCGATCAGGTCGGCGATGGAGGTGTCCGGCGTGGCCAGCTTCTCGCCGTAGCGGTCGGTGCGATGGACCCAGTCGACCGGCGTGTCGTCGCCGTCGTCGGCCACCCGCAGGCGGGCGAAGCGCGACGTCGGGTGGTACGGGTCGTCGTTGATCTCCGAGCCGGCCACCACCGGGAGCCACTCGTCGAGCAGGGCGACCAGGGCCCGGATGAGCCTGGTCTTGGCCTGCCCCCGTTCCCCCAGGAGGATGACGTCGTGCCCGGCGAGGAGGGCGTTCTCCAGCTGGGGCAGGACGGTGTCATCGAAGCCGAGCACCCCTTCCACCAGGGGCTCCCCGGCGACGATCCGGGTGGCCGCGTTGCGCCGCAGCTCCTCGGCCACCGGGACCGAGCGCCACCCCGACGCCGCCAGCCCGCCCAGGGTCCGGGGCAGGTCCGGAGGCGGCAGCGGCGGATGGGGCGGCGGCTGGGACATGCGATCGAGCCTATGCCCGGCCCCCGGCGGGTAGGCGCGGGCAACGCCCCGGCGGGTAGGCGCGGGCAACGCCCCGGCGTTGCCGGTTCGGGCGAGTTGTGTGACCGTGGCCCCCGTCTGGAAAGATGAGGCCCGCCCGTGCCCGGGCCACCCGGCCGGCACGCGACGACGGTCGGCCCTCCGGACGCCCTTCCGTCGGCGCGGCAGCCCTCCCGGCGGGACGGCGGCGGGCCGGAGGCGAGCGACAGGAGGACGGCGTGACCACGGTGGAAGAGGCGACGGCCACCCCGGTGACCATCGGTGGCACCCGCGGCGGGCCGGACCGGACCACCCTGCGCCGGGACCGGTGGTGGGTCCAGCCGGCCGTGACCGTGTCGGTGCTGACGGCGTTCGTCGTGTACTCGACCTGGGCGGCGTTCGTGAACCGTGACTACTACGTCGGCGCCGCCGCTCACCGGGACCTGCTCTCCCCCTTCTACTCGCCCTGCCTGGCCGGCACCTGCGTGCCAGGCAGCCACCCCAGCCTCATCTGGAGCCAGTGGCCCATCTCCGGGGCCGTCCTCATCCTGATCGTGCCGCTGGGGTTCCGGCTGACGTGCTACTACTACCGCAAGGCCTACTACCGGTCGTTCTGGCTGTCGCCCCCGGGCTGCGCGGTGGCCGACGCCCATGCCACCTACAGCGGCGAGAGCCGCCTGCCGCTCATCCTCCAGAACGTCCACCGGTGGTTCTTCTACCTCGGCATCGGCCTCAACGTGATCCTGACGATCGACGCCGTGGTGGCCTTCCGCCTCCCCGGTACAGGCATCGGCGTCACCATCGGCTCCCTCGTGCTCACGGTCAACGCCGCGCTCCTCTGGCTGTACTCCATCTCCTGCCACTCTTGCCGGCACCTCTGCGGCGGCCAGGTGCGCAGCTTCGCCCGGCACCCGCTCCGCCACCGGCTGTGGAAGCTGCTCACCCCGCTTAATGCCATCCACATGAGGTTCGCCTGGGCCAGCCTGGTGTTCGTCGGCCTGACCGATCTCTACGTCCGGCTGGTGGCAAGTGGCACCATCGCCGACGTCAAGATCTTCTAGGCCTAGGACCGAGACGGCGGCCGGGCGAGCGGCGGGAGAGGAGCGACGATGGCCGAGGTGGAGCGCCACCGCTACGACGTGATCGTGATCGGGGCCGGCGGCGCCGGCCTCCGGGCCGCGGTGGAGGCCAAGGGGCGCGGCCTGAAGACGGCGCTGGTCTGCAAGTCCCTCCTCGGCAAGGCCCACACGGTGATGGCCGAGGGCGGCGTGGCCGCCGCCATGGGCAACGTGTACCCGGAGGACAGCTGGGAGGTCCACTTCCGCGACACGGTGCGCGGCGGCAAGTACCTCAACAACTGGCGCATGGCCCAGCTCCACGCCCAGGAGTCCCCGGACCGGGTGCACGAGCTCGAGGCGTGGGGGGCGCTCTTCGATCGCACCCCCGACGGTCGCATCCTCCAGCGGGACTTCGGCGGCCACCGCTACGCCCGCCTGGCCCACGTGGGCGACCGCACCGGACTGGAGCTCATCCGGACGCTCCAGCAGAAGGCCGTCAGCATGGACATCGACGTCTTCATGGAGTGCAAGATCCTCCGGCTCCTTCCCGACGCCGAGGGTCGGGTGTCGGGCGCCGTCGGCTACTGGCGCCCGACCGGCGAGATCGTGGTCTTCGAGGCCCGGGCGATCGTGCTGGCCACCGGGTCGATCGGGCGCTGCTGGTCGTACACGTCCAACTCGTGGGAGTCGACCGGCGACGGCCACGCCATGGCCATGTGGGCCGGAGCCGACATGATCGAGATGGAGTGCGTGCAGTTCCATCCCACCGGCATGGTCTGGCCGCTCTCGGTGCGCGGCCTCCTCGTGACCGAGGGCGTGCGGGGGGACGGCGGGGCCCTCCGGAACAGCGAGGGCCGCCGCTTCATGTTCGACTACATCCCCGAGATGTTCCGGGAGGAGACGGCCGAGACGGAGGAGGAGGCCGACCGGTGGTACGAGGACCACCTCGGCAACCGGCGCACCCCCGACCTGCTGCCCCGCGACGAGGTGGCCCGGGCCATCAACTCCGAGGTGAAGGCCGGGCGGGGCGGTCCTCACGGCGGGGTGTTCCTGGACATCGCCAGCCGCAGGTCGCCCGAGTACATCCGGCGGCGCCTCCCCTCCATGTACCACCAGTTCCTCGAGCTGGCCGGCGTCGACATCACCGCCGAGACCATGGAGGTCGGGCCGACCTGCCACTACATGATGGGCGGGGTCAAGGTGGACGCCGAGACCGAGCGGTCGACGGTGCCCGGGCTCTTCGCCGCCGGCGAGGTGGCGGGCGGGATGCACGGGGCCAACCGTCTCGGCGGCAACTCCCTCTCCGACCTCCTCGTCTTCGGCCGCCGGGCCGGGATCGGCGCCGCCGACTTCGCCGAGGGGCGCAGCGGCGACCCCACGGTCGACGACGCCGAGGTCGAGGCGGTGGTGGCCGAGGCCCTGACCCCGCTCGGGCGGGACGGCGGCGAGAACCCCTACGACCTCCAGCGCGAGCTACAGGAGACGATGCAGTCGCTGGTCGGCATCATCCGCACCGGACCCGAGCTCGAGCAGGCCCTGGAGCGCCTGGACGAGCTCAAGGAGCGGACGGGCAAGGTGTCGATCAGCGGTGGCCGGGCCTACAACCCCGGCTGGAACCTGGCCACCGACCTGCCGTCGATGCTGACGGTGTCGACGGCGGTGGCCCAGGGCGCCCTCTACCGCAAGGAGAGCCGGGGCGGTCACACCAGGGACGACTACCCGACCGCCGACCCCGAACTGGGCAAGGTCAACTTCGTCCAGCACCAGGTTGATCGGCGCGGCTACGCCGCCCCGATCCAGATCTCGCCCCAACCGCTGCCCGAGATGCCAGCGGAACTGGCGGAGCTCCTCGAGGAGGGACACTGATGGCGACCGAGCCCGACGCGGCAACCGAGCCCGCCCCCGAGCCCCCCGAGACCGGGGGCGCCGAGCCGGGGGGCGACCAGGCGGTCGTGCCGACGGCGGAGGCGAAGGCGGACGCCATGCCCTCGACGGCGGAGGCGGTGGCGGCGACCGACGAGGGCGGCGGGCCGGCGCCCGAGCACGTGACCCTGCGGGTGTGGCGGGGCGACTCCCAGGGTGGCCAGCTCACCGACTACACCCTTCCCGCCCAGCCCGGGGAGGTCGTCCTGGACGTGGTCCACCGCCTCCAGGCCGGGGAGGCCCCGGATCTGGCCTGCCGGTGGAACTGCAAGGCCGGCAAGTGCGGGTCCTGCTCGGCCGAGGTCAACGGCCACCCGCGCCTCATGTGCATGACGCGCGTCGACGAGCTCCCGCCGGGACCCATCACCGTCACCCCGATGCGCACCTTCCCGGTCATCCGGGATCTGGTGACCGACGTCAGCTTCAACTTCGAGATGGCGAAGCTGGTGCCGGCGTTCACCCCCACCCCTCCGGGACCGGACGGCTACCGGATGCAGCAGATCGATGTCGAGCGCGGGCAGGAGTTCCGCAAGTGCATCGAGTGCTTCCTGTGCCAGGACGTGTGCCACGTCATCCGCGACCACGAGGACAACAAGCGACACTACGCCGGGCCGCGGTTCTTCATACGGATCGCCGAGCTCGAGATGCACCCGCTCGACACGAACGACCGCCGCGAGCTTGCTCGCCACCGGATGGGGATCGGGATGTGCAACATCACCAAGTGCTGCACCGAGGTCTGCCCCGAGCACATCAAGATCACCGACAACGCCATCATCCCCATGAAGGAGCGGGTGGTCGACGCCGACTTCGACCCGGTGGCGTGGCTTGGGCGCAAGATCCGCCGCCGGACCCCGCGCTCCCCCGAGGAGGCGGCGGCGGCGAGCCGCTGAACCTCGATTGCCCCGCCTCTACTCGCCGGAGTGGCTGGCCGCCTTCAACGAGGCGGTGGGCGGGGCTTCACCGGGCCAGGCCGGGGACACCGACGACGGCTCCCCGCCGGCCGGCGGCTGCTCACAGCCGGCGGGCGGCAGCTACCGGGTGGCCCAGGTGGTGACCGGGGGCCCCGAAGGCGACGTGCGGGTGGTGCTCGAGGTGGCCGGCGACCGGCTCCGCCTCGAGCGGGAGGATCCCGATGCCCCGGGGGACGCCGACGTGACGGTGGTGGTCGCCTACGGCGACGCCGCCGCCATGGCCAGGGGGGCGACCGATGCCGCCGCCATGGTGCGGGCCGGTCGCGTCAAGGTCCGGGGCAACCTGTCGATGCTGATGGCCAGCCAGGCCCTCCTGGCCGCCGCCGCCGACCGGCTGGCGCCGGTCTCGGCGTCGACCACCGTCTGAGCCCCGCCCGGCATCCGGCCGTCCCCGGGGCCCCGAGCGCAGGGCGGCGTACGGCGATAGTGTCGGCGATGACGGCCCGCCGGCCGGCGGACCCCGACAGTGGGAGGCCAACCGTGCGCCAGGCGTTCGACGACCACTTCCTCCTCCGGTACCGGGAGCTCCTGGACGCCGAGGATGCGGCGTTCGACGAGGTCCAGCACGCGTGCGAGGAGGGCAATCGCCCGCACTTCGACGAGGAGATGTCGGTCTGGCAGGGCACGCTGGCCCGCAAGCTCACCTTCCTCACCAACGCCGGCATCGACATCCCCATCCCGGTCAGCCGCTGACCGGGCGGGCACGGCGCCCGGGCGCCGTGCCCGGTCCCTAGCCGAGCAGGCCCAGCGCCCGGACCTCGTCGCGCTCGGCCACGAGCTCTTCGGTGGTCCGGCGGATCCGGTCGGCGGCGAACCCGTCGTGCTCCAGCCCCTCGACCACCGACCACCCGCCATGACCGTCGGCTCGCACCGGGAAGCCGAACTGCAGCCCCTCGGGCGTGCCGTACTGCCCGGTGCTCGGGACCGCCACCGAGATGCAGTCACCTTCCGGGGTGGCGGTGCGCAGCCCGGCCACGGTGTCGATCGCCGCGTTGGCGGCCGAGGCCGCCGACGACGCCCCCCGGGCCTCGATGATCGCCGCCCCGCGCTTCTGCACGGTGGCGAGGAACTCCCCCTCTAACCAGGCGGCGTCGTCGATGACCTCCGGCGCCGGACGGCCCCCGATCCGGGCGTTCTGGAAGTCGGGGAACTGGGTGGCCGAATGGTTCCCCCAGATGGCGACGCTGGTGACGGCGGCCACCGGGACGCCGGCCCGCCGGGCCAGCTGGCTCTTGGCCCGGTTCTCGTCGAGCCGGGTCATGGAGTACCACCGGTCGGCCGGCACCTCGGGGGCGTTGGACCGGGCGATGAGGCAGTTCGTGTTGCAGGGGTTCCCCACGACCAGGACCCGGACGTCGGAGGACGCGTGGTCGGCGACGGCCCGGCCCTGGGGCTTGAAGATCCCCCCGTTGACGCCCAGCAGGTCGCCCCGCTCCATTCCCGCCTTGCGGGGGACGGAGCCCACCAGAAGCGCCCACGACGTCCCGTCGAACGCCGCCTTCAGATCCGAGGTCGCCACCACGTCGGCCAACAGCGGGAAGGCGCAGTCGTCCAGCTCCATGACCACGCCGTCCAGGGCCTTCCGGGCCGGCTCGATCTCGAGCAGCCGGAGCACGACGGGCGTGCGGGGGCCCAGCAGCTGCCCGGAGGCGATGCGGAACAGCAGCGAGTAGCCGATCTGGCCGGCGGCGCCCGTCACCGTGACGTGGACGGGGGCGGCGGAGGCCCCGGGGGCGGCGGCGCTCACAGCCGCTCCACGATCGCCGAGGCCAGCTCCGAGCACTTGACCTCGGTCGCTCCCTCCATCTGCCGGGCGAAGTCGTAGGTGACGATGCCGGCGGCGATCGTCTCCTCGAGCGCCCGCACCACGTCGGCAGCGGCGTCGCGCCAGCCCAGGTACTCGAACATGAGCACCCCCGACAGCAGCAGGGAGCCCGGGTTGACCTTGTCCAGGCCGGCGTACTTGGGCGCCGTCCCGTGCGTGGCCTCGAAGATGCCGTGGCCGGTCACGTAGTTGATGTTGGCTCCCGGGGCGATGCCGATGCCGCCGACCTGGGCGGCCAGGGCGTCGGACAGGTAGTCCCCGTTGAGGTTCGTGGTGGCGATGACGTCGAAGTCCTCGGGGCGGGTGAGCACCTGCTGGAGGGTGATGTCGGCGATGTTGTCCTTCACCAGCAGCTTGTCGCCGGGCTTCCCGCCGCAGTCGTCCCATCCGACGGCGACGTCGGCGAACTCCTCCCGCACCAGGTCGTAGCCCCACTGGCGGAAGGCGCCCTCGGTGAACTTCTGGATGTTGCCCTTGTGGACCAGCGTCACCGACCGGCGCCCGCGGTCCAGGGCGTAGCGGATGGCAGCCCGGATGAGCCGCTTGGAGCCGGTCACCGACACCGGCTTGATGCCGATGCCCGAGTCGGGGCGGATGTCCCAACCCATCTCCTCGTGGAGCAGGGCGATGAGCCGCTTGGCCTCGGGCGTGCCCTCCTGTACCTCGAGCCCGGCGTAGATGTCCTCGGTGTTCTCCCGGAAGATCACCATGTCGACCAGGTCGGGCCGGCGGACCGGTGAGGGGACCCCCTCGAACCAGCGCACCGGGCGCAGGCACACGTAGAGGTCGAGGATCTGGCGCAGGGCGACGTTGAGCGAGCGGATCCCCCCACCGACCGGCGTGGTCAGCGGCCCCTTGATCCCGACCAGGTACTGGCGGAAGGTGTCGACGGTGGCGTCGGGCAGCCAGTCGCCGGTCTCGTCGAAGGCCTTCTGGCCGGCCAGCACCTCCTTCCACTCGATCCGGTGGCCATGCTTGGCACCGGCGGCGTCCAGGACCAGGCGGGACGCCGGCCAGATGTCCACCCCGATGCCGTCGCCTTCGATGTAGGGGATGATCGGCTCGTCGGGAACGCGGAGGGCTCCGTCGGGCCCCATGGTGATCTTCTCTGCCATAGTGGGCGAGCCTAGGGTCCCCGCCGCCCGGCGCCCAATCGACGGGGCGGTCAGCGGGCGGCGGACAGCTCGGGGGCCAGGCCGAGGGCCCGGTAGATCTGGCGGGTGGCGTTCGACCGGTTGAGCGTGTAGAAGTGCAGGCCCGGCGCCCCGAGGTCGAGCAGGCCCCGGCACAGCTCGGTGGCCATGGCGATGCCCTCCGCCCGCACCGCCTCGGCGCCGCCCCGCCGGCCGGCGTCCTCCAGCCGGCCGACCGCCGGGCCCGGGACCGGCGCCCCCATGGTGGCCATCTTGGGGATCGAGGCGAGGGCGGTCACCGGCATGATCCCGGGCAGGACCGGCGTGGTCACCCCCGCCGCCGCCAGTTCGTCGACCAGCCGGCCGTACTCGGCCGGGTCGAAGAAGAATTGGGTGACCCCGAAGTCGGCCAGGCGCAGCTTCCGGACCAGGTGGCGGCGGTCGGAGGCGAGGTCGGGCGAGCTGGGATGGCCGGCCGGGTGGGCGGCCACCCCGATCGAGAAACCACCGACGGCTCGGGCCAGCTCGACCAGCTCGACGGCGTGGCCGAGCTCGCCCGGGCCTCCGTCCACCGGGGGGTCCCCCCCCAGCGCCATCAGGTTCTCCACCCCGGCCCTGCGGTATGCCACCAGGATCTCGGCCAGCTCGAGGCGGGAGTGGGCCACGCAGATGAGGTGCGCCATCGGCACCAGCGAGGTGGCGTGCAGCATGCCGGTGACGAGGTCGTAGGTGCGCTGGCGGGACGCCGGGCCGCCGCGGTAGGTGACCGACACGAAGGAGGGGGCCAACGGCTGCAGATCCGCCAGCGTGCGGGCCAGGGTGGCCTGTTCGGCGTCGCTCTTGGGCGGGAAGAACTCGAAGGAGTACGTGGGCCCGGCCGCCAGGAGGTCGGCGATCCTCGTCACGGCGCGAGCGTACTTCTCAGGGTCGGTCGGCCCGCCCGAAGTCGTCCTCCAGCCGCACGATGTCGTCCTCGCCGAAGTAGTCGCCCTGCTGCACCTCGACGAAGACAAGGTCGTCGGGGCCCAGCCCCTCCATCCGGTGGGTCGTCCCCACCGGGACCTCGACCGAGTCGCCCGGCCCCACCCGGCGGTCCGTCCCGTCGAGAGTCACCCGGCCCCGGCCGCTGACGACGAACCAGTGCTCCGAGCGCCGCTCGTGCCGCTGGTAGCTCAGCCGCTTCCCGGCCAGGACCACGATCCGCTTCACCTTGTGGTCGGGCGCCGTGTCGTCGAGGACGGTGTAGGAGCCCCACGGCCGCCGGTCGCCCTCCCCACTCGCCCCGACGTCCCCACTCGCCCCGACGTCCCCACTCGCCCCGACGTCCCCGGCCGGCCCGGCCGCCGGCTCCCCTGGGCTCTGCGCCGCCTTCTCCGCCGCCCGGACGGCGTTGCGCAGGAGCATCGCCCGGGTCATCGGCCCGACGCCGCCAAGGCGCGGGGTCATCCACCCGGCCACCTCGCCGACCGCCTCGTCGACGTCGGAGAGGAGGCGCCGCCCCTCCCAGCTGGTCCCGGCGCCCACCACTGCCGCCCCCGGCCTGACCATGTCGGGGGTCACCAGCCCGGCCCGGCCGGCGGCCGCCACCACCACGTCGCCCTGGCGCACCAGCGCCGCCAGGTCGTCGACCCCGGTGTGCACCACCGTCACCGCCGCGTTGCAGCCCGGCCGCTTCATGGCCAGGAGGAGCGCCAGGGGCCGGCCGATGGTGAGGCCCCGGCCGATGACCACCACGTGGCGCCCCTCCACGGGCACCTCGAAGGCGGCCAGCAGCTCGACGATCCCGGCCGGCGTGCACGGCAGCGGACCGGGCCGCCCCATCACCAGCTTGCCCAGGTTGACCGGGTGCAGCCCGTCGACGTCCTTGGCCGGGTCGACGGCCAGGAGCGCCCGCTCCTCGTCGAGCCCCTCCGGCAGGGGCAGCTGGACGAGGTAGGCGTGGACGGCCGGATCGGCGTTGAAGCGCCGCACCGCCGACTCGACGTCGGCCTGGGTGGCATCGGCCGGGAGGTGCTCGTGGAAGGAGGCGATGCCCACCTCGGCGCAGTCCTCGTGCTTCAGGGCCACGTACCGGGCGCTGGGCGGATCGTCGCCCACCAGGATGGTCCCCAGGCCGACCCGGACCCCCCGGCCGGCCAGGCGGGCCACGTCGCCGGTCACCTCGGCCCGCACGCCGGCCGCCACCGCCTGGCCGTCGAGCAGCCTCAATGCCGGAAGTGCCGTTCGCCGGTGGTGACCATGGCCATCCCGGCGGCGTCGGCCGCCGCCACCACCTCGCCGTCGCGGACCGAGCCCCCGGGCTGGACGACGGCGGCCACCCCGGCACGGGCCAGGACCTCCAGTCCGTCGGGGAAGGGGAAGAAGGCGTCGCTGGCCCCGGCCCCCCCTTTGGCCCGGTCGCCCGCCTTGGCCACAGCCAGCTCGGCGGCCACCACCCGGGACTGCTGGCCGGCGCCGACGCCCACCGCCTGGCCGTCCCGGACGACGGCGACGGCGTTCGAGGTGGTCCGCCCGCACAACCGCCAGGCGAGAACCAGGTCCCGCCACTGCCCCTCGGTCGGGGCGGCGGCGGTGACCACCTGCCAGCCGGCCGGTGCCGCCGGGAAGCCGTCGCCCTCCTGCACCAGCGCCGCCGATCCCAGGGTCCGCACCTGGCGGCGGACCGGCTCGGGCGGCGGGGCGGACAGGAGCCGGGTGGCCTTGCGCCGCTTGGCCAGCCGCTCGACCGCCTCGGGGGCGAAGGACGGGGCGACGACGACGTCCGCCTGCGGACCGGCCGCCACCACCTCGGCCACCGCCGCCGTGACGGGCCCCCCGAGGGCGACGATGCCCCCGAAAGCCGACATCGGGTCGGCGTCGAGGGCGCGCTGGTATGCCGTCTGGAGATCTTCGGCCACGGCGGCCCCGCACGGGTTGGCGTGCTTGACGATGACCGTGGCCGGCCGGTCCCCGGCGTCGCCGGCCAGCTCGTGCAGCAACCGCCAGGCGGCGTCGGCGTCGAAGACGTTCACGTAGGAGAGCGCCGTGCCCGAGTGCAGGACGGCGCCGTCCCACCAGCTGGCCCCGCCGGCGACCCGGTACCGGGCACCCCGCTGGTGCGGGTTCTCGCCGTAGCGGAGCACCTCTGCCCGCTCGAGGGTGAGGTGGATGGTCGCCGGCAGCGGGTCGTCCCCGTCCAGCCACCCGACGATGGCGGCGTCGTAGGCGGCGGTGTGGGCGAAGGCGGCCCGAGCCAGCCGGCGGCGGGTGCCGTCCGACAGGGCGCCCGAGGCCCGCAGCTCGCCGAGGACCGCCGGGTAGTCGTCGGGCGAGGTCACCACCCCCACGTGGGCGAAGTTCTTGGCGGCCGACCGCACCATGGTCGGGCCCCCGACGTCGATCAGCTCGACCGAGGGGTCCGAGGCGAACGGGTAGAGGTTGCACACCACCAGGTCGATCGGGTCGATCCCCTGGGCCTCCAGGTCGGCCCGGTGGGTGTCGAGCGACCGGTCGGCCAGGATGCCACCGTGGATCCGGGGATGGAGGGTCTTGACCCTCCCGCCGAGCATCTCGGGCGAGCCGGTGACCTCGGCCACCTGGCGGTGGGGCAGGCCCGCCCCGCCCAGGGCGGAGGCGGTGCCCCCGCTGGCCACCAGCTCCCAGCCGAGGTCGACCAGCCCGGCGGCCAGCTCGACCAGCCCGCTCTTGTCGTGGACCGACAGCAACGCCCTCATGCCCGCACCCTCCCGGCCAGGACCCGGCGCACGGTCGCCGGGTAGAGCCTTCGCTCGACTTGCTTGATCCGCTCGTGGAGGGTCTCCGCCGTGTCGCCGTCCACCACCGGCACCTCCTCTTGGGCCAGCACCGGCCCGGCGTCCGTCTCCAGGGTCGCCACGTGGACGGTGCAACCGGTCACCGGCACGCCGGCCGCCAGGGCGTCCTCGACCGCCCGCCAGCCGGGGAAGGCCGGGAGCAGGGCCGGATGGGTGTTCAGGATACGGCCGGGGAAGGCGGCGTGCACCGGCTCGGCCAGGACCGTCCCGAAGCCGGCCATGGCCACCAGGTCGGGACGGCGGCCGGTCAGCTCGGCGGCGACCGCCGCGCTGAACCCGGTGCGGTCGAACCCCTCCCCGAACCCGCCCCACCGGCGGCGGTCGACCAGCACGGCCTCGACGCCGGCCGCCTCGGCCACCTCAAGCCCCCGGCACGGCCGGTCGGCCACCACGACCACGATCGGGAGCCCCGAGGCCACCATGGACTCCAGGATGGTGCCGGCGCCCGACACCAGCACCGCCAGCCGCCCGCCGTCGGGCGAGCCGGGTGGCCCGCCGTCCGGCGCCACCTCCCGCCGGCCGGTCGGGGGGCTCAGCCGAGCTCCTTGACGATCTCGACCATGCGGACGCCGGCCTCGGTCGGGTTCTCGGCCACCGTCACCCCGGCCGCCGCCAGCGCCTCCATCTTGGCCCGGGCGGTGCCCCGGGAGCCCGAGATGATGGCCCCGGCATGGCCCATCCTCCGCCCCGGCGGCGCCGTCACGCCGGCGACGTAGGCCACCACCGGCTTGGTGAGGTGCTCGGCGATGTACTCGGCCGCCCGCTCCTCCTCGGAGCCGCCGATCTCGCCGATCATCATCACCGCCCGGGTGTCGGGGTCGGCCTGGAAGGCGGCCAGGCAGTCGATGAAGTTGGTCCCCGGCACCGGGTCGCCGCCGATCCCGACGCACGTGGTCTGCCCCACCCCCTGCTGCGACAGCTCGTGGAGCGCCTGGTAGGTGAGGGTGCCCGAGCGGCTCACGATACCCACCGGACCGCCGGGCAGGGCGATGTCGCCGGACGTGATGCCGATGTTGCACCTGCCGGGGGAGATGATGCCGGGGCAGTTGGGCCCGAGGAGCCGGGTGCCGGGGAAGTCGCGGGCGAGGCGGTTGTAGGTGACGGCCTCGTCCTGGGCGGGGATGCCTTCGGTGATGCAGACGACGAAGGCGATGCCCGCCTCGGCCGCCTCCATGATGGCGGAGGCGGCGTGGGGCGGTGGCACCGAGATGAACGAGGCGGTGGCTCCGGTGGCCTCGACCGCCTCGGCCACGCCGGCGAAGACCGGGATGCCCTCGATCTCCTCGCCCCCGCGCTTGGGGTTCGTGCCGGCCACCACCTTGGTCCCATAGGCCCGGTTGCGCAGGCCGTGGTACAGACCCTGGCTCGTCGGGCTCACGCCCTGGACGACGACGGTGGTCGTCTCGTCGACGAAGATGCTCACGTCGGCTCCTCGCTCAGCCGCCCACCAGGGCGACGGCCCGGCGGGCCGCCTCGAGCATGGTGGGCTCCGCCATGAGGCGGTCGGACAGATGGGTCGCCAGCAGGGCCCTCCCCTGCTCGGCGTTGGTGCCGTCGAGACGGAGCACAATCGGCGAGTGCAGGTCCACCCGGCCCAGGGCCTCGATCACGCCCCTCGCCACCTCGTCGACCCGGGTGATGCCGCCGAAGATGTTGACGAATATGGACCGCACCGAGGGGTCGGCGTTGATGACTTCCAGGGCGGCGGCCATGACGTCGGCGTTGGCCCCCCCGCCGATGTCCAGGAAATTGGCGGCCGACCCGCCCACCTGGTTGACCACGTCGAGGGTGCTCATGGCCAGGCCGGCCCCGTTGGCGATGATGCCGACCGTCCCCGACAGCCCGATGTAGTTGAGCCCCCGGTCCCTGGCCATGCGCTCCCTCGGGTCGTCGGACTCGGTGGCCGCGTACTCCTCCCACTCGGGATGACGGAAGGTGGCGTTGTCGTCGAGGGTGACCTTGGCGTCGAGGGCGTGGACCCGGCCGTCGGTGGTGAGGATCAGCGGGTTGATCTCGGCCAGGTCGCAGTCGCCCTCGACGTAGCACCGGTAGAGCTGGGCCAGCAGCTCGGCCGCCGGCTCCCGGGCCTGCTCGGCCAGCCCTGCCTCGCCGACCCACCGGCGGGCGGCCCCGGCGTCGAGGCCCCGCACCGGGTCGAGGTGGAGCCGGGCGATGGCGCCCGGGTTCTTCTCCGCCACCTCCTCGATCTCGACGCCGCCTGTGGCGGACAGCATGCCCAGGTGCAGCTTCGCCGTCCGGTCGAGGGTGAAGCTGGCGTAGTACTCGGCGGCGATGTCCGACGCGTGCTCCACCCACAGGCGGTGCACGGTGTGGCCCTTGATGTCCATCCCGAGGATGGCCTCGGCGTGGCGGCGCGCCTCGGCGGCGTCGGCGGCCAGCTTGATCCCCCCGGCCTTGCCCCGGCCGCCCACCTTGACCTGGGCTTTGACCACCACCGGGTACCCGGCCTCGCCGGCCTGCGCCACCGCCTCGTCGACGGTGTCGGCCACGCCGCCCGGGGAGGTGGGGATGCCGAACCGCCGGAAGTACTGCTTTCCCTGGTACTCGTAGAGATCCACCCGTGTCCTCTCTCGTCGCCCCCGGCGCCGGTCCGGCGCCGACTGCCTGCCGGTTGCCCGGCTCCGGGTCCGCCGGGCCCGGACGGTGCCGGTCCGGCACCCCGGCCTGCTCTTTCTCAGACCCCCAGCGCCTCCTCCCGCCGGTCCAGCGCCTCGGCCAGCCACGACCCGATCGAGGGCAGCGGCGCTCCCGGGGTGAAGACCTCGGCCACGCCCTGGGCCTTCAAGAGGGCGATGTCGCCCTCGGGGATGATCCCCCCGACCAGGAGGAGGACGTCGGCCCGCCCGGCCGCCGCCAGCCCCTCGATCACCCGGGGCACCAGGGTCAGGTGGGCCCCCGAGAGCAGGGAGAGGCCGACGGCATCGGCGTCCTCCTGCACGGCCGCCTGGACGACCTGCTCGGGCGTCTGGTGCAGGCCGGTGTAGACCACCTCGAACCCGGCGTCCCGGAGAGCCCGGGCGATGACCTTGGCCCCGCGGTCGTGGCCGTCGAGCCCGGGCTTCGCCACGACCACCCGGTAGGGACGCTTCATCGAGGCGATGATAGGCGTGGCGGTGGTGGTGGGCGCCAGACGGGACGGGTCACTCGACTCCGGCCCCGGACGGGCCGGCACGCCTGTTACCTTCGTGGGATCGTCGCCAAGCCACCGTTCACCCCCCCGCCGCCGGGCGGCGCCACGGCGCCCGGCGGTGAGCCGCCCGTGCCGCCGGTGACGCTGGCGGGCGAGGTCCCCGGCCCGTCCGGACCCACCCCGGCGACCGGCCGCCGGGGCCTGGCGTGGGCGTTCCTGCGCACGGCTCGGCCCAAGCAGTGGTCCAAGAACGTGCTGGTGTTCGTCGCCCCCGGCGCCGCCGGGGTGCTCACCCATTCGGGGTCGGGCCTGCGGGCCCTGGCCGCCTTCGGCATCTTCTGCGCCGCCGCCTCCGGCACCTACTTCGTCAACGACACCGTCGACGCCGAGGCCGACCGGAGCCACCCGGCCAAGGCCCGCCGCCCGATCGCCTCGGGCCAGCTCGGCCGGCGCTCGGCCGTGGCCGTGGCGGTCGCCCTCTTCGCCGTGGCCGTGGCCGGGGCGTGGTGGCTGGCCTCGTGGCACCTGGCCCTGGTGGTCGGCGCCTACGTGGCCGTCAATGTCGGCTACTCGGTGCGGCTCAAGCACGTCCCGGTGGTCGAGCTCTCGGCCGTCGCCTCCGGGTTCGTCCTGCGGGCCATCGCCGGCGGCATCGCCACCCACGTGCCGCTGTCGAGCTGGTTCCTGGTCGTGACCTCCTTCGGCGCCCTGTTCCTGGTGGTGGGAAAGCGGGCCGGGGAGCACCACACGCTCGGCGACGGCCGGGGAGCGCACCGCGCCACCCTCGACCTCTACTCGATGCAGTTCCTGCGCTCGGCGCTCACCCTGAGCGCCGCCGCCACGGTGACCACCTACTGCCTGTGGGCGTTCGACCGGACCGGCCTGGCCCGCCGCGGCGACCATCTGGTGTGGATCGAGCTGAGCGTGGTGCCGGTCATCGTCGGCGTGCTCTACGTGCTGCGCCTCCTCGACGCCGGCCAGGGGAGCGCGCCGACCGAGATGGCCCTCTCGGACCGGACGCTCCAGGTGCTCGCCCTGGCCTGGGTGGCACTGGTGGCGCTCGGCGTCTATGCCTGACGTCCGGCGGGCCGGGCCGGGACCGAGCCTGCTCACCGGATGGGGCCGGACGGCGCCCTCGGCGGCGCGCGTCGCCTTCCCGGCCGACGAGGAGCGGGTGGCGGCGCTCCTGGCCCAGCCGCCCGAGGGCCGCGGGGTGGTGCCCCGCGGCCTCGGCCGCAGCTACGGCGACGCCGCCCAGTG
>JBOGGE010000250.1:0-19045 GCA_050743865.1 Acidimicrobiales bacterium
TCGGTGAGGAACCTGGTTGGGCCGAGGTCGAAGAGATCCTACGGAACGGCGAACCGTGGATGACGCTCGTCAACCTCGGAGAGGTCGCGTACATTCTCGAACGCACCGCCGACGCCGGAGCTGCCGACGAGGTGTGGGCGAACCTCCGGGCGGAGAGCCGGCCCGGCGGGGTGCCGGTTCGCTGGATCGACGTCGACGACACCCTCGTGCGCCGGGCAGCGGCCATAAAGGCGCGAGGAGGGCTCAGCTATGCCGACGCCTTCGCCGCCGGAGCTGCATCGGTGCTCGATTGCCCGGTGCTCACCGGTGACCCGGAGTTTCGGGTGGCCGAGGAGCTCGGGGTGACGGTCCGCTGGCTCGGACGCCGGGCATAGCGCCGCTCGCCGGGTTGGTCACCCCACCAGCGCCAACTCCGTCCGGAACACCGTCGTGGGCATCGAGTACACCTCGGACTTCCGACACCGGGCCGGAGCTGGACAGCCAGTCCGCTCGCCCTCCACGACGTGCATCGCCGGAACCGTCGCGCCACCGGTCGGAGCGAGAGCCAGGCCGCCCGTTCAGCCTCCTCGTGAGCCCCGGTACCGTTGGCGGGGTGAGCGCGGCCGGGGTGCCCTGCGTGTACTGCGGCACGCGCCACCGCCGGGCGGTCGACGTGCGGCGCTGCTGGGAGGAGCAGTCGGTGCTTCCCCCTGACGAGCCGGGCCCGGCGCCTCCCCGCGCATCGGTGCTCACGGCCGGCGCGCCCGCCGCGGTACCAGGCGCGGTCCTTGGTCGGAGCGTGATCGTCGCGCCGGGCCAGTCGCCCCCGGCCGACTGGGGCAGCTGCGACCGGGCCGGCGGAAGCCTCGACGAGCTCGAACAGGCGTGGCGCCAGCGGATCCCGCTCGTCATCGAGCTGGACGAGAAGGCCGGGGCGGCGCAAGACGAGGTGGAGCACCGCCCGGCGTGGTCGCTCTCCCCGGCGTTCGCCTTCGACGGCGAGCGGCGGGCGCACGCCACGTTCGCCAATGCCGCCGATGCACGCCGCGGCATGCTCCGCTGGCCTCTTGCCGACGAGGCCGTCCGGCTCGGAGCCACCGCCGGCGGGCCGGGCGACGTGGTGCTGCCCGGCGGCACCCCGGCACTCTGTGACGGCGGACCGCTGGAGTGGCGGGACCGGGTCGGCCTGGCGGCGGTGGTGCCTCGCCTCGCCATCCTCGCCGGATCCCTCGCCCCGTTCGGCGCCAATGACACCGACGCCGCCCTGGCCCCCGACCAGCTGGCCGCCGTGCGCCACTCCGGTGGCGCCGCCCGGGTCATCGCCCCGGCCGGGTCGGGGAAGACCCGGGTCCTCACCGAGCGCGCCCGTCACCTCCTGCGGGGCTGGCGGCTCCCGGCACCGGCCGTCATGCTGGTGGCCTTCAACCGGCGGGCCGCCGACGAGATGCGCGAGCGCACGCCCGACCTGCCCGAGCTCCAGATCCGCACCCTCAACGCGCTCGGGCTCTCGCTGCTCGCTCGCTCGGGGCGGGTCGCCACGATCGACGAGCGAGAAGTGCGGTCGATACTCGACACGCTGGTCGACCTGCCCCACCGGGCCAACACGGATCCGGCGGCGGCATGGATCGAGGCCCTCTCGGCGGTGCGGCTCGGGCTCCGGGCGCCGCCCGAAGTGGAAGCAGAATTCGATGGCGACGTCGAGGGGCTGGCCGAGGTGCTCGACCGGTACCGGGGCGTGCTGGCCGCCCGCCGCGTCGTCGACTTCGACGAGCAGGTGTACCGGGCTATCGAGATCCTGCTCACCGATCCGGGCGCCCGCCGATCGGCACGGACCGCCTGCCGCGTGCTGCTGGTCGACGAGTTCCAGGATCTGGCGCCGGCCCACCTGCTGCTGCTCCGGCTGCTGGCCGGTCCCGACGGTGCGGTGTTCGCCGTAGGGGACGACGACCAGACCATCTACGGCTACTCGGGCGCCTCGCCGGAGTGGCTGATCGAGCTCCGCCGGTACTTCCCGACGGCAGCCGACCACCCGCTCGAGGTCAACTACCGCTGCCCGGTCCTGGTCGTGGAGGCGGTCCGGAACCTGCTGACCCACAATCGCCACCGGGTGCCCAAGCGCATCGTCGCCGCGCCCGGCCGGCGCACCGACACCGACGGGGACGGGGGTGCCGAGCCCGAGCCGACCGGCCCGGTCGGCATCGCCCGCGCCTTGGAGGTGTCCGCCGGCGACGATCCGCTCGCAGCGACGGTCCGGCACGTCGCAGACCTCCTCGAAGGGGGCGCGGCGCCGGCCGACGTCGCCGTCCTCACCCGGGTCAACGCCTCGCTGGCGCCGGTCCAGGTGGCGCTGGTCCATCGGCGGGTGCCCGTCCGTCCTGCCGTCGACCTCACGTACCTGACCCGGGCTGGCGTGCAGGCGGCGCTGGCGTGGCTCCGGCTGGCCGCCTGCCCGCCCCATCAGCTGGCGGGCTCCGACGTGGTCCTTGCCGCCCGCCGGCCGTCACGAGCGCTGTCACCCAAGGTCGTCGGATGGATGAGCGAGCAGAGCAGCCTCGCCGGGCTCCGGCGGCTCGCCGGGCGGCTGCAGGCCCGCGACGGCGAGAAGGTCTCCCGGTTCGTCTCGGACCTCGAAGCCGTGCGCCGGCGTGGATCCTCGGGCACGACGGCACGCGTCCTGCGGGCGGTGCGCGACGTCGTGGGGCTTGACCGGGCGATGGAGATCTTGGAGAGCGGGAGGCGGCGCCTGGACCGCTCGGCGCAGACCGACGACCTCGACGCCCTGGTGTCCCTGGCTGCGCTCCACCCTGACCCCGAAGGGTTCGAGGACTGGCTCCGGCGATCGCTACAGGGCCCCGGCTCGGCCGATGGGGTGACGCTGTCGACGATCCACCGCGTGAAGGGAAGGGAGTGGCCCCACGTCGTGCTCCACGAGGTGTCGACAGGCCTCCTCCCCCACCGCCTCGCCGCCGACGTCGAGGAAGAGCGCCGGGTCTTCCACGTCGGGCTCACCCGGTGCACCTCATCGGTCCGCGTGGTCGCCGGCGAGCCCCCGTCTCCGTTCTTGGCCGAGCTCCGTGCGGAGTGGCGCCCGCCCCGCATCCCCGACGGCGGGCATCTCCGCCGGTCGAGCCGGGCCGATCGATCGGCCGCATCTCGAGCGGGAGGTACCGGCGGGCGGGCGGGCCACGCCGGAGCCGGAGCCGGCGCCGGGACCATCCGCGGGGACGACACGCCCCAGGTCGTCGCGGCTGCCGCAGTCGTGGAGCGAGCCCGCCGGGCGCTGCGGGAGTGGCGCTCCGGACGGGCCAGGGCCGAGCGCAAGCCGCCTTACGTGTTCCTCCACGACCGGACGATCGAGGCCATCGTGGCCGCCATGCCGCCGAGCATGGAGGCATTGGCGAGGGTCGACGGCATCGGCCCGGCGAAGCTCGAGGCCTACGGCGACGTGCTCCTGGCGCTTGTCGCCGACGCCCGGGACGCCGGCTGCCCTTGAGGCGTGCACGGCCGACGAGTGTGCCTCGAGGCGATGATGGCAGTCGCCGACCCTGGTCAGCGCCGATCCGTCCCCCTGTCAGACCCTGCCGGTACGGTCGGGTGCACGGGGGGTCCATCCGGCAAGGAGGCCGGCGCAGATGATTCATGAGCCCGATCGCAAGGTGATCGACGGGTACTTCGACCGGCGGACGCTCGCCAGGGCCCAGTCGTACGTCTCGGCCGGTGCCGTGCTCAGCGCGGACTGGGATCCGGGCGGCGACCGGGTCACCGGGTCGGTCAGGGGCAGCGGGGCCCATCCCTACGAGGTCACGGTGGACATCGAACGCGCCGGCGACGGACGGCTCGTCTCGGTGGACGGCGAGTGCAGCTGCCCGGTCTCCTACGACTGCAAGCATGCCGCCGCGCTCCTCCTCTCGGCGCTCCGCAGTGCCGACGCAGGCGCCGCGCACCCGAAGAAGGCCGGAGCCCGCCGGGTGGCGCCCCCCGGCGGAACGGCGGAGCCCGGAGCCGGGCAAACGGCGCACGGCGGCACGCCGTGGGACAGCCTTCTCGGCGCCCTGGCTTCTCCGAGCGCGGGTGGCGCCGGGGACGCCAGCGAGCATCCTCCGTCGGTGGCGCTCCAGTTCGAGCTGGTCGCCGGCACGACCCACACCGCACCGCGCATAAAGCTCCGCCCGGTCGTGCCGGGCACCACCGGGAACTGGGTGCGCTCAGGCATCTCGTGGCGGACAGTGGACTACATGGGGTGCGGCTGGGGCCGGCTGCGATGCTCGGAAGCCCAGATCCGCGTGCTGAAGGAGCTGAGGGCGATCAGCAGCTCGAGCATCTCTTCGACCCGCTACTCGGCCTACACCCCGGCAGGCCAGGAGGTCTGGCTCGACGCCATCGGCAGCCGGCGGATCTGGGACCTGTTCGCCGAGGCCGAGGATGCCGGGGTCCCCCTCGTCGGCACGGGGCGCCGAGCGGCCCGGGTCACCGTCGGCCGGTTCGATGCGGAGCTCTCCCTGGACGCCAGCGCTCCCCCTGACGAACCCAGCGGCGGCTTCACCCTCTCCCCCCGGCTGGCGGTCCAAGGGGTCGAGGTTCCGCTCCGCCGGACAGGTTGGCAGTTGATCGCCACACCTCCCCACGGGATCGCCTGGTGGGACCCGGCCACCGCCGAGGATACGCCGGCGCTGTCGTTCGCCAGGCTGCCCGAGCTCCTCACAGCCCCCTGGCCCGCCCTTCTCGGCGGGGCCAAGCCCGTCGTGCCCCACGAAGATCGGGAGCGCTTCTTCGACGTCGTCTACCCCCGACTGCGCCGCCGGCTACGGGTGGAGTCGACCGACGGGACCGTGGACATTCCCGAGGTCCCTGACGACGCGCTGATCCTCACCTTGTGCCACGGCGACGACCACCGCCTGGAACTGTCGTGGTGGACCGGCGTCCCCGGGGCAACCCGGCGCGAGAAGCTGGGAGATCCTCGGCGCGCCGGCTACGACGGGCCGATCGCACGCGCCATCGGCGCCGCCCATCGGCTGGCGCTCCCGCACTCCACTGGCCGGCTCCTGGCGCCCTTCGGGGACCGGCTGGAGCGCGAAGCGTCGTTGCAAGGGATGGACACCGTTCGCTTCCTCACCGATGTGCTGCCCGATCTGGAAGCCATCCCGGGCCTCAGCGTCGAGCACACAGGGGAGCACCCCGACTACCGGGAGGCGCCGAACGCTCCTTCCGTCACCCTGAGCGGGACGCCCCATGAAGGGCACGACTGGTTCGACCTCGCCGTCGACGTCCGGGTCGGTGGCGAGGAAGTGCCGTTCGTCGACCTTTTCACGGCGCTGGCCACCGGGCAGTCGCACATGCTCCTGCCGTCGGGCACCTACTTCTCCCTCGAGGACGAGGCCCTCCGGGAGCTTGCCCAGCTGATCGACGAGGCGAGAGCGCTCCATGCCGGCGACGACGACCACGTCCGGGTGACCCGGTACCAGGCCAGCCTGTGGGGGGACCTCGCACGGCTCGGGGTGCTGACCGCCCAGGCAGCCGAGTGGGAGCGCTCCGTCCGTGCGCTGGCGACAGCAGCCGACCGCACCGAGCACCCGGTCCCGACCGGCCTCGACGCCCGCCTGCGCCCCTACCAGCACGTCGGGTTCGACTGGCTGGTGTTCCTCTACGAGCTGGGGCTGGGAGGGATCCTCGCCGACGACATGGGGCTCGGCAAGACGCTCCAGGTGCTGGCGCTCGTCTGCCATGTCGGCGAGCACCGGCTGAGCGATGCGCCGTTCCTGGTGGTGGCGCCGACCAGCGTCGTAGGGAACTGGGCCAACGAGTGCCGAAAGTTCGCCCCCGGGCTCGGCGTCGAGACCGTGACCGCCACCACGTCGCGGCGAGGGCGCACCTTGTTCGACGTCGCAGCCACCGCAGACGTCGTCGTGACCTCGTACGCCCTCTTCCGGCTGGAGTACGACGACTACGAGAAGCTGGAGTGGGCCGGGCTCGTCCTCGACGAGGCGCAGTTCGCCAAGAACATGAGCTCCCACGCCTACCAGCGGGCGAAGACGCTCCCAGTCCGCTTCAAGCTGGCCATGACCGGGACGCCAATGGAGAACCACCTGATGGAGCTGTGGGCGCTGCTGTCCATCACGTCACCGGGCCTGCTCGGCAGCGCCGAGCGGTTCAGCGAGCTCTTCCGGCAGCCGATCGAGCGGCACGCCGACGAGGACCGGTTGACGCTCCTCCGGCGCCGGATCCAGCCGCTCCTTCTCCGCCGATCGAAGGAGCAGGTGGCTGGGGACCTCCCGGACAAGCAGGAACAGGTGATGGAGCTCGAGCTGAACCCCCGGCACCGCAAGCTCTACCAGACGTACCTCCAACGCGAGCGCCAGAAGGTGCTCGGCCTGCTCGACGACCTGCAGCGGAACCGCTTTGAGATCCTGAAGTCGCTCACCGTCCTGCGCCAGGCTTCGCTCAGCGCCGCGCTGGTCGACCCGACGCGCCACAAGGTGCCCTCCACCAAGCTCGACGCCCTGATGGAGATGCTCGAAGAGGTGGTGGCCGACGGCCACCGGGTCCTCGTGTTCAGCCAGTTCACCCGGTTCCTCACCATGGCCCGGGAGCGCGTCCGCGCCGCCGGCATCGCCCACTGCTACCTCGACGGCCGTACCCGGCGCCGAACACACGTCCTCTCCGAGTTCCGATCGGGAAGTGCTCCGGTCTTCCTCATCAGCCTCAAGGCCGGAGGGTTCGGGCTGAACCTCACCGAGGCGGACTACTGCATCCTGCTCGACCCGTGGTGGAACCCGGCGACCGAGGCCCAGGCGATCGACCGGGTGCACCGGATCGGGCAGACCAAGAACGTGATGGTCTACCGGCTCGTCGCCAAGGACACGATCGAGGAGAAGGTGATGGCGCTGAAGGCGAAGAAGGCCGCGCTGTTCTCGAGCGTCATCGACAGCGGCGCGTTCCAGTCCGGCGCCCTCACGACGGCAGACATACGAGGCCTCCTGGACTGACGATCCGGCCACCGGGGCCGGCCACCGGGGCCGGCCACCGGGACCGGCCATCGACCGACGGGCGACTGCGGCGTCGTGCGGATCACCCGAAGAGGGCTCAGCTATGCCGACGCCTTCGCCGCCAGAGGCGCGTCGGTGCTCGATTGCCCGGTGTTCACCGGCGACCCGGGGTTTCGGGTGGCCGAGGAGCTCGGGGTGGCGGTCCGCTGGCTCGGGCGCCGCGCGTCGCGCCCTTCGCCGGGTTGCCCACCCGGCCAGCGCCGGCTCCGCCCGCAGCACGAGCGTGGGCGTCGAGCGCACCTCCGACATCCGGGCACCAGCGCGAGCAGGGGGCTCCACGAACCGACGTCCTGGATCACGCAGAGATCCCGGAAGCGTCGAAGATTTGCGCCGAGCGATGGGGACCGGGGTGGCCGACCCGGCGGACGCAGGTCGACTTGGCCCTGAAGGTCGACTTGGCCCTGACAACAATGCAGGCGCGGCACCGGTCGTCTCGCCGGGCCTCCAGAATCTTGCCGGCGGCGCTTACCCTTCCCTGGGTGGGTGGGCGTCGACGGCTCAGGGTTCGACGGCGTGAGCCAGCTGGCGTATCGGGTCAGGCGTGGCACCCGAGTCATGGGCCACTGACGTACCGTCTCCCGACGCTGGCTCCGGCGGAGTCGAACGCTCTAGGAACCGTAGTAGCTCGACCGGGAAGGGCAGCACCAGGGTCGAGTTCTTCTCCGCCGCCACCTCTACGACGGTCTGGAGCAGCCGTAGCTGCATCGCCGCCGGGGTCTGCGCCATGACTGACGCCGCCTCGGACAGCTTCGCGGCAGCCTGCAACTCACCGTCGGCGGTGATGACACGCGACCGTCGTTCCCGCTCGGCCTCTGCCTGGCGAGACATCGAGCGCTTCATCGACTCCGGCAATTCGACGTCCTTGATCTCCACACGGTCGATGTGCAATCCCCACTCGAGCGCCGGACTGTCGATCATGATCTCCAGGCCCTGGTTGAGCTGCTCCCGGTTCGTCAGTAAGTCGTCCAGGTCGCTCTTGCCGATGATGGAGCGGAGCGAGGTCTGCGCGACCTGCCCGACAGCCGACACGTAGTCCTGTACATCGACAGCCACCCGAATTGGGTCTACCACTCGAAAATAGATGACCGCGTCCACGCGCACCGTGACGTTGTCACGGGTGATGCCGGACTGAGACGGCACCGGCATCGTCACGATCTGCATGCAGATCTTCTGCAATCGATCGATAATCGGCACGATGAAGGACAGCCCGGGGCGGCGAAGCTCAGAGCGGACCCGCCCGAACCGGAAGACCACTCCCCGCTCGTACTCCTGGACTACGCGTCCACTCGCCAGGAGAGTAATGAGCGTTGCAACTGCCAGCGCAACCAGCACCCATATGACGACCATGGTGGTTCACCTCGACAGGCTCGCCGGCTACCGAGCCATCCGGCTCTCGTTCTGGCTTCGCCTTACTGGCGATGCACGGGCCCGGTCCCAATGCTAACGCGGGCAGATGGCTGAGCGACCGGTGGGGCTCGCTCGGCAGCGGTCGTGGTTCGGGTACGCGACCTTGTGACCGACCAGCCGGCCGCCGGGCGCACCGGTTCCGGGCCCAGGGCGCCACCCCCCCCGGAGGGGGGGCAGCGGCGTGCGGCTCGGCCGCCGCGCTCCGGCTCGCCACGAGCATCCTCCCATCTCGACGACACCGCGGAACCGCCGGCCGCAGCACTCGACGACCGTATGGCCGCCGACGTGCTGGTCGTCGCTGAAGCAGCGCGCCCTTCATATACTCCGGTCATGGGCGACCACTACCCCAACGTGAGGGTGGCCGCAGTCCATGCGGCGCCGGAGTACCTCGACCGCGAAGCGAGCGTCGACAAAGCCTGTGCGCTCATCGAGCGGGCCGGCCGGGCCGGAGCCCAGCTGGTCGCCTTTCCCGAGACCTTCGTCCCCGGCTACCCGTTCTGGATCTGGTCGCACACCCCGGCCCAGGGCGCACCACTCTTCGCCGAGCTCTACGCCAACGCCGTCGAGCTGCCCAGCGCGGCGACCGAGCAGATCGGCGAAGCGGCGCGTTCGGCTCGCGCCTGGGTCGTCCTCGGCCTCAACGAGCGGGAGGGCGGGACGCTGTACAACACGCAGGCCTATTTCGACGACGGGGGGCGCCTGGTCGCCCGCCACCGAAAGCTCCAGCCGACCAACGCCGAGCGCACCATCTGGGGCCGGGGCGACGGGCGCGACGTGTTCGTGCTCGACACGCCGCACGGCCGCCTGGGCGGGCTCATCTGCTTCGAGCACACGATGGACCTGGCCCGGTACGCACTGACGGCGCTCGGCGAGCAGATCCACATCGCCGCCTGGCCAGCCATCTCCGCCTGCACCGCCGACCCGAACTCGGCCAATTTCGACAACCTGACCGAGGCGGCGGTGAAGTACCACGCGCTGGCGGCCCAGGTGTTCGTCGTCTGCGCCCAGGGTCGCATCGACGAGCGCACGATCGAGCGGCTCGGGCTGTCGGGCTCCTCGGAGGCCATCCGCGTCGGCGGCGGGATGGCCGGCGTCGTCGGCCCCGATTCACGCTGGATCGTCGGGCCCCACCGCGACGACGAGGCCATCCTCTACGCCGACCTCGACCTGGGCATGATCCGCTTCGGCAAGTTCTTCGCCGACTCGGCCGGACATTACGCCCGCCCCGACGTCTTCTCGTTCGGGATCGACCACCGTGCCCAGACGCCGCTCACCGACGGCAGCTCACCGCCGGTCGGCCTGGTCGGGCACGCCGGCGGGCCCGCCGGCGTCATCCGGGTGGAGACCGGCGCGCCGGACGCCGGCGGCTGAGGTCGCCTGATCGCCGGCGGCGAGCTCCGGGGGAGGCAGTTGGCGAACGGACCTCACGCCGAGGAGCTCCCGGGCGTTCGCATGACGTGAGCATCCCGCCCTTCGAGGAGGTGGTGGCCGCCCACGGCGCGGTGGTGTGGCGGGTGTGCCGGGCCGTGGTCGGGCCAGACGATGCCGAGGACGCCTGGTCGGAGACGTTCGCGGCGGCGCTGGCCGCCTACCCGACCCTCCGGGCCGACAGCAATGTCCGGGGGTGGCTCGTCACCATCGCCCATCACAAGGCGGTCGACCGCGTCCGCGCCACGGCCCGGTCGCCGCTGCCCCTCGACCGCCTGCCCGAACGGCCGGTCACCGGTCCCGAGCCGCCCGATCCCGACCGCCGCCTGTGGGCGGCGGTGACCGCCCTGCCGCCCAAGCAACGCCGCGCCGTGGCGTACCACTACGGGGCCGACCTCCCCTACGCCGAAGTGGCCGGCCTCATCGGCGGCTCCGAGGCGGCCGCCCGGCGCGCCGCCGCCGACGGCATCGCATCCCTGCGAGCCACCCTCGACAAGGAGGAACCAACATGACGGCCACCAAGTCCCACCCCATCATCGAGGCCCTCCGCACGTCGGGGGGACCCCCGACCGAGGTCGCCGGCCACCTGCACGACCGCCTGGTCGGCCGGGCGGCGCGGGACGACCTGCTCGACGTCGCCTACCGCAGCATGGACTCGCCGCTCGGACCCCTGTTGCTGGCGGCGACGGCCAGCGGCCTGGTCCGGGTGGCCTTCGCCGTCCAAGGTCACGATCGGGTGCTGGCCGACCTGGCGACACGCATCAGCCCCCGGGTGCTGGCCGCCCCGGCCCCGCTCGACCGGGCCGCCCGGCAGCTCGACCAGTACTTCGCCGGCCGCCGTCGCCGCTTCCAGCTGGCCCTCGACCTGCGGCTGGCGTCGGGCTTCCGCCGCTCCGTGCTCGACCTCCTGCCCGACATCCCCTACGGCGGCACGGCCAGCTACGCCGCCATGGCGGCGGCGGCCGGGAGCCCCAAGGCCGTCCGCGCCGTCGGGACGGCGTGCGCCACCAACCCGTTGCCGCTGGTGCTGCCCTGCCACCGGGTCGTCCGCAGCGACGGGAGCCCCGGCGGCTACGCCGGCGGTCCGGCGACCAAGGTGGCCCTCCTGGCCCTCGAGTCCCCTTCCTGACCGCCGCCCTTCCTGGCGGGCCCGAGAGCCTCCCGTCGATGCTTGACCGGGCCGCCGCTTCACGGCTATCAACCGTCCCATGCCGACAAGCCCCAGCCACTCCTTCCGGACCAGCTTCGCCGCCGCCGCCGGCGGCTTCGCCGGCATGGTCGGCCGCGTCCCGCCGGGCAGCTGGGACCGGCCCGGGCTCGGGACCTGGACCGTGCGCGACCTGGTCGGCCACGCCAGCCGGGCGCTCTCCACCGTCGACACGTACCTCGCCGCCGGGCCAAGCGACCGCGCACCCGGCGACGGGGACGGGGACGGGGACGGGGCGACGATCGGCCCGGTCGCCTACTACCTGGCGGCACGGGGCGCCAACCGGGAGGCCATTGCCGAGCGCGGGCGGGCGGCCGGGCTCGCCCTCGGTCCCGACCCGGCGGACACCGTCGACCGCTTGGCCCGCCAGGCGCTGGTGGCGGTCGAGGCGGCCGGCGACGATGCGCCGGTGGCGGCGCCGTTCGGGCCGATGACCCTGGCCGGCTACCTGCCGACCCGCACCTTCGAGCTGGCGGTGCACGGCCTCGACCTCGGCCGGGCTGCCGGGATCGAGCCGCCGGCCGCCATGGCCCCGGCCATCGCCGCCGCCTGCGAGCTGGCCGGCGCGCTGGCCGGGCAGCTGGCCGGCGCCGCCGACTTCCTCCTCCTCGTGACCGGGCGCACCGGCCGCCTCAGCGTGGTGTGAGCCGCCTACTCCCGTAGCCGGTCGCGCTGCACCTTCCCCATGGCGTTGCGGGGCAGGGCGTCGACCACCCGGTAGCGGCGCGGCCGCTTGTACGGCGCCAGCCGCCCGGCCGCCAATTCCTCCAGCGACCCGGTGGCCGGCGCCTTCCCGGCCGGGACGATCCAGGCCACCACCTCCTCGCCCCACTCGTCCGACGGCTCACCGGCCACCGCCACCTCGGCCACGCCGGGGTGGGTGAGCAGGACGTCCTCGACCTCGGCCGGGTAGACGTTGAGCCCGCCCGAGATGACCACGTCGTGGCGGCGACCCCGGATCGTGAGGTACCCGTCGCCGTCGGCGGCGACCACGTCCCCGGTGCGGAACCATGCCCCGTCGAACGCGGCCTCGGTGGCCGCCGGGCGCTCCCAGTACCCGGCGAACACGGTGGGGCCGGCCACCAGCAGCTGGCCCTCCCCTCCCCCCCCGGCGGGGTTCCCGCCGGGGGGAGCGCCGGGACCGGCCTGAGGGGCGGCCTCCATCGGCACCACCCGTCCGGACACGCCGGGAAGCGGGAAACCGACGGTGCCCGGCCGCCGCTCGCCGGAGAAGGGGTTCGACACCGTGAGCCCGGTCTCGGTCATGCCGTAGCGCTCGAGGACGGCGACCCGGGCCGAGCGGCGCAGCTCGTGCCACATCGGCGCCGGCAGCGGCGCCGACCCCGAGACGCAGAGGCGCAGCCGGGAGAGCTCCCCGGCCCGGCCCGAGGCGAGGAGGCGGTGGTACATGGTGGGGACGCCGAAGAAGAGCGTTCCCCCCTCGGCGGCAGCGTCGAGGACGCCCTCGGGCGAGAAGCGCGGCAGGACCACCGCCGACGCCCCGGCGGCCAGCGTCCCGAACAGCCCAGCGCAGAGCCCGTGGACGTGGAAGAGCGGCAGGGAAAGGACGAGGCGGTCATCCTCCTCCCAGCGCCACGCCAGGGCCAGGGTCCGGACCCAGGCCAGGAGGTTGGCATGGGTGATCACGGCGCCCTTGGGAGCCCCGGTCGTCCCCGAGGTGTAGACGACGAGTGCCGGGTCCTCCGGCGCCGCCCGGTCGAGGGGGGCGTCGGCCGTGGCGTCGGGAAGGCCGGGCCCGGCCAGCGGGGAGAGGTCAGGGGCCAGCACGGCCCGGATGCCGGGGGCGGCCGCCGCCACCCAGTCGGCCTGCTCGGGGCGGTCGACCACCGCCACCGCCGGCCGGACGTCGCCGGCCACGTGGCCCAGCTCGCGCTCGGTGTAGGCGGGGTTGGCCGGCACCACCACGGCACCGAGCCGCAGGGCGGCCAGGCAGGCCACGATCGACGCCGCCGACCCTGACCACACCAGCCGCTCTCCGGGCGCCAGGCCCGCCCCCGCCAACTGCCCGGCGGCCCGCCGGGTGGCGCTCTCGATCTCGGCCGCACCCCACCACCGTGGGCAGCCGGCGCCGAGGTGGTGGCCACCGGGGGCGTCCCCCATGAAGAGGACCGGCGCCGAAGGGACGGCCTGCCAGCGCGACGCCCACACCGCGGGCAGGGTGCCGCCGTCGGCCAGCCGGGACGGATCGAAGGACCCCGGGTCCTCGAGGTGAGGCGCCCAGCACCCGGGTGTGCCCGTCGGCGCCGCCGGGGCGGGCGAGGTCACGTCCCGTCGCCGGGGGCGGGCGAGGTCACGTCCCGTCGCCGGGGTCGGTCTCCGCCAGGAGCTCGTAGGCCGGGTTGAGCATGGCCAGGCGGCCGCGCCGCTCGCCGATCATGCCCTGGACCGCCATCTGCGCCCCGGTGCGGACGCCGCCGACCTCCCGGCGCCCGAGGAAGACCACCAGCAGCTCGGCGCCGCTGGCGTCGCTCAGCGTGCACTCGAGGGCCGGCACCCCCGACCACGGCTGGATCCTGACCGAGCGGACCCGGCCGGCGACCCGGGCCTGCTGGCGGAAGCGCAGCCCGGCGATGGGGCTGGTCCCGGCCACGTCGACGAACTGCTCGGGATCGGGCGTCGCCGGGCCCGGGCGCCCGTCGGTCGCCGGCCGCTCCGTCCGTCCGAGGTCCTTCTGGTCGGCAACCAGGTCGGCCACGTGGAACGGCACCAGGGTGGCGTTGACGTGGGGAACCTGCCCCAGGACCCGCACCAGGCGATCGGCGTTCTTGCCGTGCAGGAGCACGGCCCAGCTCCGGCGGTAACTGCGGGTCGGGATGAGCACGCTCACCTCGGTCTGCCCGTCACCGGCCGCCTTGGCCACCAGCTCCATCGCCGCCCGGGAGAGCCGGCGGTCGGGCACCTCGACCACCTCGAGCGGCAGGCTCGACAGCCCGAGATCCCGCCACCGCCGCATGACGGCCTCCGCCCGCCGGGTGTCGGTGTTGAAGTGGACGGCGTAGAGCTCACCCGGGTTCAGGTTCCTGGCGAACTGGATGGCCCGCGCCGTGGCCAGGTCGATGCGGTCGACCAGCACGATGGCGGTGTGGCGCCGGAGGACCGGCGCCACGCAGGCCTGGAGGGCGACACCCTCGTCGAGGACGGCGTCCTCCACCCGGTACTGGCGATTGGTCCGCATCAGCCCATAGATGAGCACGGGCATGACAAGCACCACCACCCAGGCGCCCCGGGTGAACTCGGTGACGGCGAAGATGATCACGACCACCAGGCACACCGTGCCGGCGACGGCGTTGACCGCCACCCCCCGCTGCCATCCCTCCTCGTGGTGGCGGAGGTGATGGCGGGCCATCCCGAACCCGGCCATGGTGAAGCCGGTGAAGACCCCGATGGCGTACATGGGGATGAGCACCGCCACCTGGGCCCCCGTCGCCACCAGGAGGGCGATGGACACCACGGCGAGGACGATGATCCCGTTCGAGAACACCAGCCGGTGGCCCCGCACGGTGAGCGGCCGGGGCAGGAAGGAGTCCTCGGCGACGAAGCTCACGAGGAACGGGAACCCGGTGAAGCTGGTGTTGGCCGCCAGCACCAGGATGAGCGCCGTGGCCGCCTGCAGGCACCCGTACAGGGACGACCCGAGCACGCCATGGCCGTACACCAGCCGCCCGATCTCGGAGACCACCGTGGGGGCCCCCGACATGAAGGGTCGGGCGTGGGTGGCGGCGGCCAGGAGGGACACGCCCAGGAACATCGACCCGAGGATCGTGCTCATGATGACGAGCGTGGTCCGGGCGTTGGCCGACTGCGGGTCCTTGAAGACGCTCACGCCGTTCGAGATGGCCTCGGTGCCGGTCATGGCCGAGCCCCCGTTGGCGAAGGCCCGGGCCACGTAGAACAGCGACACCCCCAAGAAGAGCCCACCCCCCTCGTGGCCGAAGGCGATCTGGCCGCTGGCCACCGGCACGTGCCCCAGGTTCCCGAGGCCCGCTCGGACCAGGCCGACGACGATCAGCACCGCCATGTTGGCAATGAAGAAGTACGTCGGGAGGGCGAACACCCGCCCCGCCTCCCGCAGGCCGCGCAGGTTGGCGAAGGCGATGAGCACCACGAAGACCACCGAGATGGGGACGGCGAACGACGTCAGGCTGGGCACGGCCGAGATCACGGCGTCGGTCCCGGCCGCCACCGACACGGCCACGGTGATGGTGTAGCTGATGAGGAGGGCGGCGCCGGCGACCTGGGCCACGTTGGGGCCGAAGTTGTCGCGGCTGACCACGTAGGACCCGCCGGCCTTGGGGTAGGACCGCACCACGCCCCGGTAGCAGATGGTGACCACGGCCAGCACGGCCAGGATGACGAGCGTGATCGGCGTCACCAGGCCGAACGCCGCCAGCCCGCCGATCGGGACCAGGATCCGGAGGATCTGCTCGGTGGCATAGGCGGAGGACGAGAGGACGTCGGAGGACAAGACGGCCAGGGCCGTCGGCTTGCCCAGCCGCTCCCGCCGAAGCTGGTCGCTGATCAGCGGCTTCCCGAGCAGCAGCCGCTTCAGCCGGTAGGCCCGGGACTCGGGGAGCTCGAGGTCCGCCCACACGCCGACCGGGTCGGTCCATTGGGGCAGCTTCCCCGGGCGCGAGGTTGGCGCGGCTGGCCCCGGCGCGGCTGGCCCCGGGGCGGGGGGGCGCGTGGCGGCGGGGGGGCGCGTGGCGGCGGCGTGGTCGCCCGCCGGCGTGCTCGTCATCCCGTCCCCTGCGCCTGCACCGTGGCCCGCACCCTAGTCACCGGGCCCTCCGGAACCCGGTAGGCCGCCGGGTGCGGGGTCAGGCCGCCGGGCACGGGATCACGCCGCCGGGTGCGGGGTCAGGCCGCCGGGTGCGGGGGTGCGATCCCGAGGGCGCCGCAGGCCGCGGCCAGCGTCGCCGCCCGCACCTGGTCCCGATCCTCGTCCGGACCGGCCCGCAGGATGGCGGCGTGGACGGCACCGAGGGCAGCCCGGACCCGGGTCCGCTGTACGGCATCAAGGCTCTCGGTCCCGGCCAGGAACTGGGACAGCCGGCGATACAGCGGGAATGCGGCGGTGAGCGCCGGACATCCCCTCACTGCCGGGTCGTTGGCGAGCACTCGCACCAGGTCGGCGTGCGCCACCACCAGGTCGACATAGCCCCCGACGGCCCGGCGGCGCGCCGAGGGTGACCGTTGGGGCTCCCCCCCGCCCACCAGCGACGCCAGGTCGGCCACCACCGGCTCGACGATGGCCGCCAGCAGATCGTCCTTGGTGCGGAAGTGGTAGTAGAGGGCAGCCTTGGTGAACCCCAGCCGTGCCGCGATCTCGCGGGTCGAGGTGGCGGCGTAGCCGTGGTCGGCGATGAGCCGCAGCGCCACCTCGGCGATGCGGGACCGGGTCTCCCGGTTCTCGCCGGGTGCGATCTCCCGGACGATCACCCCACCGCTCCATGCCATCGGTCGCCCCGGCATCGGTCGCCCCAGCATCGGTCGCCCCGGCATCGGTCGCCCCGGCATCGGTCGTCCCGGCATCGGTCGTCGGTCGCCTCCACGTCCCCGAGCGTACTTGACGGGCGGCAAGCAAGTAGCTACCGTACGGCCCGGCACCGGGAGGGCCGGCGGCGGCGAGGCCAGCCCGGCACCTTCCGGAGTGCGAACGGCAATGACCGCGGGGGGCGGGAGGAGCGACACGGTGTTCTTGCGACTGGGCCGCGGCGTCGTCGGCCGGCCGTGGCTGGTGATCGGGCTCTGGGTGGTGGCGGCCGCCGTCATCATCGGGATGGCACCGAAGCTGTCGACGACGACCAACGAGGCCTCCTTCCTCCCGAACCACTACCAATCCGTCCAGGCCCAGGACCTCCAGAAGAAGGCGTTCCCGACGGCCGCCACCCCCGCCGCCCTGGTCGTCTTCGAGCGTGCCGACGGCCGGCCCCTTTCGGCCGCCGATTCCACCACCGTCGACGGCATCGCCACCAAGCTGAGCGCCAAGCACATCCCCACCCTGGGCACCATCCAGGCCCTGCCCCCGTCCAAGAACGGCCTGGTCCAGCTGGTCGGCGTGCAAATGACCAACGCCCAGGGCCAGCTGACCAAGGCCCAGACGGCGGCGATCGGCTCTCTCCGCGGCGACGTGGCCACCCTGGCTTCGGGCACCGGCATGCGGGCCGGGGTCACGGGCACAGCGGCGCAGCAGGTGGACCAGCAGAAGTCGGGTGAACGGGCGAACCAGGTGGTGGCGATCGCCACCATCAGCCTGATCCTGGCCCTCCTGCTGCTCATCTTCCGTAGCCCGCTGATCGCCCTGCTCCCGGTGGTGGTCATCGGCGTCGTCGCCGAGGTCGCCAACGGTCTCATCGCCTCGGCCAGCCGGGCGTTCAACCTGAACATCGACAACACCGTCACGGCCATGCTCATCGTCGTGCTCTTCGGCGTCGGCACCGACTACATCCTCTTCCTCCTGTTCCGTTACCGGGAGCGCCTGCGGGCCGGCGACGATCCGAAGGCCGCCATCGTCGGCGCCATCGGCCGGGTCGGGCCGGCCATCGCCACCGCAGCCGGCGCCGTGATCATCGCCTTCCTGGCCCTCACCTTGTCGAGCCTCAGCCTCCTGCGCTCCCTAGGCCCGGCACTGGCCATCGCCGTCGCCACCACCCTGGTGGCCGGCCTCACGCTCATCCCGGCGATCGTCTCGCTGCTCGGCACCAAGATCTTCTGGCCGTCGCGATCCTGGAAGGCGGAACCGACCGGGGCGCGTTTCGGCGCCATCGGCGGCGCGCTCGGCCGCCGCCCCGGTCGCTTCGCGCTGGCCAGCGGGGGCATCCTGGTCGCCCTGGGCATCGCCGCCTTCGGCTTTCATCCCACGTTCAACCTGACATCAGGTTCGAACACCACGAGCCAATCGGCCATCTACAGCCACGTGCTGCTGAAGGGCTACCCGGCCGGCGCCACCGAGCCGACCGACGTCTATCTCGAGTCCACCAACGGGCGCCCGCTCCCGGGCGCCGATCTCGCCCCGTACGGCCATCGCCTGGCGGCCACGCCCGGCGTGGCGACGGTGGCCGCACCCCGCCTGGCCGAAGACCAGACGGTCGCCGACTACCGGGTGGTCCTCGACCGGCCGGGCCAGTCCAACGCCGCCATGACGACGGTCCGCGGCCCACTCCAGAAGGCCGTGGACACCGCGCCGGCGGGCACCCGGCCTCTCGTCGGCGGCATCACGTCGGTGTACGTCGACCTGCAGACCGCCATGAACCACGACTACGGCATCGTCTTCCCGGTGGCGGCCGTGCTCATCCTCCTCATCCTCGGGCTGCTGCTGCGGAGCGTCGTGGCGCCGTGGTACCTGATGGGCGCCGTCGGCCTCGGTTTCGCCGGGACGCTCGGGGCGTCGGTCCTCGTGTTCCAGCACTTCGGCGGGGCGGCCGGGCTGACGTTCATCCTGCCCGTCGTCATGTACCTCTTCGTGGTGGCACTGGGGACGGACTACAACATCCTGATGATCTCGAGGCTCCGGGAGGAGGCGGGCGAGGGACGGACCCCGAGATCGGCAGCAGCCATGGCCGTCCACCACGCCGGGCCGACGGTGGCGGCGGCCGGCCTCATCCTGGCCGGGACCTTCGCCTCGCTCATCCTGGCCGGCGGCAGCACGTTGAGCCAGATGGGCTTCGCCGTGTCGTTCGGGATCGTCGTGGCCGCCTTCGTCATGGCCATGTTCCTCACCCCGGCCATCACGGCCATGATCGGGCACCGCGCCTGGTGGCCGGGCCACCAGGAGGACCGGGGCCCGTCCGGGCCGCCCGGCCCGCAGCCTCCTGGCCAGCCGGTGCTGGCCGGGACGACCCGCGGGTCGTCCGAGCAGGGATAGGACCTCCTCCGGCCGGCCCGCTCAGGACGCCCGGACCCCTTGGCCGGGGGGTGCGCCTCGGCCGGGAGGTATGCCTTGGCCCACGGGGTGCAAGCG
>JBOGGE010000251.1:0-5945 GCA_050743865.1 Acidimicrobiales bacterium
CCGCCCGCCAGCCCGGCCGCCCGCAAGCCCGCAAGCCCGCCTGCCCCCGCCCGGTCGCCCCCGCTCAGCCGGCAGCCCGGGTCCACCAGCGGCCGCCGTCCCGCCCCACCCGCACCCGCACCCCGAAACACTCCGACACCCCCTCCGACGTCACGACCTCCCCGAGCCCTCCCGCCGCCACCAGCCGGCCGCCGCGCACCAGGGCGGCGTGAGTGAACCCAGCCGGGATCTCCTCGCAGTGGTGGGTGACCAGCACCACCGGCGGCACCCGGCGGTCGCCGGCCAGGGCGGCCAGGCGCAGGAGCAGCCGCTCCCGGGCCCCGAGATCCAGGCCGGCCGCCGGCTCGTCGAGGAGGAGCAGCTCGGGGTCGCCCATGAGGGCGCGGGCCAGCAGTGCCTGCTGGCGCTCGCCCTCGGAGACCACGCCGAAGGCCCGCTCGCCGATACCGCCGGGACCGCCCACTCCCCCCTCGGACAGCAGCCGGTCGGCCTTGGCCCAGTCGTCCGGCCCGTACTCGTCCCACCACGGCTCGAGGGCGCCGTCGCGCCCGGTCACCACCACCTGGCGGACCGTCAGGGCCGGCCGCAACAGGCGGGCCAGCGAACCGCCCACCAGCGCGATCCGCCGGCGAAGGGTGCGCACGTCGACCCGACCGAGCCGGTGGCCGAGGAGCTCGACCACGCCGCTGGTCGGCCACAGCCGCGCCCCCGCCACCCGCAGGAGAGTGGTCTTGCCCGAGCCGTTCGGCCCGAGCACCACCCACCGCTCGCCCGTACCGACCTCCCAGTCGACGGCGTCGAGGATCGGGCACCCGTCGCGTACGACCGACGTGGCCTGCAGGCGCACCGCCGGCCCGGCCCGGCCGTCACGCTTCAGCGGGGAACCTCCGGGCGACCCGCCCGATGAGCCCGGCGCACGTCTGGGACCACGTCCGGTCGCCCACCAGCCACAGCCAGATCTCCCGCCCGTACCCGGTGGCGACGGCGCCGAACGCGTCCCGGCCGACGCCGGCGCCGGCCAGCGCCGACCAGCGCTCCCACAGCCATCCGGCGACCCCGTCGCCGCCGCCGACCACGTCCCCCAGGGGCGCGCCGCCGAGCACCGCGTCCCGCCACGCCGGGCGGCGGGAGGTGGGCTCGTCGGGGAGGTGGAGCCGGGGAACCGCGGCCGTCACCGCAGGACCACCACCGGCCGGCGGTCGGTGCTCTCGTAGTTGCGGACGTGCTCCTCGTAGTCGATGAACAGGGGGGCGTCGGGGTCGAGCTTCCTCTGGAGCGAGCGGAGGGCGATCCGCTTGTCGAGCCGGTCCAGGCGCAGCAGGGCCTCGGGGTCGTCGAGGTCGCGCACATCGAGCCGGGGGCGCGCCCGACCGAAGGCAGCCCGGCCCCGCTCGGTCCGCACCAGCACGCTCGTCCAGCCGTCCATCGAGCCGACGTTGCCGACGGAGAGGTCGGCGCCCCGCCCGAGGAAGTCGGCGCACTCGTCGCACCCCTTGAGGGCGGCCCCGTGGAAGTCCTTCACCGGCTCGTCCACCGCCACCTCGCCGTCGCGGTACTCGACGACCATCCGGCCGCGGACCACGTCGACCCGGCCCACCCGGTCGAGGTCGACCCGGCGCCGGTCCCGCAGCTCGCGCAGGATCAGCGCCTCGTAGTCGAAGCTCTTCGTGCACATGAGGGCGACGGTGAGCACCACGGCGTCGAGCCGGTGCGCCCCCGTCGTCCACCGGCGGGCCTGCATGGCCCGGATACCCTGGATCTCGCACGGGGTGCCGACGACCACCAGCCGGGGCTTGGGCGGCAGCCGGTACCCGGCCAGGTCGAGGGCGGCCAGCCCCATCGTCTGGTTGTAGAAGCTGCCGGCCGCCGCCGCCACCTCGGCCGGGGTGGTGGCGATGGTGGGCACGCCCTTCCACGGCTCGTCGGGGTCGTCGCTCGGCTTGGCCACCACGGCGCCGTCGATCTCCCCCGCCACCAGCAGCGCGCTCAGGATCGCCGTCACCGCCCCGCCGTCCTGTGCCCCCTCGGCCGGCGCCGCCGCCCGCACCGCGTACCGCTCGACCACCGCTCCCAGCCCGTCGCCGGGAGGACCGCCGGTGATCTTCCAGTACGGGTCCGACGAGTCCGGCCGGACCTGGGTCGGCGCCACCTCGCCCTCCGCCCCCTCCGGCGTCGACGGCGGCCACAACGCCTCGTACCGCAGGCCGCCACGGGGGCAGAAGTCCCAGCACAGCGAGCACCCGGTGCACATCCGGACCAACGCCGGCAGACCGGTGCCCGGGTCGACCCCGATCGAGTTGGACGGGCACACGGCCACGCAGGTCCCGCACTGGATGCACCGCTCGGCGTCGATGACCGCCGACTCCAGCTCCCAGAACCACACCTTGCCCGGCGGGGCCGGGATCCCGTTCATCTGCTGGCGCACCAGGGGCTGGCTCATCGCCCGTCACCTCCCTCGCCGTCCAGCACCGCCCGCAGCTCGTCCACCGACCGGCGCCGGGCCCAGCGGTGGAACGGCTCGTCGCCCGAGGCGCGCTCGCTCCGGTACGCCAGGTACACCCGGGCCAGGGCGTCGGGGACCCGGTCGACCGGGACCGCCCCCGACACCCAGCGGATGAACCCGGCCTCCGGCCCGAGCGACCCGCCCAGGCCGATGTCGACCGCCTCTTCCATGTGCTCGCCGACGTGGGCGATGTCCCCCCGCAGCCCCACGTCGCCCACCTGGGGCTGGGCGCACGAGGCCGAGCAGCCCGAGAAGTGGACCCGGAAGGCCCCGTCCGCTCCCCCCGCCCCGGCGCCGGGGCTCCCGTCGGCGCCGACGGCGGGCGCCAGCCGGGCGTCCATCTCGCGGGCCCACCTGACCGCCCGCTCCTTGGTCTCGACGATGGCGAAACGGCAGAACTCGGTCCCGGTGCAGGCCACGACGCCCCGGGAGAACGGGCCGGGCGACGGCGAGTAGGTCCGCAGCAGCGGCTCGGCCAGGAGGTCGTCCACCCGGTCCTCGGGCACGCCGGACAGCACGAAATTCTGCCCGGTGCCCAGCCGCACCGTCCCGTCGCCGTACGCCTCGGCCAGCCGCGCCACCTCCACCAGCTCGATCCCCCGGATGCGGCCGACCGGGACCGAGCAGCCGACGTAGACGAGGCCCTCCTGGGCTTGGGGGTGCACGCCGACGTGGTCGCCCCGGAAGCGCCGGGTGAGCTCCGCCCCGGCCGGGCGCAGCGGGAAGTCCGCCCGCTCGGCCAGGGCCGACCGGAACCCCTCGGGCCCCAGCTCCTGGACGAGGTAGCGCATGCGCGACAGCCCGCGGTGCTCCCGGTTGCCGAGCTCGCCGAAGACCTGGGCGATGGCCCGGGTCAGGGGGACCGCCTGGTCGGGTGAGACGAACACGTCGACGTCCGAGGCCATGCGCTCCCCGTCGGACAGCCCGCCGCCGGCCAGGACGTTGAAGCCGAGCTCGCCGTCGTCGGCCCGGGCCGGCCACAGGCCGACGTCATTGATCTCCACCCGGGCGCAGTCCTCGAGGCAGCCGGTGACGGCGATCTTGAACTTCCGGGGCAGGTTGGCGTACTCACCGTTGCCGGTGAAGAAGGACGAGACGGCCTGGGCCACCGGCAGCGCCGGCACCACCTCGCCGGCGTCGATCCCCGACACCGGGCAGCAGCAGACGTTGCGGGCCGAGTCGCCGCACGCCTGGAGCGTCGTCAGCCCGACCTGGGCGAACCGCTGCCAGATCCGGGGCACGTCGCCGATCCGGATCCAGTGGAGCTGGACGTCCTGGCGGGTGGTCAGGTCGGCGTAGCGGTTGCCGAAGACCGGGCTGTCGTCCGGGCCCTCGGCGAAGGCGTCGGCGACGACGCCGATCTGGCGCGCCTGCGCCGCCGTGAGCATCCCGCCGGGCACCTTGATCCGCAGCATGAAGGCGTCGCCGCCCTGGCGCTGGGGGTAGAGGCCCACCCACTTCAGGCGCTCCTGCTCGCCGGGAACGGCGGCGATGGCCGCCGGCCCCTCCTTGGCGTACCGCTCGACCACCGCCTGGACGACCTCGTAGGGATGGCGGGCCAGCTTCCACCGCTCCACGTTGTTGAGCTCGCCGACGTGGCGGTAGGGACGGAGGAACGCCATGGGCCGTCTCGACCCGGTCAGGCGGATCCCGTAGGGGTTGTCGGGGTCGACGGCCATCAGGCGTGGAGCCCGCACTCCGTCTTGCCCGTCCCCGCCCAGCGGCCGGCCCGGCGGTCCTCGCCCTCGGCCACCGGGCGGGTGGTGGGGGCGCAGCCGATGGACAGGTAGCCCCGGGACACGAGCGGGTGCACCGGCAGCCCGTGGTCGGCCAGGTACCCGTCGACGTCGGCATCGGTCCAGGTGGCCAGCGGGTTCACCTTCACCAGCCCGAAGGTCGCGTCCCAGCCGACGACGGGGGCCGACACACGCGTCGGGGCGTCGACCCGCTTGAGCGAGGTCAGCCAGGCCTGCTTGCCGTCGAGCGCCCGGCGCAGCGGCATCACCTTGCGCAGCTCGCAGCACCCGTCGGCGCCGCAGGGCACGGCGGCGGCGTCGGGACCGGGCCGGGTGACGGTGAGGTTGAGCCCGAAGCGGGCGCGCACCTCGTCGACGAAGGCGAGGGTCTCTTCGAAGTGCGCCTCGGTGTCGCAGAAGACGACCTCGACGGCCGGGTCCGCCCGCACCGCCAGGTCGACGAGCACCACGTCCTGGAAGGAGGCGGCCAGGACCAGGTCCTGGCCGAAACGGTCGACCGCCCACTCGACCACCTGGCCGGCCGGCGCCACCGCCAGCCGGGCGTCGGCTTCGGCCAGCTCTTCGGCCAGCTCGGCGGGGGGTCCGGCGGCATGCCCGGCTGGGGGCCTGGCGACAGACCCGGCGGGGGGCACGGCGGCAGCCTCACCTGCCGGCGACTGGCTCATCGAGGCTCCTCTCTGCTGCCCTCTCCCCTCCCCGGCCACCGGTCCGGGCGGCGCTGGAGGGGGCTGACCACGCCCTTGACTTGTGGAGACGTCCGGCCCGGAGTATACATGACCAAAACAGTCAGGTTTCAGCAGAGGCTGGGACGTGCCGAAGAAGGAGGGGCCGGCGCACGCCAGCGGCGAGCGGCGGCGACCGTCGAGCCAGCCGTGCGAGGGCGCCAGCGATGACCACCACCGACACGCCGACCAGCCACCACGACCGCCCGCGGTCCGGAGGCCGGCGGGCGGTCGACCATCTCGACCTGCTCGAGTCGCACGCCGTCTTCGTCATGCGGGAGGTGGCGGCGGAGTCCGAGCGCCCGGTGCTGCTCTTCAGCGGTGGCAAGGACTCGGCCGTCCTCCTCCACCTGGCCCTCAAGGCCTTCCGGCCGGCCGGGTTCCCCTTCCCGGTGATGCATGTCGACACCGGCCACAATTTCGAGGAGGTCATCGAGTTCCGGGACCGCCGCATGGCCGAGCTGGGCGAGACGCTCATCGTGGCCAGCGTGGAGGAGTCGATCCGGCGCGGCCGGGTGGCCGACCCGGGCCCGCTGGCCATGCGCAACCGCCTGCAGACGACCACGCTCCTGGACGCCATCGCCGAGCACTCCTTCGACGCCTGCTTCGGCGGCGCCCGGCGCGACGAGGACAAGGCCCGGGCCAAGGAGCGGGTGCTCTCCTTCCGCGACGCCTTCGGCCAGTGGGACCCCAAGCGCCAGCGGCCCGAGCTGTGGCAGCTCTACCAGGGCCAGGTCCTGCCGGGCGAGCACCTCCGGGCCTTCCCGCTGTCGGACTGGACCGAGCTGGACATCTGGCAGTACGTCGCCCGGGAGCGCATCGCCCTGCCCCCCATCTACTACGCCCACCGCCGCCCGGTGGTCGAGCGGGACGGGATGCTGCTGGCGGTGGGCCGCTGGGTCCGGCCGGCGCCGGACGAGCACGCCGTCACCGAGACCGTCAGGTTCCGCACGGTCGGGGACG
>JBOGGE010000252.1:0-5209 GCA_050743865.1 Acidimicrobiales bacterium
CCCCGGCGCCGTCCGGCCCCCCGGCGACGTCCGGCCCCCCGGCGCCGTCCGGCCCCCCGGCCGCCGGCACCCGCTCGGCGATCTCGGCCGGATCGGCGGTGACGACGGTGCCCGGCGCCAGGTCGGCCAGCTCCTCGCACCAGAAGGCGGTCATCGCCGTGAGCACCCGGCCCTTCTCGGGGATCGGCTCGGCGAACACCACGTCGTAGGCGCTGACCCGGTCGGAGGCGACCATCAGGAGCAGCCCGTCCCCGGCGTCGTACAGCTGGCGGACCTTGCCCTGGTGCACGAGCACGAGCCTCACAGGCTCGGCCCCTCGTCCAGGTCGGCCAGGGCGAAGAGGAACCGGTGGGCGTGCCGCAGGTACCGCTGCAGGTCGAAGGCCCGGTCCAGCTCGCCGGGATCCAGCGTCACCTCGGGATCGGCCTCCAGCACCGCTCGCAGGTGCCGCCCACCGGACCAGGCGGCCCGGGCGTCGCGCTGGACGATCCGGTAGGCATGGTCCCGGGACAGCCCCGAAGCGACCAGCGCCAGCAGCACCGACTGGCTGAACACCAGGCCCCCGGCGGTGAGGTTGGCCATGGCCCGTTCCGGGTGGACGACCAGGCCCGACGCCAGGCCGGTCACCTTACGAAGCACGTAGCAGGCCAGCAGCGAGGCGTCGGGGAGGACCACCCGCTCGACCGAGGAGTGCGAGATGTCCCGCTCGTGCCACAGGGCGACGTCCTCCAGCCCGGCGCCGGCATAGCCCCGCAGGACCCGCGCCAGGCCGCACAGCCGTTCGGCCAGCACCGGGTTGCGCTTGTGGGGCATGGCCGAGCTGCCCTTCTGGCCCTCGGCGAACGGCTCCTCCACCTCGCCGACCTCGCTGCGGGCCAGGAGCCGGACCTCGGTGGCGATGAGCTCGACGGTGGCTCCGACCGAGGCGCAGGCGTAGAGGTACTCGGCGTGGCGGTCCCGGGCGATCACCTGGGTGGCGGGGACCGGCACCAGCCCCAGGGCTTGGCACACGTGGGCCTCGACCGCCGGGTCGACGTTCGAGTAGGTGCCCACCGCCCCCGACAGCTTCCCCACCGCCATCCGCCCCCTGGCCGCCCGCAGGCGCTGGCGGTCCCGATCGGCCTGGAGGGCCCACAGGGCGTACTTCACCCCGAAGGTGGTCGGCTCGGCGTGCATGCCGTGCGTCCGGCCCGCCACCGGGACGTCGATCAGCTCCTCGGCCCGGCTACGCAGCGCCGCCACCAGCTCGTCCGACGCCGCCAGCAGAAGGTCGGCCGCCTTCACCAGGGTGGCGCACTGGGCCGTGTCCACCACGTCGGAGGAGGTCAGGCCGTGGTGGACCCAGGAGCCCTCGGGCTGGCCGACGCGGTCCTGGACGACGTCGACGAAGGCGGCCACGTCGTGGTCGGTCACCTGCTCCCGGGCGGCCACGTCGGCCACGAAGGCGGCGTCGACCTCGGGGGCCCGGGCCCGCACGGCCGCCGCCGCCGCCGCCGGGACGGCCCCCACCCGGGCCTGCCCCTCGACCGCCAGGAGCTCGATCTGGAGCCACATGGCCAGCCGAGCCTCGTCGGTGAAGAGGGCGGCCATGTCCGGCGGGCTGTACCGGGGGATCACGGGGCACCGGCGATGTCCCGGCGGTGGTGCGCCCCGGGCCACGAGATCCGTCCCGCCGCCTCGGCGGCACGCCGCCGGGCGCCGTCCAGCGTCGGGGCGACGGCGGTGATCCCGAGCACCCGGCCGCCGGCCGTAAGGTAGCGGTCCCCTTGGCGCCGGGTGCCGGCGTGGAGCACCGTCACCCCGTCCACCGGGTCGGCCAACTGGCCGTCGGCGGCCAGGCCGGCGATCGGGTCCCCGATCCGCGGCTCGGCCGGGTAGCCCTCGACCGCCATCACGACGCACACCGCGGCATCGCCGGTGGTGCCCAGCCGGCCGCCCAGCCGGCCGCCCAGCCGGCCGTCCAGCCGGCCGGCCACCCGGTCCAGCCGACCGCCGGCCACCGCCGCCAGGATCTCCACCGGGTCCTCGGCCAGGAGCGGGAGGACCACCTGCGCCTCGGGGTCGCCGAAGCGGATGTTGTACTCGAGCACCTTGGGGCCCTCGGGGGTGAGCATGAGCCCGGCGTAGAGGACGCCCCGGTAATCGATCCCCCGTCGCCGCAGCACCGCCACCAGCGGCTCCACCGCCTCGGCCATCACCCGGTCGACGGTCGCCGCGTCCACCCCCGGCACCGGCGAGCACGCCCCCATGCCGCCGGTGTTGGGACCGGTGTCGCCGTCGCCGACCCGCTTGTGGTCCCGGGCCGGCGCCATCGGCACCACCCGGGTGCCGTCGCACAGCACCTGGAGCGAGCACTCCGGTCCGGTGAGCGCCTCCTCCACCACCACCCGCCGTCCAGCCGCCCCGAAGGCACCGCCCAGCTTGGCCGCCACGTCGGCCTCGGCCTCGGCCAGGGTGGAGGCGACCAGCACCCCTTTGCCGGCGGCCAGCCCGTCGGTCTTCACCACCCACGGGCCGGGCAGCGAACGGAGGAAGCGCGCCGCCGAGTCCGCCCGGTCGAACACCCCGTAGCGGGCGGTGGGGACTCCCGCCTCGACCAGCAGGTCCTTCATGAACGCCTTGGATCCCTCCAGCCGCGCCCCGTCCGCCCCGGGGCCGCACACGAGGCGCCCGGCGGCCCGCAGGCGGTCGGCCAGCCCGTCGACCAGCGGCCCCTCGGGGCCCACCACCACCAGGTCGGCCTCGACCTCCTCGGGCGGTGCGGCGGTGACGGCCACCCGGTGCCCCTCGGCCGAGGTGCCGGCCATCGCCGGGCTCCCCGGGGTCACCACCACGTCGGCCGAACGGGCCAGGGCCCGGGCCAGGGCGTGCTCCCGGCCACCGGAGCCGACCACGCAGACAGTCACGCGGCGGCGAAGGACACGAACTGCTCGCGGCCGGGGCCGACACCGACCAGGCGCACCGGGACCCCGATCTGCTCGGCCAGGAGCTCCACGAAGTCGCAGGCGGCCCCGGGTAGGTCGGCGTGGGACGTCACCCCCGTGAGGTCGGTCCGCCAGCCGGGGAGCTCCTCGTAGACCGGCGTCACCTGGTGGAGCGTCGACTGGTGGTACGGGGGCCGGGTGTAGCGCTCGCCGCCGGCCTGGTAGGCGACGCACACCTTCACCGTCTCGAAGGTGTCGAGCACGTCCAGCTTGGTCAGCGCCAGCTCCGAGAGGGAATTGAGCCGGACCGCCTGGCGGGCCATCACCGCGTCGAACCAGCCACACCGCCGGCGGCGGCCGGTCACCGTGCCGAACTCGTGCCCCCGCTCGACCAGGAGGGCGCCCAGGTCCTCGGTCAGCTCGGTCGGGAACGGCCCGGCACCCACGCGGGTGACGTAGGCCTTGGCGATCCCGATGACGCGGTCGATGTCCCGGGGGCCGAGGCCGCTGCCGGTGCAGGCCCCGCCGGCCACCGGGTTGGACGAGGTGACGAACGGGTAGGTGCCGTGGTCGAGGTCGAGGAAGGTCGCCTGGGCGCCCTCCAGGAGGAGATTGCGGCCGGCGTCCAGCGCCTCGTGGACGATCGAGACGGTGTCGCCGGTCATCGGCTCGATCCGGGGTGCGTACTCGTCGAGGTAACGCTCGGCTATCTCGTCGGCCGAGAGCGGCAGCCGGTTGTACACCTTGGCCAGGACGGCGTTCTTCTCCTTGCACGCCACGGCGAGCTTCTGGCGGAAGATCTTGGGGTCGAGCAGGTCCTGCACCCGCAGGCCGACCCGGGCCGCCTTGTCGGCGTAGGCCGGGCCGATCCCCCGCTTGGTGGTGCCGAGCGAGTTCTTGCCCAGGTAGCGCTCGGTCACCCGGTCCAGCTCCTGGTGGTAGGGCATGATCAGGTGGGCGTTGCCGCTCACCACCAGCCGGCTGGGGTCGACGCCCCGGGCCGACAGCCCGTCGACCTCGGCGATCAGGGTGGCCGGGTCGACCACCACCCCGTTGCCGATGACCGGGGTGATGTGGGGATAGAGGATCCCACTGGGGCAGAGCTGCAGGGCAAAGGACTCGCCGCCGACGACGATGGTGTGGCCGGCGTTGTGCCCGCCCTGGTAGCGCACCACCACGTCCATGTCCCCGGCCAGCAGGTCGGTGAGCTTGCCCTTGCCCTCGTCACCCCACTGGGTCCCGACGACCACGGTTGCCGGCACGAACGCTCCTCCGTCGGCGGTAGCCGCAGTGTACCCGGCCGGCTCAGCCTCCGGCGATGGCTCCCAGCACGATGAACGGCTCGGCCCCCGACACCACGGCCCCGGGCAGCGGCGTGTCCGGCGGATCGTGGGAGAGGTCCTCCTGGCAGGCGAAGAACCGCACGAACGGCCGCCGCCGGCCCGTCCGGCGGTCCCGCACCGTCCCCGCCAGCGCCGGGTAGGTCGCTTCCAGCGCGTCGAGCACCCGGCGCTGGGTCACCTCGCCGGTGACGTCGAGCGCCACCTCGCCGGCCGGGATCCCGGCCAGCAATCGCAGCGTGGTCGGCAGGACGACCCGGATCATGCCAGCCGCTGCACCTCGACCGACAGCACGGCCGGCAAGTGCTCGGCGATGGCCCGCCAGTGGTCCCCGCCGTCGGGCGAGGCGTACACCTGGCCCCCGGTGGTGCCGAAGTAGACGCCCGCCGGCTCGAGGTCGTCCAAGTCCATGGCGTCGCGCAGGATGTCCACGTAGCAGTGCGTCTGGGGCAGGCCGTCGGTCAGCGGCTCCCACTCCCCGCCGCCGGTGCGGCTCCGGTAGACGCCCAGCCTGCCCTCGGGCGGGAAGTGGACCGAGTCGCTGGTGATGGGCACCACGTACACGGTGTCGTCCTCGTGGGGGTGGACGGAGATGGGGAACCCGAAATCGGTCGGCAGGTCGCCGCTCACCTCGGTCCACGACTCGCCGGCGTCCTCGGTCCGCATGACGTCCCAGTGCTTCTGCATGTAGAGCACGCGCGGCCGCGCCGGGTGCATGGCGATGCGATGCACGCAGTGGCCGATTTCGGCGGTGGGATCGGGAATATATTGCGAGCGCAAACCCTGATTGATTGGCTTCCAGGTTTTGCCGCCGTCGTCTGTGCGGAATGCGCCCGCGGCCGAGATGGCGATGAACATGCGATCGGGATTACTGGGATCGAGAACGATGGTGTGCAGACAAAGGCCACCAGCGCCGGGTTGCCATTTCGGGCCGGTGCCGTGCCC
>JBOGGE010000253.1:0-5574 GCA_050743865.1 Acidimicrobiales bacterium
GGTGACGAAGAACTCGATCACAATCGGGGCCACCGTCCCCTTGACCGGTCCCGCCGCCCCCGGGTACAGCGAGATCGCCCCGGCCATGACGGCGGTGTTCGACTGGGTCAACGCCCACGGCGGCATCTTCGGGCGCAAGATCCATTACCACTACCTCGACGACAAGTACAACCCGGCGACAACGGCCACCCTCACCCGCCAGCTGGTGCTGACACAGCACGTCTTCGCCACGGTGGGTGCGCTCGGCACGCCGACCCAGACCGGGGTCCAGAGGTACCTGAACAGCCGGAAGATCCCCCAGCTGTTCATCGAGTCGGGGTGCAACTGCTGGAGCACATCCAAGTACCCCTACAGCCTGGGGTGGCAGCCGCCCTATACCGTGGACGGCAAGATCCTCGGCGCCTACCTGAAGAAGAACTTCGCCGGCAAGAAGATCGGTGAGCTCTACCAGGACACAGAGTTCGGCAAGGACTTCGTGAAGGGCATCAACAAGGAGGTGCCGGCCAAGTCGGTGGTGGGCCAGCAGACGTACAACGTGACAACGCTGTCCGGGCCGCTGACTCCCCAGATCGCCGCGCTGAAGGCGGCGGGGGCGACAGTGGTGGTGCTCGGCACCATCCCGGCCGCCACCGCGCTGGCCATGCTGCCGGCGGCCGCCATCGGCTACCACCCGACCTACGTGCTCGACAACGTGGGCGCCGACCAGCCGACGGTGGGCCCGCTGCTGGCGTCGTTCACCAGTGCCGGCGGCGGTAGCGCGGCCGAGGCCAAAGCCACGGCCGGCCTGCTGGACGGGGTCATCACCGACGCCTACCTCCCGCCCGAGGGCACAACGTCGAACCCGTGGGTGAAGGTGTCCAGCAAGCTGCTCAAGCAGTACCAGCCAACACTGTGGTCCAAGCACGGCCTGGACGGGAACACCGAGTACGGGGTCGCCCTGGCCTACACGTTCGTCCAGGCGCTCCAAGCGGCGGGCAAGAACCTCACCCGCCAGTCGCTGATGAACGCCCTCAACACCAAGGCGCACGGCTTCGCCACGCCGGGGCTGGTGCCGCTCAACTACTCGAAGAAGGTCCACTACGGCTTCGAGGGAGCCGAGGTCGTCGAGGCGTCGGGCACAGTGCCGCCGCTGGTGAACCCGACCGGCACCTGGCCGGGCACCAAGGTGCTGTCCCCGGTGTACACGACCACAGTCGGCAACGGCCCGGTCAAGAAGTACAAGGGCAAGCAGCCGGCGGTCCCCAAGAAGCTGAAGAAGACCGCCTGAGCCGCGTCCGGGGGTCGCTCAGCGTGCCGGCCGCCGCCGACGACGACGACGGAGCATGGCCATTCCGAGGCCGAGCACGTCCACCACGAAGACGGCGATCCCCACCGCCAGGAGGTAACCGAGCCCGGTGACGGCGACGCCGGCGATGCCGAGCGCCACGGCGGCCAGGACGACCAGGAGGAAAAGCGCCACCGGCGGGTCAGCGCCGGGCCAGGCGACGCTCGCCGCCGGCGCCCTGGCGGTAGGTCATTCCGTAGTGGTCGAAGAGCGGCGCCTCCTGCTCGGCCAGCAGCTCGCCGTCGACGTCGATGGCGGGGGCGTCGCGGACCAGCCGCTTGGGGTAGGCGACGGCCACGTGCCCGGGGGCGACGGTGGCGCCGTCGAGGGGAACGAACACCAGGCGCCGCCGGCCCGGAACCCCGACGGTCACCGAGGCGAAGGCCGGTTCGTCGGTGGCGGTGTCGACGTAGACCGCCTCGAGCCTGCCGATCTTGCCGCCACGATCGTCGACGACGTCGTGGCCGCGCCAGTCGCGGATGTTCGCCACTCGGATCATGTCAGAGGATACGTCCACCGTCACCGCCGGCCACGCCGGCACGGGCGGGTCCGCTGCCGGCACCGGCGGGCGCCGTAGCATCCGTGCTCGTGGACGTCACGACGGATGCCGGCCCACCCTCCACCGGCCCGGTCACGGCCACCCTCGACCGGGAGGGGACGTCGGTGGCCGCCACGGCGGATGACGTCCGCCGCCAGTTGGACGGGCGGGAGTTCTTCTGGCTCGACCTCGCCGCCGGCCCGCCGCCGGCTCCGGGAGGCGACCCACCGGCACTGACGCTGGACGGCGTGCTGGGCGGGCTGTTCGGCTTCCACCCGCTCGACGTGGAGGACGCCGAGCACTTCGGCCAGCGTCCGAAGGTGGAGGACTACGACGAGTACACCTACCTCGTCGCCCACGGGGCGGCGCCGGCCGGCGGGACGGCCGAGGTCCACCTCTTCTTCTCCGCCCGCTTCGTCGTCTCGGTGCACCGTGGCCCGGTCGAGGCCCTGGACCTTGCCCGGCAACGGTTGGCCCGGCACCGGGCGAACGGTGCCGCCGGCGCCCCCCAGATCGTGCTGGTGTACGACATCGTCGACGCCCTCACCGACGACTTCTTTCCCGTGCTGGCCGCCTTCGACGACCGGATCGACGCCTTGGAGAGCGCCATCCTGGCCCGCCCGACCGACGACCAGCTGGGTGAGATCTTCTCGATGAAGCAGCAGCTGATGGCCATCCGCAAGGTGGTGGCCCCCCAGCGCGACGTGTTCGCCGGCGTCAGCGCCGGGACCTACGACATCGCCGGCCTGACCGACGGGAGCGGCCGGTACTTCCGGGACCTCTACGACCATCTCATCCGCATCGGCGACATGGTCGACAGCTACCGGGACCTCCTGGGCGGGGTGATGGACACCCACCTGTCGACGGTGTCCAACCGCCTCAACGTGGTCATGAAGCAGCTGGCCGTCATCGCCACCGTCTTCCTGCCCCTCTCCTTCCTGACCGGCTTCTTCGGGCAGAACTTCGGCTGGATGGTGGAGCGGCTGGGGGGGGCGCCGGTGTTCTTCGGCGCCGGCATCGGCAGCCAGGTGGTGGCGGCGCTGCTGCTGATGATGATGTTCAAGCGCCGGGGATGGCTCGGCGGACCCACGACCTGAGCGCCCTCAGCCGCCGGCGGCGGCCGTCACCACCTCCACCCGGGCGCCGTCGCCCACCGTCTGGTGCCCCCACCGGGAGCGGGGCACCACCTCCCGGTCCACGGCCACCGCCACCCCGCGGCCCGACGGGCAGAGGAGCGCGACCAGGTCGGCCAGGGTCGTCCCCGGCGCCACCTCCCGCAGCTCGCCGTTGACGAAGGCCCGGACCGGGCCGGGGCGGGCGGGACCGGTCACCGGGCCCCGGTGGCTGCCGTCACCCGCTCGGGCCCGAAGGCGGCCATGGGCTCGGGCACCGGGCCGCCGGCCAGGAGGGACGACACCGTGTCGGCCGTCAGCGGGGCGAGCAGGATCCCGTTGCGGAAGTGGCCGGCAGCCACCGCCAGCCCGGGGATAGACGTCCATCCGACGAAGGGGGCGTTGTCCGGGGAGCCGGGGCGCAGGCCGGCCAGGCACTCGACCAGCTCCAGCTCGTCGATCCCCGGCACCAGGGACCGGGCGTCGTCGAGGAGGGCGTGGACGGCGCCGGCCTGGACGGTCCGGTCGAAGCCCCGCTCCTCCATGGTCGCCCCCACCACCACCGTGCCGTCGTCCCGGGGCACCAGGTAGCACGGGCGCCCGTGGACCAGGCCCCGGACCGTCCGGGCCAGCAGGGGCGCGTCGGCGGGGCCCCGGAGGCGGAGCACGTGGCCCTTGACCGGCCGGATCGGCGGGAGGGTCCCGGGCGGCAGCCCGCCCAGCGACGCCGTGCCGGCACCGGCGCAGGCCACCACCGCCCCAGCCCGCAGCGTCTCCCCCCCGGCCGTGCGCACCCCGACCGCCGTCCCGGCCGGCCCGACGGCCACCGCCTCCACCCGGTCGGCCACCATGGCCACCCCGGCGGCGCGGCAGGCGTCGGCGAGGGCCCCCACCAGCCGGCGGTTGTGCACCTGGTGGTCGCCCGGCACGTCGGCGCCTCCCCGCACGGCCGGCGACAGGGCGGGCACCATCCGGCGGCACTGGCTGGCCGACAGCCGGGTGGCGTCGAGCCCGAGGGACAGCTGGTAGGCGAGGAGGCGGTCCACCACCGCCCGGTCGGACGCGTCGACGGCCACCGCCACCGTGCCGCACGGGCGGTAGCCGACGTCGGCCCCCGTCGCCTCGGCCAGGGAGGCGGCGAAGCTCGGCCACCGGTCGGCGGCGGCGAGCAGGAGCCGTACCAGGCGCTCCTCGCCGAAGGTGGCCTCGGTCACCGGGGCCAGCATCCCGGCCGCCACCCACGAGGCGCCCCGCCCCGGGTCGGGGTCGACCACCATCACCCGGAGCCCGGCCTGCGCCGACCTCCAGGCCGAGGACAAGCCGATGACCCCGCCACCCACGAACACCGCGTCGGCCGTCATCGAATCGATCCTATGGCGGTGTAGAGTGGAGCCACTGCTCCAGGGCCAGCGTCGTCCCGGGCGGCAGCACCCCACCTGGACGGGTGCGCCGGCATGCCCCGGCCACACCCTGACGGGGAACGTGCCGTCGTCGCTCCGGCGGCGGCCATGAGGCCCGGGAGACGACCGTGGACACCCTGACGGCCGGTGCCGGTGGCATCGGCATCCCGCACCGCCCGACCGGCGGGCTCTACGATCCTCGTTTCGAGCACGACGCCTGCGGCGTCGGGCTGGTGGCTGACCTGTCCGGGCGCCCGAGCCATCGCACCGTGGTGCAGGCGTTGGCGGTGCTCGAGCGGCTGGCCCACCGCGGCGCCTCGGGGGCGGAGGCGGACACCGGGGACGGGTCGGGGATCCTGGTCCAGGTCCCGCACCGGTTGCTCGACGGGCTCGCCCGGGCGGCCGGCGTCGACCTTCCGGCGGCGGGGCGGTACGCCACCGGCACCGTCTTCCTCCCCCGGGATCCCGACGACGCCGCCAAGGCCCGGGCCCAGGTCGCCACCATCGCCGGTGAGGAGGGGCTGGCCGTGCGGTGGTGGCGCGAGGTCCCCGTCGAGCCGGCCGCCCTGGGCAACGCCGCCCGCCGGGTCCAGCCCCGCATCGAACAGGTGTTCCTCACCGCCGCCACCGAGGGCGGAGTCGCCCCGGGCGACGAGCGCCTGGCCCTCGACCGCCTGGCCTTCGTGGTCCGCAAGCGCGTCGAGCACGCCGTCGAGGGGGTCTACCTGCCGTCCCTCTCGTCGCGGACGATCGTCTACAAGGGGATGCTGACCTCCCACCAGTTGCGGAGCTTCTACCCCGATCTCTCCGACGAGCGGATGGAGAGCGGGCTGGCGCTGGTGCACTCGCGTTTCTCGACCAACACCTTCCCGAGCTGGCCGCTGGCCCACCCGTACCGGTACCTGGCCCACAACGGCGAGATCAACACCCTGGCCGGGAACCGCAACTGGATGCGCGCCCGCGAGGCGCTGCTCGCCACCGACCTCATCGGGGGCGACCTGTCGAGGGTGTTCCCGATCGTCACGCCGGAGGCGAGCGACTCGGCCACCTTCGACGAGGTCCTCGAGCTGCTCCACCTGACCGGGCGCTCCCTTCCCCACGCGGTGCTGATGATGATCCCCGAGGCGTGGGAGAACCACGAGACGATGGACCCGGCCCGCCGGGCCTTCTACCGCTACCACGCCTCCCTGATGGAGCCGT
>JBOGGE010000254.1:0-23296 GCA_050743865.1 Acidimicrobiales bacterium
GGCTCGCCGGGCGAGGGGGGAGCCGGTCCGCCGGCCGGCGCCGAGTCGCGCTCGCCCGGCCCGTCCCCGCCGGCCGGGAAGCGGGAGGGGTTGCCGGCCGTCCCGGGGCCGATGGAGGCCGCGGCGCCGACGGTCGCCGGAGCCTCGCCCGGTGGATGGCGGGGGCAGCGGGTGCCCACCCGGCTAGCCAACGCGGCCGCCGTGTGCGCCGGGGGGGCCGTGGTCGGCGTCTACCGCAAGCGCCTCCTGCCCAACTACAGCGTCTTCGACGAGCAGCGGTGGTTCGTGCCCGGGTCGCAGCCGCCCGTGCTCTACCAGGTCGGCGGGGTGCGGGTCGGCGTGTCGATCTGCGAGGACATCTGGGCCGACGGCGGTCCGGTCCTCGAACTGGCCCGGGCCGGCGCCGAGGTGGTGGTCAACATCAACGCCTCGCCGTACTCCCGGGGGCGCCGGGCCGAGCGCCTCTCCATGCTCGGCGCCCGGGTGGCCGAGATCGGGTGCCCGGTGGCCTACGTGAACCAGGTCGGCGGCCAGGACCAGTTGGTGTTCGACGGGGCCAGCCTGGTGGTCGCCGCCGACGGCACGCTCCTCGCCGCCGGCGCCCAGTTCCGCCAGGACCTGGTGGTGGCGGAGGTCCCGGTGGTCGCCCGCCGGTCCCCCTCGGCGACGGTGACGGAGGTCCCGGTGGGCGCCCGGCCGGCACCGCCTCCGCTCCGGCCGCGCCCGGTCGCCCAGCCCTTGGAGGAAGCGGCCGAGGTCTACGAGGCGCTGGTGCTCGGCACCCGCGACTACCTGGCCAAGAACGGCTTCTCCGGGGTCGTGATCGGCCTGTCCGGCGGCATCGACTCCTCCCTGGTGGCGGCGATCGCCGCCGACGCCCTCGGCCCGGAGCACGTCCACGGGGTGGCGATGCCGTCGCGCTACTCCTCGGCCGGGTCGGTGTCCGACGCCCGCCTGCTGGCCGAGCGCCTGGGGATAGAGCTCCGGGTGCTGCCGATCGAGCCGGCCCACGCTGCCCTGTCCTCCGTGCTGACCGCCGTGCTCGGCGCCCCACCCGAGGGCCTCACCGACGAGAATCTCCAGTCCCGCCTCCGCGGCGTCGTGCTGATGGCGGTGTCCAACGCCACCGGGCGGATCGTGCTCACCACCGGCAACAAGAGCGAGATGGCCACCGGGTACTCCACCCTCTACGGGGACTCGGCCGGTGGGTTCGCCGTCATCAAGGACGTCCCGAAGACCCTGGTCTACGAGCTCTGCCGGTACCGCAACCGGCGGGCGGCCGCCGAAGGGCGGCCCGAGCCGGTTCCCCGCTCGGTGCTGGAGAAGCCCCCGTCGGCCGAGCTGCGTCCCGGCCAGCGCGACGACCAGTCGCTCCCGCCCTACGAGCTGCTCGATCCGGTGATCGAGGCGTACGTGGAGCGGGACCGCACGGCGGCCGACCTGGTGGCCGACGGGTTCGACCCCGAGCTGGTCGAACGGGTGGTGCGCCTGGTCGACGGGGCCGAGTACAAGCGGCGCCAGATGCCCCCCGGGGTCCGCATCTCGACCAAGGCCTTCGGCAAGGACCGGCGGATGCCCATCACCAACGGCTACCGGGCGCCAGCCCCGGCGACCTCCGGTGGCTGAGGGCGCGTGGGCGCTGACCCTCCACCAGGCAGCCGGGCTGGTCGGTGCCTACCGGTGGACCGAGGACCGGCTTTTTGCCCTCACCGGCCGGTGGGCGGCCGAGCCGGCGATGACGCCGGAAGCCCAGGTGCACCTGTTCGAGGCCAGCGCCGGGCATGCCTGGCGCGCCGAGATGTGGGCCGAACGGCTCCCCGTGCTCGACGGCGTCGACCACAAGGCGCTCACCCGCCCGGCCGGCCCGGTGCTCGCTCCCCTCCTCGACGCACTCGAGGCCGTCGGGGGCGGGGACCAGGACGGCCGGCCCGGCCCCGGGCTCGCCGTGGCCCGCATGGTTGGGCTGCATCGGGTGGTGCTGCCCCGGCTGGCCACTACCTACCGGCGCCACCTGGCCCGAGCGGTGCCGGTGGCCGACGGCCCGCTGTCCCGCACGCTGCGGCTGGTGCTGGGCGACCTCGGCGGGGAGCAGGCGACCGGTGCCGCGGTCCTCGCCCACCTGCTGGCCGCCGGCACGGGGGATGCGGTATCGGTGGCCGCCGAGCGGGCCGAGCGGGAGATCGCGGCGTGCCTGGCCGGCGGGAGCGACCAGGGCGACCTCGTACCGTGGCCCGGGGTGGCCGGGGATCCTGCGGGAGGACCTCCCGGCCGGCCCTGACCGGCGTCTCGGTGACCGGGCGAACGGCGCCCTTGACCGCGGCAGTAGAATGTCCAACACCGGCTCCGTGCGTATCGGCGCAGGTAGCTGTGGTCAGGTGAGGCGGTCCCGGACGGTCAAGTCGACGCTGCCGGTGCCGACTCTAGTAGTGGAAGGTTCGGCAGGCACTTGGCGAAGGAACGGATCGAGCGCGACGACGAGGATCTCGTACGTCTTTACCTGACCGACATCGGTCAGTACCCCCTGCTGACCAAGGACGACGAGGTACGCCTGGCCCAGGCCATCGAGGGCGGTCGATCAGCCGAGGACGATATGCGCAGGACGCTGAAGGGCCTGACCGCCGCCCGCAAGCGCGAGCTGCGCCGGGCGGTGATCGGCGGTGAGCACGCCCAGCAGACGTTCGTCCAGTCCAACCTCCGCCTGGTGGTGTCGATCGCCAAGAAGTACCAGGCGTCGGGGCTGCCGCTGCTCGACCTGATCCAGGAGGGCAACCTCGGCCTGATGCACGCCGTCGAGAAGTTCGACTGGCGCAAGGGGTTCAAGTTCTCTACCTATGCCACGTGGTGGATCCGCCAGGCGATCACCCGGGGGATCGCCAACACCGGCCGGACCATCCGGCTCCCGGTGCATGCTGGCGACACCCTGGCCCGGGTGCAGAAGGCGCAGGCGCGCCTGGAGCTCAAGCTCGGCCGTCCGGCCACCCTGGTCGAGCTGGGCATCGAGGTCGAGATGCCCGAGGAGAAGCTGGTCGAGGCGCTGCGGTTCCGAGCTGAGCCGCTGTCGCTGTCCGAGCCGCTCCGAGAGGACGGCGACGCCGAGCTGGGCGACGTGGTGGAGGACCGGTCCGCCGAGTCGCCGTTCGAGGTGGCAGCCGTGTCACTGCTGCCGGAGGAGATCGGTCGCCTGCTCTCGCCCCTCGACGAGCGGGAGCGGGAGATCCTCCGGCTCCGGTTCGGGCTGGACCGGGGTGAGCCCCGCACCCTCGAGGAGGTCGGGGAGCACTTCAACCTCACCCGCGAGCGGATCCGCCAGATCGAGGCCCGGGCGATGTCCAAGCTGCGTCATCCTTCCTCTGACACCGGCGCCCGCGACCTGCTCACGGTCTGAGGGCCCCGGGGGGCTCGAGGGCCCCGGGTGGCCCGGGGGGCTCGAGGGTTAGGATGGTCGCCATGAAGAAGCTGCTGTTCCTCGCCGTGCTCGTCACCCTCGGCGTCGTCGCCGCCAAGCGGCTGCGCACCACCTGAGGCTCGCCGCCGTCCCGCTGCCGAGCCGAGCGCGTCAGGTGGCGGGCCGGGGCTGGGGCGCCCGGAGCCTCCGCAGGCCGGATGGCAGGGCAGACGCCGCCCGCCCCCGGTAGCCGCGCCACACGAGAAGTGCCGCCGTTGCCAGTGCCAGCCCGGTCGTCACGGCCGAGGTCCGCGCCGTCATGCGGTCGCGGAGGCGGACCGGCTTGGTGAACTGGCGCACCTCCCAGCCGCGCTCTTTGGCCAGCCGGGCGAGGGGACGGTCCGGGTTGACGGCCACCGGGTGCCCGACCGCCTCGAGCATCGGGGCATCGGTCGCCGAGTCCGTGTAGGCCCATGACTCGGCGAGGTCGAAGCCGGACCGGTCGGCCAGCGACCGGATGGCATCGGCCTTGCCCTTGCCGTAGGCGTAGAACGACATCCTCCCGGTGTACCGGTTCTCGGCGTCGACCTCGCCGACCGATGCCACGGCGCCGTCGGCCCCCAGCAGCTCGGCCAGGGGCAGCACGATCTCCTCCGGCGACGTCGATACCAGGTACACCCGGTCGCCGGACCGCCGGTGGTCCTCCATCAGCTCGAGCGCCTCGTTGTAGATCAGGGGCTCCACCGTCTCGAGGAGCGCCTCGCGGACGATGCCGCGTACCCGGTCGCGCTCCCAACCGGCGGTCAGACGGAGCATCGACTCGCGGACGCGGCGGAGCCGGTCCTCCCCCGCCCCGAACTGGAGGTAGATGAGCTGGCCCAGGATGGCCCGGAGCACGACGCGGCGGTTGATGAGACCGCCCCGACGGAAGGTGGGGCCGAAGGCGGCGAGTGACGGCTTGGCGATGACCGTCTTGTCCAGGTCGAAGAACGCCGCGCCCACGTGCCAATGGTAAAGCCGCAGCGGGCCGCCTGAGGTGCATGCACGTCGCCCCGAGCCGGGCCTCTCCGCCGGCCGTTGACGGCGCTCAGCCGCCCATCGATCCCGCCGTCCCCGGCTGGTAGGTGTCTGTCCCGCCCGAGCCGGGGGTGCCGGGTGTCCCCGGACCGGGCAGCGTACCCACCGCCGAGCCGATCAGGAGGGCATGGACTGTGCTCTCGACGTCGGCCGTCACCAGGGCGAGCACCTCGTCGCCCGACTGGAGGACGGTGTCGCCGCGGGGCACCACCAGACGGTCGTCGCGCACGACCGCCACCACGGTGGCCTCGCGGGGAATGGACAGGTCGGCGATGGCCACTCCGGCCGCCGGCGAGTCCTCGGCCAGGGTCACTTCGACGAGGTTGGCCGAGCCGCCCTGGAACTGCAGGAGCCGCACCAAGGCGCCGACCGAGACGGCCTCTTCGACCAGAGCGGTGAGGAGGTGGGGAGTGGACACCGACACGTCGACGCCCCAGCTCTCGTTGAAAAGCCACTGGTTCTTCGAGTTGTTGACGCGGGCCACCACCCGCGGCACGGCGAACTCCTGCTTGGCCAGGAGGGAGACCACGAGGTTGTCCTCGTCGTCTCCCGTGGCCGCCACGACCACGTCGGCGGTGGCGAGGCCGGCGGCGTCGAGTGACGACACCTCGCAGGCGTCGGCCGCCAGCCAGGTGACCCCCTCGTGCTCGGCGCGGCGGCGGTCGACGAGCTCGGTGTCCTGCTCGAGGACGAGCACCTCGTGCCCGCTGGCGCACAGGTCGCGGGCGATCGCCGTCCCCACGCTCCCGCCGCCGGCGATGGCCACCTTCATCGGTGGCTCGCCGTCGCCGCCGGCTCCGCGCCTTCCTTCCCGCCCACCCCGGCGCAGCGCTGGTCGAGCTCGCCGAGCGCGTCCTTCATCACGGCCAGGTGGAGCCGGTCGCCCTCCTGGCCGATGAGGTCGCGGGCGTCGAGTCGCGGCTGGCCGGCACGGGTCACCCCGACCAGCAGGAGCCGGCCCGGGACCTCCAGATCCCCGAGCCGGCGCCCGGCCCAGGCGTCGGGGACCGGGCGCTCGACGAGAAGGAGCTTGCCCGACGGGTCGGCCCACTCGCCGGTGACCGCCTCGGGCAGCAGCCGGCGCCGGACCTGGTCGATCGTCCAGGTGACGGTGGCCACGGTGGGGATGCCGAGGCGCTGGTAGATCTCGGCCCGGCGCGGGTCGTAGATGCGGGCCACCACGCGGGGGATGCGGTACGTCTCCCGTGCGATCCGCACGGTGAGGATGTTCGTGTTGTCGCCGCTGGTGACGGCGGCCAGTGCGTCGGCCCCGATGGCGCCGCCCCGCTCGAGGTCGTCCCGGTCGAAGCCCGACCCGGTCACCCGGCTGCCCTCCCAATCCTCGGGCAGGCGGCGGAAGGCCGTGCCGTTCCGGTCGAGGATGGCGACGCTGTGGCCCTCGCGGGTCAGCGAGAGGGCGAGGCCGGAGCCGACCCGGCCGCATCCGACCACCACGACGTGCATCCGGCAAGTGCTACACGTCCCACGCCGGTCTGTAAAGAACGGGGCCTCCGGCTTGCTGTTGGCTGGGGTCTCCGGGCATCGAGCCGACGACGCGGCCACCGGGATCCCCGAGAGCTTCGGCAACCGGATCAAGGACGCCCTGCCCGGTCCGTCGCTGGTCACCGGGCAGCTCGGCTCGGAGCGCCGGGGCGGGTCACCGCCCTCGGGGTCCTCTGGCCGGACCGCAACTCGTCCTCGGCCTACGCCACCGGGGACGGGTCCTACGTCCTCGCCCGGGACAACTTCGGCCCCAAGGTGGCCCAGGTGGGGGCTGGGGTCCGGGGGCGGCGCTGGGACCGGATCGCGGGCAGGCCCTGGGCAGGCCCTGGGCAGGTCCAGGGGCAGGTTCCCGGGCAGGCCCCGGGCATGTCCCGGGGCAGCCCGCAGCCGTCGCCGGGGCTCGGGCCGTCCCTCGTGGGAGAGGTGTTCCTTGCCGGAGGGGCGGGTCAGTCGCTATCGTCCCCACCGCCTCGGACGACATACGGCCGTTCGTGCGGGCGCGGCCGTATGTTCCCGCCTGCTGGCGGGTACCCAACTGCCGCCGGCAGCCGGTCTGGGCACTGATCGAAAGGAACCGCAGTCATGATCCACGCCTTCGTCGCCGAGGGTGCGTACCAGGCGATCTCGCTCACCCGGGGCGACAAGATCTGGCTGGTCCTCACCCTGGTGACCGGCCTGGTCGGCATCGGCACCGGGCTCTACTTCATGCGCTGGGTGCTGGCCGCGGACACCGGCACCGCCAAGATGCGCGAGATCGCCAAGGCGATCCAGGAGGGCGCCGAAGCGTTCCTCAAGCGGCAGTTCCGGGCGATCCTGATCATCGTCGTCCCGCTTGCCGTCCTCATCTTCTTCACCGCCACCAAGGTGACCAGGCCCGACGGCACCATTGCCCTGTCGATGGCCCAGGCGGGGATCTACCGGGTGATCTGCTTCCTCTTCGGCGCGGCGTTCTCCGGGCTGACCGGGTTCATCGGGATGAGCATCGCCGTGCGGGGCAACGTCCGCACGGCGGCGGCAGCGGCTCGGGGCGGCAAGATGGCGGCGGCGCTGCAGGTGGCATTCCGTACGGGCGCCGTCACCGGCATGCTCTGCGTCGGGCTGGGCCTGGCTGGGGCGACGGCCATCGTCTTCATCTTCCAGAACACGGCGACGGCGGTCCTGATCGGCTTCGCCTTCGGCGCCTCTCTGCTGGCGCTGTTCATGCGGGTCGGCGGCGGCATCTTCACCAAGGCGGCCGACGTCGGCGCCGACCTGGTCGGGAAGGTCGAGGCGGGGATCCCCGAAGACGACCCTCGCAACGCCGCCACCATCGCCGACAACGTGGGCGACAACGTCGGGGACTGCGCCGGCATGGCGGCGGACCTCTTCGAGTCCTACGAGATCACCATCATCTCGTCCCTCATCCTCGCCTACGCGGCCTTCCGGGCGCTGCCGGGGCACTCGGGCGACGTGACCGCTGCCGTCCTCTTTCCGCTCATCGTCCCGGCCATCGGCATCCTCGCCTCGATCGTCGGCATCTTCGCCGTACGGGCCCGGGAGAAGGACCGCAACGCCATGGCCCCGATCAATCGCGGCTTCTGGCTGTCGGCGGTGCTCACGGTGATCGGTGCCTTTTTCGTCGCCCAGTACTACGTCCACGACCTCAAGGTGTTCTGGGCCGTGCTCACCGGCGTGCTCCTGGCCCTGGCGGCCAGCCAGATCACCGAGCAGTTCACCTCCACCGAGCGCAACCCGGTCAGGGAGATCGCCGAGTCGGCCCGAACCGGGCCGGCCACCACCGTGCTGTCGGGCATCGCCTACGGCCTCGAGTCGTCGGTCTGGGCCATCATCGGCATCGCCATCGCCATCGGCGTGGCCATCGGACTGGGTGGCGGCGACATCGAGCTGTCGCTGTACCTGGTGGCGCTCATCGGCATCGGCCTCCTGGCGGTCACCGGCATGGTGGTGTCCGAGGACAGCTTCGGCCCGGTGTCGGACAACGCCGCCGGTGTGGCCGAGATGTCCGGAGAGTTCTCCGGCGAGGCCGAGCGGATCATGGTGAGCCTGGACGCCGTGGGCAACACCACCAAGGCCATCACCAAGGGGGTGGCCATCGCCTCCGCCGTGATCGCCGCCGTCGCCCTGTTCGCTTCGTTCGTGGAGACCATCGGGTCCCAGCTCGGGCTGAAGGCGACGGGCTCACGGCTCTTCCACATCGTGGCGACCCAGATCAACGTGGCCAATCCGACGACCTTCGTCGGCCTCCTGATCGGCGGTTGCATCGCCTTCCTCTTCTCCTCGCTGGCCATCCGGGCCGTCGGTCGTTCGGCGGGCACCGTCGTCCAGGAGGTGCGGCGCCAGTTCCGCGACCACCCCGGGATCATGGACTACTCCGAGACCCCCGAGTATGGGCGGGTCATCTCCATCTGCACGGCGGCTGCCCAGCGGGAGCTGGCCACGCCGGCGCTACTGGCCATCCTGTCGCCGGTCATTGTCGGGTTCGGGATCAACTACCTGGCACTCGGTGCCTTCCTCGCCGGCGGCATCCTGACCTGCCAGCTCATGGCCAACACCCTGTCCAACTCGGGGGGCGCGTGGGACAACGCCAAGAAGTACATCGAGGACGGCAACGAGGGAGGCAAGGGGTCGGAGGCCCACAAGGCGGCGGTCATCGGCGACACGGTGGGTGACCCGTTCAAGGACACCGCCGGGCCGGCGCTCAACCCTCTCATCAAGGTGATGAACCTGGTCTCGCTGCTGATCCTGCCGACGGTGATCACCCTGCGCAACAACACCGACGCCCGCTACGCCATCGCCGGCGCCGCACTGGTGGTGCTGCTGGTGGCCATCGCCTTCTCGAAGCGGAAGACGACCAGCATGGACTCGTCGCTGCCGGCGGCGAGCGAGACGGTGACGGCCACCCCCGTCGGGGTCGACTGAGCTGCCCACCCGCGCAGGCACCGACACCGGCACCCGGACCGGGACGAGAGCGGGCTGGCTGATGGGCGGCCCGGCGACGCTGCCGTCGGCGTTCCCCCGAGCGCGGTCCTGATGGGCAAGGCCCTCGTCATCGTCGAGTCACCGTCCAAGGCCCGGACGATCGGCGGCATGCTCGGCCCCGACTTCATCGTCGAGTCGTCGGTCGGCCACGTCCGCGACCTCCCCCGCGGGGCCGACGAGGTGCCGGCCGCCTACAAGGGGGAAGACTGGGCCCGGCTCGGGGTCGACGTGGACAACGGGTTCAAGCCGCTCTACGTGGTCTCGTCGGAGAAGCGGTCGGTGGTGGCCAACCTGAAGCGCCTCGTGAAGGACGCCGACGAGGTGTACCTGGCCACGGACGAGGACCGCGAGGGGGAGTCGATCGCCTGGCACCTGACCGAGGTCCTGGCGCCGCGGGTGCCGGTCAAGCGGATGGTTTTCCACGAGATAACGGCCCCCGCCATCCGGCGGGCGGTCGAGGAGTGGCGGGACCTGGATCGGCGCCTGGTGGACGCCCAGGAGGCCCGTCGCATCCTCGACCGGCTGTACGGCTACGAGGTGTCGCCGGTCCTATGGAAAAAGGTCATGCCCCGCCTGTCCGCCGGAAGGGTGCAGAGCGTGGCCACCCGGATGGTGGTCGAGCGGGAACGGGCCCGGATGCGCTTCCGATCGGCCACCTGGTGGGGGGTCGAGGGGACGTTCGCCTCCCCGCCGGTCGGCGGAGGCCCCCGGGGATCGGCCGGTCACGAACCCGAACCGGCGGCGGCGGCGCCACCCACCTTCGGCGCCACGTTGGTGGTGTTGGACGGGACCCCGATCGCCACCGGGAGGAGCTTCGACGCCGGCGGGCAGCTCTCGTCGCGGGATGGAGCCCGGGTCCTCCAACAGGAAGAGGCCGTCGCCCTGGCCGAAGGGCTGGCCGGTCGGCCCTTCACCGTCCGCTCCGTCACCGAGCGGCCCTTCCGCCGCTCGCCGGCCCCGCCGTTCATGACCTCGACCCTCCAGCAGGAGGCCGGGCGCAAGCTGCGGTTCAGCTCCCAGCGGGCGATGCAGGTGGCACAGCGCCTCTACGAGCAGGGCTGGATCACCTACATGCGGACCGACTCCACCACCCTGTCCGAGGAGGCCCTCCGGGCGGCCCGGACCCAGGCCGCCGCCCTGTACGGCGACCGGTACGTGCCGGCGTCCCCGCGGCGTTACCAGCGCAAGGTGAAGAACGCCCAGGAGGCGCACGAGGCGATCCGCCCGGCGGGGGAGGTGTTCCGGACCCCCGAGGAGGCGTCCCGCTCGCTCGGAGGGGACGAGCGCCGCCTCTACGAGCTCATCTGGAAGCGGACCGTCGCCTCCCAGATGGCCGACGCCACCGGCACCAGCGCCCAGGTCCGCCTGGCCGGGAGCATGCCGTCCGGCGCCGCCCGCCTCCCCGGGGCGGAGGTCGAGATGTCGGCCACCGGCCGGATCATCGCCTTCCCCGGCTACCTCCGGGCGTACGTGGAGGGGGAGGATGACCCCGAGACCGAGCTGGCCGACCGGGAGATCGTCCTGCCGCCGCTGGCCGAGGGAGACCAGATTGGCGCGCAGGGCTTCGAGCCCGGCGCGCACTCGACGCAGCCGCCGGCACGGTACACCGAGGCCTCGCTGGTGAAGGCGATGGAGGAGCTCGGGGTCGGTCGGCCGGCAACCTACGTCAGCGTCATCGGCACCATCTTGGACCGCGGCTACGTCTGGAAGAAGGGGTCCGCCCTCGTTCCCAGCTTCACCGCCTTTGCCGTGGTGGGCCTGCTCGAGCGGTACTTCGGGGACCTGGTCGACTACAACTTCACCGCCGCCATGGAGGACGACCTGGACGAGATCGCCAGCGGGCGCCAGGAGCCGCTGCCGTGGTTGACTCGTTTCTACTTCGGGCCCGAGCACGAGGTCCCGGGGGGCGACGACGCCACCGGCCGGATCGCCGGAGTGGGCGGCGCCCATGGGGACGCGGCGCCGGATGGTGGCGGGGGACCGGGGGGAGGCGTGACTGGTCGGCTGGGCCTCAAGATGGCCGTCGCCACCCACCTGGGCGACATCGATGCCCGGGAGGTCAACTCCATCCCCATCGGGACCGACGACGGGGGGCGGACCATCGTCGTGCGGGTCGGACGGTACGGCCCCTACCTCCAGCGCGACGAGGATCGGGCGGCCATCCCGGACGACCTGGCCCCCGACGAGCTGACGATGGACCGGGCGTCGGAGCTGCTGGCGGCACCGTCGGGCGACCGGGATCTCGGCGCCGATCCCGAAACCGGCCTCACCGTGCGCCTCCGGGCCGGACGCTACGGGCCCTACGTGCAGCTCGGCGACGTGGCCGAGGGAGGCCACAAGCCGCGCACGACGTCGCTGTTCGCCTCGATGTCGCCGGACGCCCTCACCCTGGCCGAGGCGCTGGAGCTTCTCCGCATCCCCCGATCGCTGGGGGTCGACCCGGAGACCGGGGAGGAGGTGGTCGCCCACAACGGGAAGTTCGGCCCGTACCTGAAGCGGGGATCGGACACCCGAAGCCTGTCGTCGGAGGACCAGCTGCTCCGCATCACCCTGGACGAGGCGCAGGCGGTGTTCCGCCAACCGAAGACCCGGAGGGGACGGAGCGCCGCCCCGCTGCGCGAGCTTGGGGTGGATCCGGGGAACGGGCTCGCCGTGGTGCTCCGGGAGGGACGGTTCGGACCGTACGTCACGGACGGCACGACCAATGCCTCCCTCCGGAGGGGCGACGACCCGGCGACGGTCACCATCGACCGGGCGGTCGAGCTGCTGGCCGAGCGGCGGGCCGCCGGGCCCCCGGCACGCCGCCAGCGAGCGGCCGGGACGAAGAAGGCCCCGGCCAAGAAGTCGGCGGCCAAGAAGTCGGCGGCCAAGAAGGCCCCCGGCAGTGGCGCGTCGAAGAAGTCGGAGTGAGCCAGCCGGGTCGCGGCCGGCTGATCGCCATCGAGGGCGTCGACGGGTGCGGGAAGAGCACCCAGGCGACGCTCCTCGCCGGCGCGCTCGGCGCGGTCTGCACCTTCGAGCCCGGCGCCACCGAGCTCGGGCGGGCCGTGCGGTCGCTGCTGCTCGACCCGGCGCGGCCGGCGCCGACCGCCCGGGCCGAGGCCCTGTTGATGGCCGCCGATCGGGCCCAACACGTCGAGGAGGTCGTGCGACCGGCGCTCGAGCGCGGGGACTGGGTGGTGACGGACCGGTTCTCGGGGTCGACGATGGCGTACCAGGGTTGGGGGCGGGGTCTGGCGACCGTACCGTTGCGCCAGCTGGTCGAGTGGGCCGCCGGCGACGTCGAGCCGGACCTCTCGGTCCTGGTCGACGTCGAGCCCGAGCTGGCGCGGCAGCGGCTCGGCGGTTCGGCACCCGATCGGCTGGAGGGCCAGGACCCCGACTTCTTCGGCCGCGTCCGGCGCGGCTATCTGGACCTGGCCGGCGCCGAGCCCGATCGCTGGGTGCTGGTCGACGGGTCCGGGCCCGTCGACCAGGTGGCGTCGGAGGTGGCGGCGGCGGTGCGCCGACGGCTGGGGCGCCCGTGAACGACCACCCTGGGATGGTGTCTGACGAGCAGCCGCCGGTCCCCCCGCTCTTCGCCGAGGTGGTGGGGCAGCCGGCGGCAGTGGCGGCCCTGCGGGCCGCAGCTCGCCAGCCGGTGCATGCCTACCTCTTTCGCGGCCCGCCGGGGTCGGGAAGCCGCCCGGCGGCCCGGGCGTTCGCCGCCGCGCTGCTCTGCCCCACCGGTGGCTGCGGCGCCTGCGAGGCCTGCCGGCGGGCGCTGGCCGGGACCCATCCCGACCTGGTGCTCGTCGAGCGCACCGGCGCCTCGCTGGGGATCGACGACGCTCGGCGGCTCGTGGCGCTGGCCCAGCGGCGCCCCTTCGAGGCCGATCGCCAGGTCCTGGTGGTGGCGGACGTCCACCTGGCCACCCGATCGGCCCCGGCGCTCCTCAAGACTGTCGAGGAGCCGCCGCCCTCTTCCGTGTTCGTCCTGCTGGCCGACGACCTTCCGCCCGAGCTCGTGACCGTCGCCAGCCGCTGCGTGGAGATCCCCTTCCCGCCGGTCCCGACGGCGTCGGTTGCCGGGTGGCTCGAATCGCGAGGGGTGGCCGGCGACCGGGCAGCGATGGTGGCCGAGGGAGCTGCCGGCGACCTGGACCGGGCCCGGCTGCTGGCGGAGGATGCGGGGTTCGCCGATCGCCTGGCCCTGTGGCGGTCGGTCCCGTCCCGGCTCGACGGCCACGGCGCCACCGCCGGCTCTCTGGCCCGCCAGCTGCTGTCGGCGGTCGACGCCGCCCTGGCGCCCCTCCGGGCCCGCCACGCCATCGAGATCGAAGCGCTGGCCGCCGATGCCGAGGCGTTCGGAGATCGCGGCGTGCCGGGTCGCAAGGACACCGTCGACCGGCAGCACCGTGAGGAGCGTCGCTGGCGAGCCGAGGAGCTCCGGGCCGGGCTCGGCATGCTGGCCCGGGCCTACCGGGAGCGCCTGCTGGGCGCGCTGCCGGGCGGCGCGCCTGACGAGGCTCGGGGGTACGGTGCCGCCGTCGAGCTGGTGACCCGGACGGCGGCCGCCCTTCGACGAAACCCGAACGAGACGCTGCTCATGGAGGCGTTGCTGGTTCGCTTGGGGCGCCTGGACGGATGAGCGCCGGCCGGTGCCGGCCGTGACCGGCGACATCGGGCGGGAACGACCCCGGCCGGAGCCGCCGGTACACTGTCCGCCGTCGCCTGGGTAGCTCAGCCGGTAGAGCAGCGCACTCGTAACGCGCAGGCCAGGGGTTCGAGTCCCCTCCCAGGCTCGGCAGTTGCCGTGACGGCGCGCTTCTTGGAGCGGCCACCAGCGGCCGCCAGCGGCCGACCGGGTCCCAGCGGCCGCCAGCGGCCGACCGGGTCCCCGTCGACCGGGACCCGGGTGTCATCCCCCCTCGGGCCGGGCCGCGCTGGGCGCGGAGGCCAGCTGCCCGTAGACCTCGTCGAACATGGCCGGCGCCAGGTAGTAGCGATCCCGGCGGCGCCCCGACATCTCGACCAGCTCCCCACGTTCGACCAGCTGCTCGATGGCCAATCGGGCGGTCGGGCCGCTGACGCCCAGCGCCGGGGCCAGCATGGAGGCGGACAGGTAGGGGGTGGTCAGCAGGACGTCGGCTGCGGCCAACGCCGACCGGCTGGCATGGTGCTCCCCGAGGCGGTGGCGCGTCGACAGTTGTACCTGGAAGAGCCGGAGGGCCCACCGCTCGTCCTCGACCGCCTGGGCTCGGACGCACTCCAAGAAGTAGCGCACCCACGGCGTAGGGTCGGCCCCCGTCACCAGGGCGCGGTACTCGTCCCGGTCGGCGGCGAAGCGGACCGGCAGGCGCAGCAGCGCGTGGTCGAGGATGCGCCCGCCGGCAAGCGCCAGGGGGAGGAGCAGCGGTCCGAGCCGGCGTTCGGGCCTGCCCCGCCGGGTCGGCGGCCCGAGCCGGCGATGCGCCTGGGCGACCCGCACCAGGAGCGGCACGGTCCGGTCGGTCAGCACCCGGAGGAGCTGCTCGATGCGGCCGGGCCTTGGCGGTCGCCGGCCCCCGTCCGATCCGTCCGACCCGACCGACCCGTCCGACCCGTCCGACCCGACCGGCCCGACCGACCCGTGCGACCCGTCTACGCCGGGGTCCGCTCCCCCCCTCTCGCCGGCAAGGCCGCCCATCCGGGCGCCGACCGCCTGCAAAAGGTTCCCGTCGAGGGCGCGCCCACCCGACAACCGGCCCGTTCCCAGGGCGACGGCGGCGGCGTAGTCGCACGCCCGCCGGGCCGCCCGGCGCCGCCCGGCATCCATCTCTCCGGCGCCGCCTGCCTCGAACCGGAGCAGATCCATGACGTCGACCGCCTCACCCTCCAGGGCCATGCCGACCACCGCCGCCCACCGGGTCGCCGCCGCCCCCAGGAGATGGGCGTTGGGTAGGACCCGGACGATCCCGGCCACCCGGTGGAGCCGTCCGGTGGCCTCGGCCAGGAGGACCACCAGGGGGTCGTCGTAGGCAAGGCGTCGGAGAGGGGGCAAGGTCGGCATCCGGGGCGCTCGAGGGATCGTTCGGTGGCGGTCCGGTCGTCGCCGGATACCCGTCACGTGGTGGGAAGGGAGCTACTGACGTTGCAATTTGGTGGAGGAAAGGGTTGCTGTCAAGCCGGGATACGCTGCGCCGTGGCCCCGGCGACCTCCCGGAAGGGCCTCCCGCCCCTGGACCGGCGGCTGGACCCGCGGCTGGCCGGCGAGCTGGCCGAGGTGGTCGGGCGGCCCCATGTGCTCGACGACCCCGAGGTGGTGGTCGGCTACTCCGTCGACTGGTCCGGGAGGTTCCGGGGGGTGGCGGCGGCGGTGGTGCGACCCGGCACGACCGCCGAGGTGGCGGCAGTGGTGGCGGCCTGCCGCCGGTACGGAACCGCGCTGGTGCCCCAGGGCGGCAACACCGGGCTCGCCGGCGGTGGGGTCCCGCTCCACGGCGAGGTCGTCCTCTCCCTCCGCCGGCTGTCGTCGGTCGGCGAGGTCGACGACGAGGGCGGCCAGGTGACCGCCGGGGCCGGGGCCACGATCGGCCAGGTCCGGCGGGCGGCGTCCGCCGCCGGGTGGGACTACGGCATCGACCTGGCCAGCCGCGACAGCGCCACGGTGGGCGGGACGGTCGGCACCAACGCCGGCGGGCTGGCGGTCCTCCGCTACGGCGACACCCGGGCCCAGGTGGCCGGGGTGGAGGCGGTCCTCGGCACCGGCGAGACGATCTCCCACCTGGGGGGCCTGGTCAAGGACAACACCGGCTACGCCCTGGCTCCGCTCTTGTGCGGGAGCGAGGGGACCCTGGCCGTGGTGACGGCGGTCCGGCTGCGCCTGGTCCCGGCGGCGTCGGCTCGGGTGGTCGCCCTGCTGGCCTTCGACGGCGCCCCCGGCTCGTCGGGCTCGGGCGGACCGGCGTCTTCCGCCGGCGGGCCGACGCAGCGGGCGGTGCGGGCCGCCCTCTACCTGCGCCGGCGGCTGGCCTCCCTGTTGTCAGCCGAGCTGATGCTCGACTCCGGCGTCGACCTCGTGTGCCGGGCCACCGGCATCGCGCCGCCGTTCCCCGGGCGCCACGCCGCCTACCTGCTGGTGGAGGCGGCCGGGCCGACCGACCCGGCGACCGACCTGGCCGACGCGGTCGCCGCCGTGGACGGGGTGGCCGGCGTGGCCGTGGCCACCGAGCCCTCGCCGGCGCTCGCCCTGCGCCGCTACCGCGAGGCCCACACCGAGGCCATCGGCACCCTGGGACCGCCCCACAAGCTCGACGTGACCCTGCCCCCGGGCGAGCTGGCCCGGTTCGTCGACGAGGCGCCCGGCGTGGTGGCGGCGGTGGACGGCACCGCCCGGACCTGGCTCTTCGGCCACGTGGCCGACGGCAACGTCCACGTGAACGTGACCGGGATCGACCCCGACGACGAGCGGGTGGACGACGCCCTCCTCCAGGCGGTGGCCGAGCGCGGTGGCAGCATCAGCGCCGAGCACGGCATCGGCACCGCCAAGCGGCGTTGGCTCCACCTCAACCGCAGCCCGGCGGAGATCGGCGCCTTCCGGGCCATCAAGCGGGCGCTGGACCCCGACGGGATCTTGAACCCCCACGTCCTGCTCCCCCCGGCGTGACGCGGTGGCCCACGCCGGCGGCCCCCGGCCCCCGGCCGCACTCCCGCATCGCCTCGGCGAAGGCGCCTGCCCGCTCCCGGTAGTCGCGGAACTGGCCGAAGCTGGGGGCGGCCGGCGACAGGAGGACAACGCCGTCCGGCCGGGCCCAGGTGAAGGCGGTGGCGGTGGCGGCGGCCAGGTCGTCGGCATCGACGACCTCGATCCCACCGGCGCCGGGCCCGGTCCCGGGTGAGGTGTCGGTGAGCCGTGACGCCCGTGACGCCAGCTCGACGGCGGCGTGCACCCGGGTGCCGCTCGCCGGCAGGGTCACGACCAGGGTCGGGTCCTCCCTGCCCGCCAGCCGCTGGCCCAGGGGGAGGTAGTCGATGCCGCGGTCGTGGCCGCCGACGAGGATCGCCAGCCGGCGGCCCTCGAAGGCCTCGAGTGCCGCCATGGCGGACAGCCCGTTGGTGGACAGGCTGTCGTCGACGAACTCGACGCCGCCGACGGTGCCGATCGGGTGGAGTCGGCTGTCCAGGCCCTCGAACCCGGCCGCCGCCCGCTCGATGGCGCCGGCGTCGGCGGCGCCGGCCACGCCCAGGGCCGAGAGGACGGCCCGGGCCAACAGCGCGTTCCGGCGGTTGTGGGCACCTACGAGCCCGAGGGCGGCGACCCACCGGCCGTCGAGGTCGGGATCTGTGGGCAGCACCCATCGGACCTCCGGCCCGAGCTGGGGCCGGTGCTCCCGGAGGAGCTCGCTGGTCCCGTCGGCCACCGTCAGGCGGGCGCCCGGGCGGTCGCAGGCCGACAGCTTGTCCCGGTAGTAGGCCGCCACCCCGCCGTGCCAGTCGAGGTGGTCGGGCGACAGGGAGGTCACGGCCACCACCGCCGGGCTGGCCGGCAGGTCGGTGGCCTGGAAGCTGGACATCTCGACCAGCCACAGGTCGAAGCCGGTCCCCGCTTCGGGGTCCCAGGGGGGCCGTCCGATGTTGCCGGCCACCAGGGGCCGCCGCCCGAGCCGGGAGCAGAGGTGCCCGGCGATGGCGGTCGTGGTGCTCTTCCCCTTGGTGCCGGTGACGCAGGCGACCCGGTCGCGGTCGGCGTCGTGCATCCACAACCCGAGGCCGCCGGCCACCAGCACCCCCCGGTCGGCCAGCGCGACCACGTCGGTCCGGTAGCGGCTGATCCCGGGGGCCTTCACCACCACCTCGCAGCCGGCCAGGGCGTCGAGTCCCCCACCGGCGGTGGCCAGGACCGGCCGGCCTCCCACCACCGCCGGCCCGGGCCGGTCGTCCACCAGCGCCGGGTCGACCCCGAGGGCCCGCAGCCGACGCACGCTCGCCGCCCCCTCCACCCCGACGCCCCACACCCCGACTGCCGACCCGGCCAGGTCTCCCCACCCCAGGTCGGGCGCCGGGACCGGTCGCCCCGCCAGCGCCAGCGCCGGCCCCGGATCGGTCGGTGGGGGGTTGGCCACGGCGCCGGTCAGGCGGCCAGGTAGTCGGCCGGGACGAAGTGCTCGCCGAGGAGCCCCAGGAGCCGGCCGCCGGCCGGGACGGCGCCCACCTCGGAGGCCAGCGAGCGGAGGAGCGCGTTGCCGGCCCGGTCGGCCCGCCGGGCGGCCAGGGCAACCGCTGCCCGGCACTCCTCGACGTCGCCTACGCACTCGAACGGCTTGGCGCCGGGTGGGAGGCCGACCAGCGCCCGGAAGCTCCCCGCCAGCTCCGCGTCGTCCAGCGGCTCCTTGCCTCCGAACACGCCGGCCAGGGTGGCCGGAGCCACGAACGGGGCCAGGACGAGGTCGACGAAGCAGCACTTGTCACAGGTGCCGCACCAATGGTCGAGCCGCCGCGCCGGGTCCAATTGGAAGGCGCGGTTGCAGCTCCGGAACACGCGGTGGTAGCGGTCGAGGTGGGCGAAGCGCTCGGCCACCCACAGCTCGGAGCGGGGCCGGAGGAGGGAGAAGTAGTCGAGCCCGGGGCCGAGCGAGCCGGCCACCATCTGGCGGAAGCCCCGTTCGAAGTCCAGGCTCTTCGACCATTGGTGGTTGACCGGCCGCCCACCGACCTCGATCGTGGCCGAGGACGCCGACCACTCGTTGGCCATGACCACCGCGTCGTGGCCGCCGAGCACCGCCGCCATCACCGCTACCGCCGAAAGGATGCCGGTGACCGGCACGTGCCCGTTGAGGAACCCGAGCTCGGACGACCGCAGCAGCGACGGGTCGATCCGGCGCTCGGCCCTGACGACCGGGAGGCCGGTGGCGTCCAGGGCCCGCTCGATGGCGGCGAAGCGGTCCCCGGACCGGCTGACGACGAAGAGCGACGCCGCCGGGCGTACCGCCCGCACGTTCTCGGCCGTCACGATCGAATCGATGCCGCCGCCGAAGGGGACCAGCGGCCGGCCCGGCTCCGGGACGTAGCCGGCCGGCCGGCGCTCGCCGAGCGAGGGCCCCACGATCTCCAAGCCGGACAGGTCGAGCGCGCTGCGGTGGGCCATCTCGGCGAGCCCGTCGACGTAGAAGCGGTGGAGGAACCGTCGTTCGTCGTCCGTGGTGGCCAGGTCGCCCAGGTCGACCACCGGCGGGGCGGCGGTCTTGTAGTACGAGACGCCGGCCAGGCGGTGCACCAGGCGGGCGGCCGCCTCCACCGCCGGCAGGCCGGCGTCGAAGGCCGGTGGGGAGGCCCCCTGGGGGCCGGCGCCCGGTGGGAAGGTGATCTCCTCGGCGAAGCGGCGGCCGCCGGCGAGATAGTGACAGGTGAGGCGGCGCCGGGGCAGGTCGAGCTGGTAGCCGTCGTAGCGGAACCGGACGTCGGCGGCGGTGGTCGTGGTCGTCGTCCTTTCGGGGCTTGCGGTCGGCGCCCCATGCTACGGGCGGCGCCGCCCGGGCTTGGCCGGCGCCGCGTCCCGGGGGTCACGGCCGGAGCCGGGCCAGGAGTGCGAACCTCCCGCACGGCCGGGCCGCCCGGTCGCTGAAGAAGGGGCCGTCGGGTCCGGTGGCCGCCGCGGCCACGTGGACGTTCTCGGGCCGGATCCCGGCCCGTTCCAGGAGGAGACGATTGGCCGACACGAGATCGCAGCGCCAGCGGCCCGGCCCGTCGCCGGCCAGGACGCCCCCGGCCGACTGCCCCAGGCGCCGGCGGAACCCGGCCGCCACCTCGGGGCCGACCTGGTAGGCGGGGGCCGGGATCGCCGGGCCGATGCCGGCGACGGTCTGCTCCGGCCGGGCCCCGAGCCCGGCCATGGCCCTGAGGGCCGACGGCACGGCACCGGCGGCGGTGCCGCGCCACCCGGCGTGCACGGTCGCCACCACCCCGGCCGCCGGGTCGAACAGGACGATCGGCGCGCAGTCCGCCACCAGCACGGCGAGCACCGGCCCGGGACGGTCGGTGACCAGGATGTCCGCCCCGTCGACGGCGTCGACCAGCGACCTCGCCCCCCGCCCGCGGTCGGCGTCGCCGACGACGGCGGCCGCCGAGCCGTGGACCTGGGCCCCCAGCACCAGGTCGTCCAGGGTGGCGCCAAGCACCGCCGCCGCCCTCCGGCGGTTCTCCACCACCGCCAACGGGTCGTCGCCGACGTGGAGGCCCAGGTTGAGGGAGCGGTAGGGGCCGACCGACACGCCGCCGGACCGGGTGGTGACGGCGAGGTCCAGGCCGAGGCCCTCCAATTCCGGGCATCCGAGCACCTCGGCCCCCCCGGCGTCCCGCAGGGCCCAGGCGGCGGCGCCGGCCGGAACGGGCGGGGCGGGCACGGCTCCGACGGTAGCGGGCGGCCGTCGCGGCGTCACGGGTAGGGTTCAGCCATGGCCGACCAGGCTCGGTTCACCGACCTCACCATGGAGCACATGCCGGCGCTGTACACCGCCGCGCTCCGCATGACCCGCAACCCGTCGGACGCCGAGGACCTGGTCCAAGAGACGTACCTGAAGGCGTACCGGGCGTTCGGCGGCTTCACCGAGGGCACGAACCTGAAGGCCTGGCTCTACCGGATCCTCACCAACACCTACATCAACGCCTACCGGGCGGCGAAGCGCCGCCCCGACGTCTCCGACGTCGAGGACGTCGAGGATCTGTACCTGTACCGGCGGATGGCGCCCGGCGGCGGAGGTACAGGCCGGAGCGCCGAGGACGTGGCGCTCGACAGCTTCACCGACGAGGAGGTGAAGGGGGCCATCGAGTCGCTGCCCGACGCGTTCCGCATCGCCGTGCTGCTGGCCGACGTCGAGGGCTTCTCCTACAAGGAGATCGCCGAGATCACCGACGTGCCCGTCGGCACCGTGATGAGCCGGATCCACCGGGGGCGGCGGGCGCTGCAGAAGGCGCTGCACCAATTCGCCGAGGCCCGCGGGCTGGTCGGCGCGGGGCCGGCAGCGACGTGACGGTCCGAGGCGGGACGGTCCGAGGCGGGACGGGAGGCGTGCCGTGGCGGCAAGCATGAGCGACGGAATGGCCGGCGGGTGCGCTGGCGGCGGGCCCCCCGACGTCGACTGTGACGAGGCGGTCCGCCAGCTCTACCGCTACCTCGACGGCGACCTGACCGAGGATCGCCGCCGGGACATCGCCTTCCATCTCGACGAGTGCGGGTGGTGCAGCGACGCCGCCGGCTTCGAGGCCGAGCTCCGGGCGGTCATCGCCAACAAGTGCCGGGACCGGGTGCCGGATTCGCTGAAATCCCGCGTGGCGGCGGCCATCCACGAGGAGGCGCTCCGCCGCCAGCCCCCGACCGGCACGGACGCCTAGGAGCGTGCCGGCCGCGCCCGGGTCCGGTGGCCCCGCCCCGGCCGGATCCCCGCTCGTCGATTGGTCGGTCGCCGAGCGCGTGGCGCGGCAGCTGCTCGCCCGCCGGCCGGCGTCTCCCGGTGCCGGGGAGGCGGATCTGCACGCCGACTTCGCCGAGCTGACGGCGGAGGCGGAAGCCCTGGTGGCCGAGTCGACGGGCTGGCGGGCCCCCACGCCGGCCCGGGCTGTCGTGACCGACCGCTTGGGATGGGTCCGGGCCAACGTGGCGTCGATGCAGCGGCTGCTCGGCCCGACCCTGCGCAAGTACGAGGCGAAGCGCGACGAGGCGCGGCGTGACAGCCCGCTCCAGGCGCTGGGGATCCGCCTGCCCGAACCGTTGACCGGGGCCATGGCGGGCGCCGGCCGGACCATCACCGGGGCGCAGATCGGGGGGCTCCTGGCCTGGATGTCGACCAGGGTTCTCGGGCAGTACGACCTCCTGCTCTCGGAGGAGATGGCCGAAGACCAGGATCTCCTCTACTACGTCGGGCCGAATGTGGTGGCGCTCGAGACCCGCTACGGCTTCTCCCCTCGCGAGTTCCGGCTGTGGCTGGCCCTCCACGAGGTGACCCACCGGTGCCAGTTCACCGCCCTGCCCTGGCTGCGGGACCACTTCGTGACGCTGGTCGACCAGGGCCTGGAGCCCTTCCGCGTCGACCCGCACCGCCTGGCCGAGGTGGTGCGCCGGGCGGCGGAGCAGGTGCGGGCCGGCGAGAGCCCCCTGGCCGACGCCGGGATGATCGGGCTGGTGGCCGGCGAGGAGCAACTCGACGCCATCCGCCGGCTGCAGGCCCTGATGAGCCTGCTCGAAGGGCACGGCGACGTCACCATGGACCGGGCCGGGGCGTCGGCCGTCCCCGGGGCACGACGGTTCGGCCAGATCCTGCGGGAGCGCCGCCAGCAGGCGCGGGGGCCGGCCCGCCTGCTCCAGCGGCTGCTGGGGCTGGAGGCCAAGTTCCGCCAGTACGCCGAGGGGGAGGCCTTCGTCTACGCCGTCGAGCGGACCGGGGGAAGCCGGCTCATGGACATGGTGTGGCGGGGACCCGAGTGGCTGCCCTCGCTGTCGGAGATCCGCCAGCCCGACCGCTGGGTGGACCGGGTCAGCGCTATGCCGGCCGCCGGGTGACCGCGGTGGCGCCCACCGGTGTGGCGCCGGTGCTGGAATCCTTCCCCCCGGCCGCCCGGCCGGATCCGGACCGGCCGTGGCCGGCCGAGGTCGCCTCGGTCCTCGGCCGCTGCACCTACCCGCCCCCCGGCGCGTCACTGGCCTGTGCCGTGTCGGGCGGGCCGGACTCGCTCGCCCTGCTGGCGCTGGCCGTGGCCGCCGGCTGCTCGGCGACCGCCGTCCACGTGGACCACGGGCTCCGGCCCGGCTCGGCGGGCGAGGCCGCCGTCGTCGCCGGCGCCGCCCGCTCGCTCGGCGCCGGGTTCCGGACGGAGCGGGTGGCGGTGGCGCCCGGGCCGAACCTCGAGACCCGCGCCCGCGACGCCCGCTATGCCGTCCTTCCCCCCGAGGTGGCCACCGGGCACACCATGGACGACCAGGCGGAGACGGTCCTCGGCAACCTGCTGCGGGGTGCCGGCGCCGACGGCCTGGCCGCCATGGCCCCCGGCCCGTCCCACCCGCTGCTCGGGGTGCGCCGCGACGAGGCGCGCCGGGTGTGCCGGGCGGTCGGGCTCGACTGGGTGGTCGACCCGACCAACGAGGACCCCCGCCACCTGCGCAACCGGGTCCGCCACGAGCTGCTGCCGTTATGCCGGGCGGTAGCCGGCCGCGATCCGGTGCCGCTCCTGGCCCGGGCGGCGGACCTGTGCCGGGAGGATGCCGCCCTGCTCGGATCGCTCGCCGGCGAGGCCGTGCCCGACCCGCAGGACGCGCCGATCCTGGTCGCTGCCCCGCTCCCCCTGGCCCGGCGGGCCATCCGGGAGTGGCTGCGTGGTGCCGGGGCCACCGCCTCCTCCGGG
>JBOGGE010000255.1:0-30022 GCA_050743865.1 Acidimicrobiales bacterium
CCCGCGGGATGGCCCATGTCTTGCCGACCGGGCGCAACTTCTACTCGGTCGATCCCAAGGCGATCCCCACGCCGCTGGCCTGGGAGGTCGGGATGTCCCTGGCCGAGGCGGTGGTCGCCCGGCACCTTGCCGAGGAGGGGCGCCAACCGTGAGGATGCCCGAGCCGTAGGCGCCCGGCTTGGGGCCGAACACCCTGGGGTCCCCGGTGCCGGCGGCGGCGATCGGGTTCTGCCGCGCCGTCTCGTCGCCCGCCGACGCAACTTCGGTCCGTAAGGGCCCGCCGTAGAACGACCCGCGAGCTTCCGGCGGTCGGGACGTGGCCACCGATGCGGTGCTACGCCGCCGTTCTACTGTCACCTCGTGGTGCGTCCTCAAAGCTGGACCAGACCAGCGGGTGCAAGTCCCGCACGGGTAATTGCCGTAGAGCCCGGTAGCAGGTCCCGGTCCGTCGCCGAGAGGCGGCGGGCTGAGCGGGGTGTCAAGAGCCTCTTCGGAGGGAGCAAGCGTGTGGGCCGCAGTGCCACCCGGTACGAGTCCTGCAGCCTCGTCAGATTCACAACGGAGGAGCCGAACCGCTCACGTCACGGCGAAGGCAGCATCCGACGGACTGGCGTTCCGGACATGCCCACGGGCGGGTCCTTCCGGGGAATGGGGATTGGCACGCACGCAGGGCTTCGTTCGGAAGGGGAGCGCATGGAGAGCTTCGTCACCCATGAAGAGGCTCGGCGCGCAGCGACCTGATCGCCCCACGGCGCGGCTGGCCCAGCTGCCAAGATCGTGGTGATGCGTCGGTGGGCGAGCTGCCGAGATGACGGGGTGGTGGGCGTTTCCGACAACGACCTGAGAGCCGTCGTGGCAGTCACCGCCATCCGCCCGACGATCTCGATGTGCTCGGCTCGGACCCCGAGCATCCTCGATCTCGGATCCGAGGTGACAGGGGCGGGGTCGGTGCCGTCGCCGCGCCTGCCGGATTGGTACGTCGTCCCATGGCCGGGCGGTGCGCGCTCCCGGGAGCTCCTGGTTGATGGTCCGGCCGGCTATTTGAGGCCGGCGGCGGGCTCTCGCCGGGGGGGACGGGGCTGCCGGTGTCGAGGTGGCGGGAGAGCGCTTCGGCGTCGCAGTCAGGGCAGAGGTTGATGGTGCGCAGCGCGACCACCGACAGCTGGTTGCCCCGCGAGCGACCCCACACGGCCTGCGGAACGGGCAAGAGGTCATGGTGTTCGCAGCGGGGACAGCGCGAGGAGGGGTCGCGTTCCCGGATGAAGCTGCATACGGTGCAGTTGATCGTGATCAGCTCTCCGTGTCGCTCGCCGACGAGGTCGTCGCCGCGCCCGCAGGTGGGGCAACTAGGTCGGTGCTCACGGCAGGCCTCCGGCGCCCACGACGGGGTCGAGACGCCAGTCGGGGTGATCCTGTTCGAGGCGTTGGAGCTGCCAAGAGCTTTCGAAGAGGGCGAGCAGGGTGCCATCGGCCCGGGCGAGGACCCTGGTGCCGCGCACCTGGCGCAGGTGCCTGGTGGTTTGTCGGTCGGTGCGGCGAGCGGCCTTGTAGGGGGCGGGGGAGAGGTCGACCTCGGCCCCGAACTCGTTGGCGAGCCGGTGGACGAGCACCTCGAACTGCATGGCTCCCACCGCGGCGAGCATGGGTACTGGGTCGCCGTCGGGGTCGCGCAGCACCTGGACGACACCCTCGCGCTCGAGCTGGGTGAGGCCCCGGTGGAACTGCTTATGGCGGCCGGTGTCACGAGGCCGGGCCGAGGCGAACAGCTCGGGCGCGAACGTGGCGATCGGCGGAAAGGCCACCGGCTCGGCGTCGTAGAGGGTGTCGCCGATCTGCAGGCCTCTGGCGTTGACCAGGCCGACGACGTCGCCGGGATAGGCCATGTCGATGGTGTCGCGCTCGGAGCCGAAGACCGAGGCTGCGTACTTAGTGGAGAATGGCCGGCCACTCGGGCCGTGCACGAGGGTCATGCCGCGGATGAAGCGCCCTGAGCACACTCGTACGAAGGCGACGTGGTCGCGGTGAGCGGGGTCCATGTTGGCCTGGATCTTGAACACGAAGCCGGCAAACGGCGCGTCGAGGGGGCGGGGCGACCCGTTGTCGTCCGGGCGAGGCGTTGCCGAAGGGACGAGGTCCACGGCCGCGTCGAGGAGATGGCGGACCCCGAAGTTCGTCAGCGCCGACCCGACGAAGAGCGGGCTCGACTCGCCGGCGAGGAACGACGCCACGTCCAGCGTGGCACCGACCTCGTCGAGCAGCGCAGTCGCTTCGCGTGCCTGGTGCCAGGCGTCGCCTTGCTGGGCGGCCGCCCGGTCGGGATCGAGGCGCTCTTCGGGCGCCGCGGTGGCGCCGCGCTCGGTGCGTCGGTAGCGGATGAAGCTGCCGTCGCGCCGGTCGATGACGCCGCGGAAGTCGCCGGGGATCCCGACCGGCCAGGTTACCGGAGTCGGTCGCAGCCCGATCTGCGCTTCGATCTCGTCGAGCAGCTCCAATGGGTCGCGACCGGGCCGGTCGTACTTGTTGAAGAACGTGAGCACCGGGAGCGACCGGACACGGCACACCTCGAACAGCTTGAGGGTCTGGGCCTCGATCCCCTTGGCCACGTCGAGGACCATGATCGCTGCGTCGGCAGCGGCGAGCACCCGGTAGGTGTCCTCGGAGAAGTCCCGGTGCCCGGGCGTGTCGAGCAAGTTGACGACGTGGTCCCGGTAGCTGAACTGCAGCACGGTGGACGTGATCGAGATGCCCCGCTGCTGCTCGAGGGCCATCCAGTCCGACGTCGCCCGCCGACGCCCGGCGCGGGCCTTCACCGCTCCCGCTTCGGCCACCGCCCCCGCGTAGAGGAGGAACTTCTCCGTCAGGGTGGTCTTGCCGGCATCAGGGTGGCTGATGATGGCGAACGTCCGGCGCCGGGCGGCCTCGACCGGTACCGCAACGTCGGCCGCGACCGCCAGGCTCATCGCCGCACCGCCGGCCGTTGTCGCTGCACCTCGCGCCGCAGCGTCCGGGCCATCGCCTGTGCCGCGTCGAGCTGCTCTCGAAGCGTCTCGCAGCGACGTTCGGCCGCCGCCGCGAACAGCTCCAGGCGCTCGACCAGCCCGACCTGCTCCTGGTCGTTGGCTCCTGCGCCCAGGCGGCCCCGAAGCTCCAGCAGCTCGCGGATCTCTTCCAGGGTGAAGTCGAGCGGCTTCATCTGCTTCACCAGCCGCAACCGTTCGATGTCGTCGTCGGTGTAGAGGCGGAAACCTCCCGCGCTGCGCCCCGAGGGGGGCACGAGCCCCACCTCCTCGTAGTGGCGGATGGTGCGTAGCGACAGCTCGACCGCCTCGGCTACCTCGCCGATCTGGTGCATTCCCTCGATCACGACCGCATCCTACCGACCGACATTACTCTCACGTAATAGTAGGGTAGCGCGGTGACCGAAGATCGGCTGCGTCTGCACAAAGCGGTGGGCGACGAGGCACGGCGAGACAAGGTCCGCGGCGCCCTCGTCGGAGCCGTGGTCGTGTGGTCATGGCCGGGCGGGCGGCCCTCGTGCTGTGCTCACGCCTCGAGGGCGGCCTGCAGTGCCATTAGCCGGGTGCGGTCGAGTGAGTACCAGACCCACTTGCCCCGGCGGTCGCCGTGGACGAGGCCGGCGTTGGCGAGGACCTTTAGATGGTGGGAGATGGTGGGCTGGGACTTCCCGAGCGGCCCCACGAATTCGCACACGCACACTTCGCCGGTGGTGGCTGCGGCGAGCATGGAGAGGACCCGGAGGCGCACCGGGTCGCCGAGGGCGTTGAAACCGCGGGCCAGCTCGGCGGCGCCTGCGGCGTCGAGGGGCGCGGCCAGCACCGAGGGGCAACACTCGACGGCCTGTAGGTCTTCTACGACTGGCACCTGGTCCACCACCGCTGCCTCCCATTGACGAGTTCCGATGCATCGAGTATCTTAGATGAATCGATGTCCGTGAATGCTACCTCGGAGGAGGGTCCATGTCCCGCGTCCAGCTGGCGCTCAACGTCGCCGACCTCGACGAGGCTGTCGCGTTCTACTCGAAGCTGTTCGCCGCCGAGCCGGCGAAGGTGCGACGGGGCTATGCCAACTTCGTAGTCGTCGACCCGCCGCTCAAGCTGGTGCTGATCGAGGATCCGCAGCAGGCGCCGGGGTCGCTCAACCACCTCGGCGTCGAGGTGGAGGACGCCGCAGCGGTCGCTGCGGCGCGACGGCGGCTGGCCGACGCTGGCCTGACCACGGCGGTCGAGGACGAGGTGACCTGTTGCTACGCCATGCAGGACAAGGTGTGGGTGGAGGGGCCCGGTGGCGAGCCGTGGGAGATCTACACCGTGCTGGCCGATGCCGACGCCCCACCAGGGCAGGTTCGCTTGCCTGCGCCCGGTGAGCCGGCGTGCTGCGCGCCTCGCCCCGACCCGGCGACCTCCGAGGTCCCGGGCGCGGCGTCGTGCTGCTGAGACCCTCGGCCGGCCGAGCGGAGCTCAAGCATGCGGACGCATGAGGTAGTCGCAGAGCAGTCGGCGCGGCTCGGACAACCGGTGGTCGATTCCTCCGAGGCGCGGGTGGCTCGGCGGCTGTCGGCGGTGGACCGGTTCCTGCCGGTGTGGATCGTGGCCGCCATGGGGCTCGGGATCGGCCTCGGCCGGGCCGTGCCGAGCCTGGGCCGGCATCTCGATGCCATCCAGGTGACCCAGGGGACGCCGCTGCCGATCTTCGCCGGATTGCTGGTGATGATGTACCCGGTCCTTGCCAAGGTCCGCTATGGCCGCCTCAGCGGCGTCACCCGCGACCGTCGGATGCTCGTCTCGTCCCTGGTGCTCAACTGGGTCGTCGGCCCGGCGGTCATGTTCGCCCTGGCGTGGCTGCTGCTTCCCGGCCTTCCCGCCTACCGCACCGGGCTCATCATCGTAGGTTTGGCCCGCTGCATCGCAATGGTGCTGATCTGGAACGACCTCTCGGGCGGGGATCGGGAGGCGGCGGCGGTGCTGGTGGCGCTCAACTCGCTGTTCCAGATCGCCGCGTTCGCCTTGCTCGGCTGGTTCTACCTGCGCGTGCTGCCCGGCTGGCTGGGGCTGTCCACGGTCGGACTGGACTTGTCGATCGGCACGATCGCCGAGACGGTCGCCGTCTTCCTGGGCGTGCCGCTCGTCGCCGGCTTCCTCACCCGCATCGTCGGCGAGCGCCGCCGCGGCCGGGAGTGGTACGAGAAGAAGGTCCTTCCCCGACTCGGTCCCTTCGCCCTCTACGGACTGCTCTACACGATCGTCGTCCTCTTCGCCCTCCAGGGCCGCACGATCACCGCTCGACCCGGCGACGTGGCGCGGATCGCCCTGCCGCTGCTCGGCTACTTCGCGTTCATGTGGTCCGGGTCGTTCGCTCTCGGCCGGGCGCTTAGGCTGCCCTACGAGCGGACTGCCACCCTTGCCTTCACCGCCGCGAGCAACAACTTCGAGCTGGCCATCGCCGTGTGCATCGGGGTGTTCGGGGTCACCTCCGGCCAGGTGTTGGCCGGTGTGGTGGGTGCCCTGGTCGAGGTACCCGTTCTCGTCTCCCTCGTCTACGTCGCCCTCTGGGCGCGACGCCGCTACCCGCTGGTCCACGCTTCGGCGGCCAGCACCGAAAGAGCAGGAAATGAGTCCATCGTGAGTGGTGACGCCGACGGGTCCGTCGAGGCCGTGTTCCGAGAGGAACACGGCCGGCTGCTCGCCCTACTCGTGCGCCAGTTCGGTGATCTCGATCTCGCCGAGGACACCGCATCGGAGGCCATCGAAGCGGCGCTGCACCACTGGCCGCTCGACGGGGTGCCGACGAAGCCTCTGGCGTGGCTGTTCACGACGGCTGGGCGGAGATCGTGGCGCTCTACGACCTCCTGATGGCGGTGTCCCCGTCGCCAGTTATCGAGCTGAACAGGGCGATGGCGGTGGCAATGCGCGATGGTCCCGAGGCGGGCCTTGCGGCGCTTGACGTGCTAGAGAGCGACGCCCTACGGGCGTACCACCTGCTTCCTGCGACCCGAGCCGACCTGCTGCGGAGGCTCGGAAGGCGAACCGAGGCGGCCACCGCCTACCGGGCCGCGCTCGACCTCGTCCGGAACGAACGAGAGAAGACCCTACTGCGTCGCCGTCTGGCTGGTCTCTGACGAAAATCAGGGTGCTGGTGATGCGCGCCGTGCCGGAGCCGATGGCAAGCGCCGCTTGAGGAGACCACCATGGCGGATGTGTCGGTTCAGCCACGAGGATGGGTACCAGGTATGAACAGTAGGGACGCGTCCCTCGGCGGCTTGGGTGATCACGCTGAGTCAGCGGGCGCGGTGCGGGCTGCGGCACCGCGCGCCCTGCCTTTCTTGGCGAAGTAGCGGCCGATGGCGATCGAGCCGATGATGCCGAGCACGACCGCGATCACAGGGAGGATCTGGTCGTAGTCGTAGGCGGTGCCATAGGTGGTCTGGCGGATGATCAGGGCGGTCACCGCCGACTGAGCGAGGAACAGGACCGCCCACAGGTGGTTGGTGACGTACATGCCGGTCCGGAAGTCGCGGTAGGTGTCCCACATCTTGTCAAAGTTGGCCATCCCGTCATGGGAGCCGTCGGTGCCGTATCGCTGCGCCATGTAGAACACGACTGGCTTGCGGGCGAGGACGCACGAGCCCAAGAAGACGAGGCCGATGAGGGCGGTGGTCGCGCAGTCCTTGTAGAGCAGCACCTTCGGGGTGGTGCTTCCAGCTACGGCGATGATGGCGGAGATGGCCGTGAACGCGAAGATCGCGGCCGAGGCTCCGCTGAACTTGCGGGCCTTCGCCCAGACAGCGAACCCGCCGACGACGGGGCCGATACTGCCGATCAGGTAGCTGACCACGTCACTCGCGCCCATCTGCTGGGCGAGATGGAATAGCGCGATGGCGCCGCCGATCTCGACAACCGTGACGGCGACGTTGAACCGGATCCCTTTCTTGGCCCGATGCTCCCTCAGACCGTGAGCGATCTGGTCGTGCACCGTCGGCTCGGTGGGGATCATGTCCAGACGATACGGGGCCCGGATCGGCCTGGGGCGGCTACGCCCGGATCCAGCCGACGGGACGCTGGCCGACGTAGGCAAAGAGGCCCGGTGGCATCGCCAACAGGGCACTGTCGAAGCCGTTCAAGAATGGCCGGGACGATCCTGTTCCCTGGTTGGGCCAGCGCCGAAGGCGGTCAGGTTGTTGAACGCCACGTCGAGACGGCTGATCCGCTCACGCAGGTCTTAAGGCTCCGAACGGGTCTCAGACGCACCGGGACATGACCCAGTGGCGGCCCCGACTGCTGATCGGCGCCAACGAGGACGTGTCGCTGGCGGCCCTCAATTGGGCCGGGCCGAAGTCTCGGCGCCCGTGGAGTACGTGTTGTCAGGAGTGAAGGTAACGCTTGCCTGTGTCGACCCCGGACACTCGTCCGGTCGCGGCCATTGCCGTCCGTGCCATCCAAGAATCCGCCCGAACCTGATGAGATGCGAATGCAGTATCTGAAGTACCGAGCCGACATCAGGGTCCTGGGCCTCCTTCGTGCACAGACCGAGGGGAGACCGTTGTAGAAATTGGATTCCTTGCGTTCGGTGACTTCGTCCACGCAGCCCCTGACGGCAATCGTGCTGGCGTCCACCCCGGACCCTGCGCATGGAGCCACCCATCATCCCGTCGAGGGCGAGGGCGAGGGCGAGGGCGAGGGCGATGGCGATGGCGATGGCGATGGCGATGGCGATGGCGATGGCGATGGCGATGGCGATGGCGATGGCGATGGCGATGGCGATGGCGATGGCGATGGCTCTGGTGGCGGGTCACCGGCGCTACCGCGTGGCGGTCACGGGGTGCGGCCTGGCCGCCGGGAGGTTGGTAGCCTTCCTGAAGTAGATCGTCACGTAAGTTGGAGAGGTCGTTCAACGGATCCATGGTGGGACTCGAGCGAGCTTCCGGTAGCAGACATGGCTTGGATGTTGGAGCTGGCGACCCCGGTGACACCCGACCGTGGTCGCCACCGCCGCTTGGTGACGGGCAGCCTTTCCGGGTCAACCGGCTCCGCTCCGAGCGTGCAATGGCCGAATTGGTGGCCGACTGCATGGGCGAGTGCCTCGACGCCAAGGGATCGGCGTCGTCCTGGAGGCCGAGCACGCATGCATGAAGGTCCGCGGCGTCCGTACCGATGACGTCCGCACGATCACCTCTGCCGTGCGGGGGCTCTTGCATCCAGATCGAGGTCAGAGTTCGTGGCTCTCGCCAAGGAACCGCAGCCAGACGAGCGGCCGAACGAGCCGACGCCCCAGGGGTGGACCGTGGCGATGCGATCGGAGAGCCGGCACCGTCTTGTCCAAGGAAAGGGAGAACCATGACCGAGGAACGACCTCCCCTCCTACCATTCTCCCGAGACGCCGCCGTCCAGAAGGTGCAGGGTGCCGAGGACGCGTGGAACACGTGCGATCCCCGCGGGCGAGATCATCGACTTCCACACTCAGAATTGGCAGCGGGAGCTCGACTACTCGCTGAGGAAGGCCTACGGGCCTTCGGAACCGGATTGCGGTGCGCTCCCAGTCCGAGAGCCACGATCCCAGCGGGCAGTGGTGGCGTAGCTACGGCAACGATCTGTGGGAGCTCGACCGGGCGGGGGGCTCATGGTCCGGCGGGAGACGAGCATCGATGATCTACGCATCGACCCCGGTGAGCGGCGTATCTTCGGGCTCCGTCCAGAGAAGGAGCGAGGGGCCGAGCTGCCGCTTCAATAGGAAGCGGCAGCATCCGGAGCCGGTGCGGGCGGCGGTGGTACGGGCCGCGTTCCGCTGTGACTGCGGGCGGGGTGGTGCTGGGCGCGCCCGACCCCGGTGGCATCTTCGAAGGCTCGACAGGGGAGCCGGCTGAGGATGGCGCGCCTCCTGTCGGTGAACGTCGGCCTGCCCCGCGACGTGGTCTGGAAAGGTCGGACCGTGCATACCGGGGTGTGGAAGGAGCCCGTCACCGGCAAGCGTATGGTCCGCCGGCTCGACGTCGACGGCGACGGGCAGGGCGATCTCGTGGGCCACGGTGGCGAGCAGCGGGCGGTGCTCGTCTACCAGATCGACTCCTACCGCTACTGGGAGCACCAGCTCGGCCGCTCCGGCTTCACCTACGGACAGTTCGGGGAGAACTTCACCGTCGAGGGGCTGGCCGACGACGAGGTCTGCATCGGTGACCGCTATCGTATCGGCACCGCCGTCTTCGAGATCAGCCAGCCCCGGGTCACCTGCTACCGGCTCGGCATCCGCATGGACGAGCCCCAGATGGCCGCCCTCTTCGTCGCCCACCACCGGCCCGGCTTCTACTTCCGGGTCATAGAAGAAGGCGAGGCCGAGGCCGGGGACGAGATCGAAAAAGTGGCCGACGGTCCCGAGCAGCTGACGGTCAGCGCCGTCGACGCCCTCCTCTACCTGCCCGGCCACGAGCGGTCCCGCCTGGCGGCCGCCCTGCGTATCCCGGCGCTTTCCGAGGGGTGGAAGACGTCCTTCCGCTCCCTGCTCAATCAGCGCCACGAGGGCGGGTGGACGGGGAACGCCGGCCTGGCCCTCGACCTCGGCCCCCAGCCGGCGTGGTCGGGGTTCCGGCCCATGCGGGTGGCGGCGGTGCGCCGAGAGAGCCGGAGCGTGCGCTCCTTCGAGCTCGAGGTGACCGGTGACCCGCCGTTCCCCGCGGCGGCGGCGGGCCAGTTCGTCACCCTCCGCCTGCCTGCCGAGACCGATCGCCCACCGCTGCTGCGCAGCTACTCGATCTCCGGACCCTCCGGGCAGCGACGGTACCGGATCAGCGTCAAGTTGGAGCCCCACGGCGTCGCCGGGCGGTACCTGGCCGCCCATGTCCACGCCAACGACACCCTCGAGGTGGCCGCCCCCCGGGGGGCCTTCCTGCTGCGCGCCGGCGACCGCCCGGTGGTGCTGTTGAGCGCCGGGATCGGTGCCACCCCGGTGCTGGCCATGCTCCACTCGCTCGCCGCCGCCGGCTCGTCCCGGGTGGTGTGGTGGGTCCACGGGGCGCGCAACTCCAGCGAGCATCCCTTTGCCGGCGAGGTCGACGACCTTGTGGGCAAGCTGCCCCACGTCCGGCGCTTCGTCGCCTACAGCCGCCCGTTGGCCACCGACCGTCTGGGCGGCACCTTCGACGCAACCGGGCGCGTCGACGTCGACGTGCTCCGCCGGCTCGGCATCCCTGTCGATGCCGACTTCTACCTGTGCGGGCCCGACGCCTTCATGGCGGACCTGACCGCCGGGCTCGCTGCCTGGGGCGTGCCGGCGGCCCACGTCTCGACCGAGCTTTTCGGCCCCGGGCGCCCGCTCACGCCCGGCGTCGTCGACCGGGTCGGTCGGGAGAGCCGGGCGCCTCACCCGCCGGCGGGCCCGGCGAGGACAGGCCCTGAGGTGTCCTTCGCCCGCAGCGGGATCGCCGTCGCCTGGGACGAGCAGTACACCAGCCTGCTGGAGCTGGCCGAGGCTTGTGACGTCAGCGTCCGCTGGGCATGCCGGACCGGGGTATGCCATACCTGCGTGAGCGGGCTCGTGGCCGGGGCGGTCGACTACCGGCCCGAGCCGCTGGAACCCCCTGGGCACGGCAACGTGCTCATTTGCTGCGCCCACCCGGCGGCCGACGTCACGCTCGACCTCTGAAGCCTTCGACCTCAGCGGCACCGGCGACTTGTCCACCCCCCGCCGAAACGCGCCGGCCCGGCTCCGGCGACGGGATTCCTCACGCTGGCGCGCCAAGATGATCTCTCATCACATCCGTCGAGGGTCCTCCCACCGCTAGGTCGAGGGTCCTCCCACCGCTAGACAGCAGTTGCCCAGGTGGCCCTGGTGTGGGCCATGCCGATGAGCCGCTTCGATGACCACCTCGTCTCCCGGTACGCCCTCAGCGAGGGGGCGGTGGGAGGAGCCCTTCCTCGTGGTCCAGCTCTCGCTGTAGGATCCGTAGGCTCCGGTCTGGCAGGCGCCGGGTGTCGCGCCACTGCAGCAGCTCGTCCCTCTCCGCGGCGACCGAGGGGCTGTCTCGACCGGGTACGACATGGCGAGGGCGTGGCAACCGTGTGGCTCCCGCCATCGGCGTGCCCCAGGAACCGGCTGTGGTGGGATGAGCCTGGCCGAGCCTGTCCGTCCTGAGATGGCCCGGCTGCTCGGACACGTGGCGGTGTGCCGGCGGTGGGCCGAGCAGGAGCAGGGCCCGTATCGTCGTGGTGTGGAACCGGTCCGCCGCGACATCGCCGAAGACCGGCCGGGCGTACCGCTCCAGCTGGGTGTTCGCTTGGTGGACGACGGTGCCCCGCTCGCCGGGGTGGCGGTGGAGGTGTGGCACTGTGACGCGCTCGGGCGCTACTCGGGGTTCCCTCCCCCCGATCCGTCGGTCGTCGTCACCGCCGCCACCGCCCCGAGAGCCGAGTACCTGCCCGGCGAGACGTTCCTGCGAGGCCGCCAGGTGAGCGATGTCGCCGGCATGGTCGAGTTCGACACGATGTACCCGGGCTGGTACCCGGGGCGGACGGTCCACGTCCATGTCATCGTGCGGGCCGCAGCGGTGATCTTCACCAACCAGCTGTACTTCCCCGACCCGGTAAGCGACGAGGTGCTGGCGACCGCCCCCTACGCTGAGTGGCCCGGCCGGGACACCACCAACGACACCGACACGATCTTTCCCACCGGCGGCACCCCTGCGGTGCTCAGCGTCGAGGCCGGTCGGGGCCGCTACCGGGCCGGGGCCTGCCTTTCGTTCCCGGCTCCCGGCGAGGCGGCTGGTGCCCGGTGAGCGGCCCGGTGACCGCTGCTGATGCCGGTGCCGAGGTGGCCTGCTCCGCGCCTGGCGCCGGCGCGGTAGAGGTGGTCGACAGCCGGCCGGGGCAGGTCGGCTCGTACCCGGTGCGCCGGGCGTTGCCGCGCCGGGGGCGGCGCACCGTGGGGGCGTGGTGCTTCGCCGACCATATGGGCCCATCCCCGGTCACCCCCGACCGCGGTCTGGATATCGCCCCGCATCCCCACATCGGCCTGCAGACCGTCACGTGGCTGTTCGAGGGGGAAGCCGTGCATCGCGACTCGCTCGGCACCGAGCAGGTCATCATTCCTGGCCAGCTCAACCTGATGACCGCCGGCCATGGCATCGCCCACTCCGAGGAGGGCACCGGCTACTACCGCGGCCTGCTACATGGGATGCAGTTGTGGGTGGCCCAGCTATCGGCCACCAAGGACGGCCGGCCGGCCTTCGAGCATCACGAAGAGCTTCCCGGCCTAGAGCTCGGCGCTGCGGTGGTCACCGTGCTCGTCGGGGAGCTCGGCGGGGCAGCCTCCCCGGCGCGGCACGACAGCGACCTCGTCGGTGCCGACCTCGAGCTTCGACCGGGTCGCGCCGCGGTGCCGGTGCGCCCCGACTTCGAGCACGCCCTGGTGGTGTGCACCGGCGCAGTGACGACCGAAGGGCGCACGGTGGGTCCCGGCCAGCTCGCCTACCTCGGCCCTGGCCGCGACGAGCTCGGCCTGTCCGCCGCCGTGCCGGCGCGGGCGTTGCTGCTCGGTGGCGCCCCTTTCGACGAGCCGCTGCTCATGTGGTGGAACTACGTCGCCCGCAGCCTGGACGAGATCATGCAGGCGCACGCCGAGCGGATATCGGGCGCCGAGCGCTTCGGGCAGGTGGACTCGGTCCTTCCCCGCATGGTGGTGGACTCCCCGCCCTGGAGTTGAGAGCGGGCGCTCCGACCCGGGCCAGCACGCGTGTCATAAGTTGGTCTCGTCGGCCGGCACCTCGGGCAGGGGTGGGGCGCCGCCGCCGCTGGAGGTGATCTGGTGGCAGCCGACCGTGTAGCTGGCCATGGACAGTGATCCCATCGCGTAGCCGTCGACGAGCACATGGGCGGTGTCGGCACCGGCGGAGGCCACTCCCGCCAGGTACGCGAGCGGCAGGAAGTGGTCGGGCGTAGGCGCAGCCATGGGGAAGTCGCGGTGAGCCTGGAGGGTGGCGAGCTCCGCCGGACGGCTGGTCATGACCTCGGCTACCTCGTCGTCGAAGCGCCGTGCCCAGTCGTAGCCGGCGTCGGGCTGGGCCCAATCGATGCGGCGGAGGTTGTGCACGACGTTGCCGCTGGCAGCGACGAGGACCCCGCGCTGGCGGAGCGGGGCCAGTGCCGCTCCGAGCTCGAGGTGGTGCTCGACGGGCTTGGTGGCGTTGAGCGACAGCTGCACGACGGGGATGTCGGCTGCCGGGAAGGCGTGGCGGAGCACCGACCAGGTGCCGTGGTCGAGGCCCCAGCTGTCGGTGTCGAGCCCGACCCAGGTGGGCCGCAGCAGGTCGGCGACCTCGGCGGCCAGGTCGGGGTCCCCGGGAGCCGGATAGTCCACGGCGAACAGGTCCGGCGGGAAGCCGTAGAAGTCGTGGATGGTCCTCGGCTTGACCATGGCGGTGACGGCCGACGCGTTGATGTACCAGTGGGCGGAGACCATCAAGATGGCCCGGGGCCGCGGGATCGCCGCGCCGAACACCCGCCACGCCTCGGTGTAGCGGTTGCGATCGACCGCGTTCATCGGGGTTCCGTGCCCGAAGAACACGGCGGGCATCATCGGTGTCGTGGTCACGTCGTGACTTCCTTCCCGAAGCTCCGGTGCCGGCAATCCGGGCACCCCGAAAGGCGGGCACCCCGAAAGGCGGGCACCCCAAAAGGCGGGCACCCCGAAAGGCGGGCCCCCGATCGCCGCCTGCTCGTGGGAGATGAGACGCCCGGAGCCTAGGCGCCTCGCTCCATGTGGCCACCTGTCCGTCCAGGGACGTCGGCCACCGCGTGCTGGCCGACGTCGCTCCGCCGGCTCCGGATGGCGGAGCGCTCCTCGGCCACCTCGATGGTGAGCAGGTCGGACATGGAGTCGGCGCCCGGGAGCTCCCCGGCGGCTGGCAACCCGCAGCCGAGGGCGGACACCGTGGCCAGCTCGCCGGTTGGGGCGTCTCACGTCAGCTTGACACGTAGGGTGGCCCTGCTCGGGCCGATGGCAGCGATGGCAGCGATGGCTTGCACGACGTCGCTCGGGGGCCCGGGCGGCAACGATCGCCGATGCCGATGCTCCTGCCCGGCTCCTGCCCGCGCCCGGCCTGGGGTGCTTCTCGCTTGTTCGCAAGACGCTGCGCCTCCTTGGCCAGGCGGTTGTGACGGCTCGCCGAGGAGTCTCGGGACTTTCGCCGTGGTCGTCAGCGTTCAGCGGCGCGACCCTGTGGGTAGGCAACCGTCGGGGACAGGAGGAGGCTCATGAGGATCACGATCGTCGGGGCCGGCAACATGGGCCGGGGGATCGCCACCCGGGCCGTGGCGGGGGGCAACGAGGTGGAGCTCGTCGACCGCAACCTCGAAGGTGCCCGATCGCTGGCCGACGAGCTCGGCCCGAAGGCCGGCACCAGCGACACGGTGACCAGGGACCTGGTGGTCTTCGCATTGCCCTACGAGGAGATCACCAAGGCCATCGAGGAGCACCGGGACGCCCTCGCCGGCCGGATCGTGGTCGACATCGCCAACCCGGTCGAGTGGTCCACGATGGAGCGGGTCACGACCCCCGGGGGAAGCTCCTCGGCGGAGGAGACCGCCAAGGTGGTTCCCGAGGGGGTGAGGGTGGTGAAGGCGTTCAACACGACCTTCGCCAAGACGCTCGTGGCGGGAGAGGTCGGCGGCCAGGCCCTCGACGTCCTCATCGCCGGCGACGACGACGACGCCAAGGCGGCGGTGACGGCCCTGGTGGAGGACGGTGGGATGCGGGCGATCGACGTGGGCCCGCTGCGCCGGGCCCGCATGCTGGAGCAGGTCGGGCTGTTCCACATGGCCATCCAGGAGCAGATCGGCTCTGGGTTCGCCAGCGCGCTGACGCTGCACTGGTAGCCGAGACCGCGAGAGGAGGCATCGATGCCGGCAGTGACCGTCGACGACCCGCTCGTCCTGCCCAAGGTTCCGCTCCCGGATCCGGCGACGACCCGCCAGCGGGCGGTCACCTCGGTGACGACCGCGCCGGCGGGCCTCGAAGGTGAGGGCTTCCCGGTGTACCGGGCGTTCGCCGGGGCGACCACGGCGGACATCGACCCGTTCGTGCACATGGACCAGATGGGGGAGGTGGACTACGGGCCGGGGGAGCCCAAGGGCACGCCGTGGCACCCCCATCGGGGCTTCGAGACCGTCACCTACATCATCGACGGGATCTTCGACCATCAAGACTCCAACGGCGGCGGCGGCCGCATCACCAACGGCGACACCCAGTGGATGACCGCCGGGGCGGGCATCTTGCACATCGAGGCGCCACCGGAGTCCCTGGTGGCGACCGGTGGGCTGTTCCACGGGGTGCAGCTATGGGTCAACCTGCCGGCCGCCAACAAGTGGAACCCACCTCGCTACCAGGACCTGCGGGCCGGGCAGGCGGCGCTCTTGTCGTCGCCTGACGGGGGCGCGCTCGTTCGGGTCATCGCCGGGGAGGTCGCCGGCCACCGGGGCCCGGGATCGACGTTCACGCCCATCACCATGGTGCACGCCACGCTCGGCCCGGGTGCCGAGCTGGTCGTACCGTGGCCGGCCGAGTTCAATGCGCTGATCTACGTGCTCGCCGGGCGGGGCAGCGCCGGGGTCGAGCGGCGCCCCATCACCGATCACCAGCTCGTCGTCTTCGGCCCTGGCGAGGCCCTGCGGGCCGCGGCCGATGTCCGCCAAGAAAGCCGTCACCCGGGCCTGGAGCTGTTGATCCTCGGCGGGCGGCCCATTCGGGAGCCGGTCGTGCACTACGGCCCGTTCGTCATGAACACCAGGGAGGAGATCGCCCAGGCCATGGAGGACTACCAGGCGGGCCGGCTCGGTCACGTCCCGGAACCCGAACTGCCTCACCGCCACCCCGACGACGTCGACCCCGAGCGTCCCGACTGAATGCACCGGCCCGACTGAGCTGGATGCACCGGGCGAAAGGAGACGAACATGGCCGAGCTTTGTGAACATCTCGATGGCGTCGAGCTGGCCGACTTCCCGCCGCCTCGGACGCCCGACGGTTGTGAGGAGTGCCTCGCCGAGGGAACTCAGTGGGTGGCGCTGCGCGAGTGCCGCCAGTGCGGCCACGTCGGATGTTGCGACTCGTCCCCCGGCACTCACGCCACCAAGCACTACCACCAGACCCAGCACCCGGTGATGCGCTCGATCATGCCCGGCGACACCTGGGACTGGTGCTACGTCCACGACCGCACCGGGCAGGTGGCGTGAGGACCGGCGAATGCCGGCTACGACGGACCGGCTCGCCAAAGGGGCGAGCGCCGCGATCGCCGTCTTCAGGGCGGCCGGCAGGCTCCCGCCACGACCACCTTGGGGGCGCCGGTGGCGGTGGTCACCTTGTGGGGCGGATCCCGACGGAGGCGCATCACCGACTCCCTGGGGTTGGCGTTTCGCTGCGGGCCCGTCGATAGGCCGGAGACGGGCAGCAGCCGCCGGGATCCGCCACACCAGGTGCGATCGGTGGCTCACCGGCCAAGAGGATCCAGCGGCTCGTCGACGAGGTCCACGGGAGCCGGCTCGGGACAGGTTGCCCCCATGCCGTCCCCGACGGGCAACGGACATCTCGCTCCCATACTCCTCGGACCGCCGGTCGTCTCGCCACCCCGGGGACTGGCCAGCCGGGGCATCGAACGGCAGGCGCTGTAGACATACACCCGATGGTCGCCGAAGCCCCCCTCCTGCTGAGCCTGGACCTCGCCGGCACCTTCGCCTTTGCCCTCAACGGCGCCCTTACCGCCGTGCGCCACGCCAAGCTGGACATCGTCGGGGTCGTCACCCTGGGCATGATCACCGGCCTGGGCGGCGGCATCCTGCGTGACCTGCTCATCGACAACCTGCCTCCGGCGACCTTCCGGGACTGGCGGTACCTGGTGGTGGCGGCCGGTGGCGGCCTGGTGGCCTTCTTCCTCGGGCGTCGCCTGGACAAGGTGGCGGGGCTCATCACGGTCCTCGACGCCGCCGGCCTGAGCTTGTTTGCCGTGACCGGGGCCACCACGGCGCTGGCCTTCAGGCTCGGGGCTGGCCAGGCGGTGATCCTCGGGGCGGTGACCGGGGTGGGCGGTGGCACCCTGCGCGACGTGCTCCTCCGGCAGGTACCGACCGTCCTGCGCAGCGAGCTGTACGCCATACCTGCCCTGATCGGGGCGGGCGTGGCCGTGGCGACCACCTCGGGGCATGTCTATGGCCCGCCGGCTGCCCTCGGCGCCGCCGTCAGCTGCTTCGTGGTGCGGATGGTGGGCGTGCGTTTCGGGCTGAACGCTCCGACCCCTCCTGGGAGAGCGGCTGGAGGCGACTGAGCGCCGGCTGCGGTGGGGCCCTACGACCCGAGCCAGTCGAGGGCGGCGACCACCAGCGCCTGGGTGCCGGTGTCGAGGGTCGGCTGGATGACCGGAGCGAACGCGGGGGAGTGGTTGACCGGGATGTCCTGGTCCACCCGGCCGGCGTCGGCCGCCTTGCGGTACTCCTCGGCGTCGATGCACCCAACTCCCCAGTAGGTGTACGGGGTGCCGAGGGCGGCCGGGATGTCGCTGAAGTCCTCGCTCGCCGTCTGTCGGCCCAACTCGTGGGCCCGCTCGCCGAAGAAGCTCCTGAAGGCTCCGGCCACCCGCTCGGTGGTCGCGGCGTCGTTGTCGGTAACGGGGAAGCGGTCGAACAGCTCGAACTCGGGTTCCTCCGGGCAGCCCGACGCCTGGCACTCGGCGGTGACGATCCGGCGGATGGCGCCCAGCACGGTCTTGCGCGTCTGGCCGCGGTAGGTGCGGACGTTGAGCTCGAGCACGGCCTGGTCAGGGATGACGTTGCTCTTGGTGCCGGCCTGGATGCTGCCTACCGTGAGCACCGCCGTCTCCGTCGGTGGGACCTCCCGCGAGACCACGGTCTGCAGGCGGACCACGATCATGGCCGCCAGCACCACCGGGTCGACGGTGGCCTGGGGCATCGAACCGTGACCTCCGCGCCCGTGGATGGTGACGCGCATGCTGTCGGCGGCCGAGAGCGTGGGACCGGCATGGGTACCGACCTGTCCGGCTGGTGCCGGCAGGACGTGCTGGGCAAGCGCCACGTCGGGAACCGGGATGAGCCTGGCCAGTCCGTCGTCGACCATCCCCTTGGCGCCGTCGCCCGTCTCCTCGGCTGGCTGGAAAAGTGCCACCAAGGTGCCGTGCCAGTGGTCGGAGCCCGAGGCGAGCAGGTCGGCGGCCCCGAGCAGGCAGGTGACGTGCATGTCGTGGCCGCAGGCATGGGCCACCGGCAACTCGTGACCCCTGGCGTCGGTGACCACGACGGTGCTGGCGTACGACAGGCCGGTCGTCTCTCTCATGGGCAGCGCATCCATGTCTGCCCGCAGCAGCACCGCAGGGCCGTCCCCGTTCCTGAGCACGCCTACCACCCCGGTCCCCCCGACACCCTGGTGAACCTCGAAGCCGCACCGCGTGAGCCGCTCGGCCACCTTGGCCGCCGTGTCGTGCTCTTGGTGGGAGAGCTCAGGATGACGGTGCAAGGCCTGGTAGAGGTCCTCCTGCCAGGTGCGGGCACCGTCCAGCCTTGCCAGCACGGAGGACAGAGCAGCCATGGGTTCTCCTCTCACTTCCGGACGCGATCATCTTTCCCCTGGGGTGCTCCGCCTCACAAGGGCTCGTGCCAGATGCGAGCTGGTGGTGGAGTCCCGCCGGTGTGGGCAGCAACGGAATTGACCGGCATCGCCGGGCGGCGCCGGTACCGGGCTCCTCGTCGGTCGCTCCCCACCCCGGCGCGGCGGGCACGCCTGGCCGCCGCGGCATCCGGCACCAAGCTGGCGACGGCGTTGGCCCGCCCCTTCACCCGAGCGGCGCCGGAGACGTCGCGGCGCCTCACAACCCAGGTCCGCAGGTCGCCGGGGCTTCCCGCGTCGCCGGACCGCCGGACCGCTGCTCGTTCGCTACGGCACGAACCGGTCGTGATGCCGAGCCGGACCGGGGGCGGCATCGGCCGTGACGCGGGAGCGTCGTGCCGGCGTGGGAAGAGTTATGGTCCTCGACGCCACGAGCCGATGGTGGCGGCGATTGCCTCGGGATCGGCACACCCGACGACCCACTCGTCCTGGTCGGCGCCCGAGAGGCACACCCGCAGCCCCCTGGGGGTGTCGTGATGGACCGCCACGAAGATCTTCTTGCCGGCGCCGTAGACGGTACCGACCTCCACCACCCTGAAGATCCGGGTTCCCACCTTCGCTCCGATGACGTCGGCTGCCCGGTGGGCGTCGTCGAGCACCTCGACGTCCGTCACCGCTGCCATCGGCGCCCGCAGGTCGCCGTGAACCCCCTCGATCCTCTCGGCCCGGGACAGGCGCAGGGCGAGATCGTCTCCGTCGACCACCAGATCGGCCATGCCGCCTTCCTCTCCAATCGACCATTCATGGCATCAAGAAAATTGGCGACTCTGGGAGAGAAAGTAGCATTGGCAGGCGGCAAGTGCCGGGCCGGACGGGAGCCGGGCCGGACGGGAGCCGGGCCGGACGGGAGCTGCCTGGCCTAGTGCGGCCCGTGCTCGGAAGCCGGATCGCCGAGATTGCCGAGGAACACCAACCCTGAGCTCGTCCGGACGCCCCGGCGGGCCCCGGGCGGCACGATCACCGTGGCGCCGGCCGATACGGCTTCCGGTCGGCCGTCGATGAGCACCTCGCCCCGGCCGTCGAGGAAGTGGAAGCAGGCCGCCGGCCCGGGATGGTCGGGGAGGCCCTGACCGGCACCGAGGGCGACGAGCACCACCTTCAGCTCGGGCGATTCGTGGAGCAAGGACACGCCGGGCCCGTCGTCGCCGGCCTGGGCGACGGAGCGCCAGTCGGGCACGACGGTCACGAGGGCCCGCCGGTGCGGGCGATGCGCACCCGCCACACCTCGGGTCCCTCCTCGAGGTACTCCCAGGTGAACTGGCCGGCATGCTCGGCCTCGAACTGGTAACGGAGCGGCTTGGGGTCGTGGTCGTTGACGAGAACGTAGGCGGCGCCGGGCGTCAGCCCGGCAAACGTCTCGAAGATCAGTTCGTGGCGCCGCTGGGGGATCTCGCTTCGGACGTCGAGGAGCTGGTCGGTGGGCACGTTGGCTTCCTTCCTGTCGGCGGGGCCGGGTCGGCCTGGGTGTCCCGGTTGTTTTTACACTACGCGCTGGTAATACACAACCCAAACGGCTCGGCCGGAACGTCGCCGGCGCGCCCGGAGATCGGGTGCTCACCGGCGCCGGGACGGCGGGCGGGGGCTCCGATGGGCGGTGCCGCCGAGAAGTCTGCTTATGTTGGTCACCATGGCGAGCCATCGGGGAGGAGTGCCGTGACGATCACCGACGACCTGCTGCGCAAGGCCGCGACGTATGCCGCCGACTTCGACAAGGGAAGCCTGCCGATGGCGCCCGGGTTGAAGGTGGCCGTCGTCACCTGCATGGACGCCAGGGTGAACCCGTACGGGATCTTCGGGCTGGCCGAGGGCGACGCCCACGTCATCCGCAATGCCGGGGGCGCCGTCAACGACGACACGATCCGCACCCTGGCCATCTCGCAGCGCCTCCTCGGGACCGAGGAGATCGTCGTGGTCCACCACGCTGACTGCGGCATGCGGACCTTCAGCGAGGAGGCCTTCGCCCGCCAGATCCACGAGGACACCGGTGTCCGCCCTCCGTGGGCCGCCGGGGACGATCCTGACTCGAGGGACGTGCGCCAGTCGGTGGCCAGGATCAAGGCCAGTCCCTTCCTCCCCCATAGGGACGCCGTGCGTGGCTTCGTGTACGACGAGAAGGCCGGTCGGCTGGACGAGGTGTCGTCGTGATCGGGCTCGCATGATCCGCCTGGCGCACTGAGCGGGGCCGGGGACGGGAGCGCCGAGCGCGGCGGCGAGCGGCAGGGCCACGAGGATGGCGAGGAGATCGGCGACCAGGGCGCTGACCGGCGCTCGACCGGGTGCAGGCGGCGCTTCCCCCGTGGCCGGCGCTACCCTTTGGTTGGACCGGACGTCCAAAGGAAAGGCTTGCCTGCGGCCCGTGTGCCCCCGCCCCTACAACCTCGGGAAGCGCCAAGCGCTGGTCGACGAGTCACGCCGCCAGGTCCTCGACGCCGCCCGGGCCCTCCTCGGCGGGGCGGCGCGGTACACCGCCTTCACCGTCGACGCGGTGGCGGCACGTGCCGACGTGGCTCGCGCCACTGTGTACTACCAATTCGGTTCCAAGACCGGGTTGCTCGAGGCGCTCTGCGACGACCTGGCCGGCGACGGGCAGATGGCCGACCTGGCCGGAGCGTTCGCCAACCCGGAGCCGGTCGGGGCCTTGGCCGACTTCGTCGCCTGTTTCGGCCGCTTCTGGCAGGCCGATCGCCGGGTGATGCGGCGGCTGCGGGCGCTGGCCGCCCTCGATCCAGAGGTCGGGCAGGTCGTCGCCGACCGGGACGACCGGCGACGGCAGGGCCTGGGCGTGCTCGTCGACCGGCTGGCGGCGCGCTATCCCACGCCCCCCCTGGGTGACCGGGACCGGTCGGTGCGCGTCCTCTTGGCCCTCACCGGCTTCGAGATCTTCGATGCCCTGGCCGGCACGCGTGCCCTGGACGCGGTCTCGGGGGAGATCGCCGGCCTGGCCGGTGCGGCCCTCGGCCTGCCGGCGCCGTAGGCGGCGGGGCTGCGCACTCCGATGATGGCCGCCGCGCCGGTGCAAGTGAGGACGGCGCGGCGGCCCACGTCGGCGTCATCGACCGGCGCCCGGCGGTCGGTTCAGCTGGCCTTGGCCGACGGCTCGGCGCTGGCCGTCGCCAGCACGGTCGGGGTGGCCGGGGGCGGGCCGGCAGCGTGGGCCCGGTTGGAGAGCGGCTTCTCCTTCATGAACCACGCCAGCACGAAGGCGGCGATCAGCAGGGGGGTGAAGTCGAGGAACACCGGCGGCAGCGAATTGGCGAAGGAGACGACGAAGTCGTGGCGCACGGGCGCCGGGAGGTGGTGCAGCGCCGCCGGGGTGATCCCCTGCGCGTGGGCCGCCGCCTTGCTGGCCAGGCCAGCCGGGAGATGGGTGGCCAGCTGGGCGGTGAGGCGGGTGGTGAAGATGGTGCCGGCCAGGGCGACGCCGATGGAGCCCCCGATCTGGCGGAAGAAGTTCACCCCCGAGGTGCCGACCCCGAGGTCGGAGAAGGGGATCGAGTTCTGCACGGCCAGGGTGAGCACCGGCATGGTCATGCCGAGCCCCAAGCCAAGCACCACCATGTCGACGCTCGAGGCGAACGTGGAGGTGGTGGGGCCCATGGTGGAGAGCAGGTACATGCCGACCGCCGCCACCCCGGCGCCCAGGATCGGGAAGATCTTGTAGCGCCCGGTGTGGCTCATCAGCTGGCCGGTGGTGATGGAGGAGGCGATCATGCCGCCGACCAGTGGCAGTAGGAGGATGCCCGAGTTGGTGGCGCTCGCCCCGTCCACCAGCTGGAGGAACGTGGGGAGGTAGCTCACCGCTCCGATCATGGCGAAGCCCACGGCGAACGCCAGCCCGATGCACACCACGAAGATGCGGTTGGAGAAGAGGCGCAGCGGCATGATCGGCTCCGGCGCCCGGCGCTCGACCATGACGAAGGCGACGAGGAGGGCGATCGCCCCGGCGCCGAGGGCGGCCACCGGTGCCGACGCCCACGGGTAGGTGGTACCGCCCAGGCTGGTGAGGAGCACGAGGCAGCTGACGCCGGCGGCGAGCAGGGCGGTGCCGGTGTAGTCGATCACCGGCCGGCGGTCGATGCGGGGGAGCTTCAGCCCGACGCCGATGACGGCGAGGGAGAGGGCGCCGACCGGCATGTTGATGTAGAAGATCCACCGCCAGCTGGCGTGCTCGGTGAGGAAACCGCCGAGGAGCGGTCCGATGATCGTGGCCACGCCGATCATCGGCATCATGATGCTCATGTAGCGGCCCCGCTCCCGGGCGCTGATGATCTCCCCGATGATGGCCTGGGCGCCGATCATGATGCCGCCGGCTCCGATGCCCTGGACGGCCCGGAAGAGGATGAGCTCGAGGATCGACTGCGACAGCCCCGAGAGCACGGATCCGGCCAGGAACACGAGGATCGAGAAGACGAGGACGTTCTTGCGCCCAAGCAGATCGCCGATCTTGCCGTAGATGGGGATGGTGACGGTAGCGGCCAGCAGGTAGGCCGTGATCACCCATGACAGCTGGTCGAGCCCGTGCAGGTCGCCGACGATGGTCGGGAGGGCGGTGGCCACCACCGTCTGGTCGAGCGCCGAGAGCAGGATGGCGAGGACCAGGCCGGCGAAGATGACCAGGACGCGCCGGTGGCTCAGCCCGGGGCCGGGCGGTCCGGGGCCGTCCGGTCCGGGGCCGTCCGGTCCGGGGCCGTCTGGTCCGGGGCCGTCCGGTCCGGGGCCGTCTGGTGGGGCAGCCGGGGCGGCGCCACGCCGGGTGGCCTGGGAGGGGGGCATGGGCAGCTCCTCGAGTCGGTGGTCGGCTGTCATCGGTCGGCGCCCGCCGGAGCCCGGGTTGCCGCCGGTCGGCCGCCGGGGGCGGGGGCCCCCGACGGGCCCGGCTGGTCCATGCCCCGGAGGAGGCGATCGAATGCCTCGTCGACCAGCGCGTCGAACGACTGGTCCGAGCTGCCCTTCCAGCGCCCGAATGCGACCCGAATGACGGTGGTGGTGGCGGCGGCGATGAGGGCCGGGTACATGTCGGCCTCGACATCGAGCCCCGTGTGCTCGGCCACCGCCTCGGCCACCGCCCGCTCGTGCGCCGCCAGGGCGGCCAGGTGGCTGGGGACCAGGGCCGGGCATTCCCGGACGAGCCGGTGGCGGGCCATCATCTCGTCGCGCTGGTTCCCCTTCTCGGCGGCGACCCGGTGGAGCACGGCGCGCAGCGCCGGCAGCACGGGACTGCCCGCCGGCGCTCCGGCCAGCTCTTCTCGGAGCAGGACGTCGATCGGTGGAGGGTCCGCCATCAGGGCCTCTTCCTTGGACGAGAAGTAATTGAAGAACGTCCGGGTCGACACGCCAGCGGCCTCGCTGACGGCCTCGACCGTGAGGTGGTCCACCCCGTGCTCGATCGCCAGGCGCACCGCGGCGCGCCGAAGGGCAAGCCGGGTGGCGGCCTTCTTCCGGGCGCGGAGGCCGGCCTCGTCGGGGGACGGGTGTGATGAAGACATCGGTGCCCAGTATATTGCACACTGCGCAGAGTTGCGCAAAATGAAACAAACTCTGGGCGAATCGGTCGGGGCGGACCGACCATTTCCGGGCCCCGCCGACCATTTCCGGGACGGGCGGCATTCTTGTAAAAGCGGCTCAAGTTGACGTAATCAAACGAGCACTTCTAAAGTCGTCAGAGATAGTTGTTAGAAGGTCGGCGTTCGACGACGGGAGGAGGCTGCAGTCGATGGGCATCGCCGCGGCGCGGGCAGTCCAGCCGCTCCCGGGCTGGATGCCACCCCCGAGCGCCTCCCTGCCGCCGGTCCTGCGCCGCTACCACCACGCCTCCTACCGGGCGGCCCAACTGGCCTCGGCCAAGGCCGGGGCCACTGTGTCCGTCTGCCTGCCGGCCAGGGAGGAGGCGGCGACCGTGGGCCCCATCATCACTGCGATCCGGCGGGAGCTGGTCACCTCGCTCGGGCTCGTCGACGAGATCGTGGTGGCCGACGACCGTTCGACCGACGCCACGGCGGAGGTGGCCGCTGGCGCCGGCGCCCGGGTGGTGCGGACCGGCCCGCCGGCCCAGTCCGGAGCGGGCAAGGGCGCGGCCATGGCCTCGGCCCTGGCCGCTGCCCGGGGCGAGGTCATCGTCTTCCTCGACGCCGACGTGGAGAGCTTCTCGACCCGTTTCGTCGTCGGGCTCCTCGGGCCGCTGCTCTCGGATCCGGAGATCGGCTTTGTGAAGGCGACCTACCGCCGGCCCCTCGCCGGCGCCGCCGGAGAGGGAGGCCGGGTGACCGAGCTGGTGGCCAAGCCGCTCCTCGAGCTGTTCCGGCCCGACGTTGCCTGCTTCGGCCAGCCGCTCGCCGGGGAGCTGGCCGCTCGGCGGTCGGTCCTGGAGGCCGTGCCGCTCCCCACCGACTACGGGGTCGACGTGGCGCTGCTCGCCGACACCGTGGCGCGGATCGGCCTCGGGGCAATGGCCGAGGTGGACCTCGGCGAGCGGATCCACCGCAACCGTCCTCTCTGCCAGCTGGCACCCCAGGCCCGCTCGGTCATCCGGGCCATCCTGGACCGGGCCGGGGCCGCCCGGGCCGTCCTCGACCAAGCAGCGGCCGCCCGGTTGGAGGCGGTCACCCGGTTGGAGGCGGCCACCCGGTTGGAGGCGGCCACCCGGTTGGAGGCGGCCACCCGTCCCGGCGGTGTGCTCCGTCGTCCCGAGGTGTCGGACATGGGCACCGACGTCGCCCGGCCGGCCTAGCCGTGGGCGGCGCACCCAAGCACCCGCTGGCCTGCTGGAGGTCCCGGCGGTCCGTCAGCGCCCGGGTCCGGTTCACCGACGCCGTCCCCGCCCGGAGCGACCGGCGCGAGCTGCGCCGCGTCCTGCGCCGGGCCACCTGGACCGATCGTTCCGAGCGCAAGGAGGCGATGACCCGGGAGCTCGTGCAGCTCTCCCGAGACCGGGTCCCGGTCGTAGCGATGAAGGCGGGGCCGGTGGACGGCAGCGAGATCGTCGAGTTTGCCGGGGGGATCCGGCTCCTGCTCAACGTGCGGGACGGGAGCGTGGCCATCCTGCGGCTGGAGCGCCGGATGCCGCGGGCTGGCGTCTGCTTGGAGCGCGTCCGCCCGACCTTCGGCTGCTGCTGGTACCGGCTGCGGTTCTCGCCATCCGGCGGGCCCGAGATCATAGCCAGGGTCGTCCCCTTCGTCGTCGGGCCACCGCTTCCCGCACCGCCACTTGCGCCGTCACCCGCTCCGCGTCCTCCGGCGGCGCGCCGCCGCCGGCAGCACCGCCGGCCCACTGCAGGCGAGAGGTGAGCCCACAGAGGTCGGCAGGCCGGCCCGGCGCGGGCCGGGTGGCGAGGCACGAGCGCGGTTCGAGGACGGCACCGCATGCCCGGCGGGTCCCCGAGCGGCTTTCCCACGCCGAGCATCGGGGTGTGCCGCACGCCGGCCGCAACCCTCCGATGGCGCCGCACGTCGCCCGCGGCATCAGCCTGGGGGTGCCGCCGCGTCGGATGGCCTTCCTCGCCGCCCTCGGCGCGCTGCTGGGCGGGGTCGGGGGGGGTTCGGCCTTCCTCATCGTCCGCCTGGTCGGGCTCCTGAGCAATCTCTCGCTGCTCCACCGGGTGGCGTTCAATCTCCCGAACCTGAACCATTACCACCCCAACGTCGAGCTGCTGGGCGTCGGGCTTGGCGGCGCGCTCGTCGTCTCCCTGCTGGCGCTGTGGGCGCCGGTCATCAAGGGCCACGGCATCCCCGAGACGCTCGAGACCATCCTGCTCCGGGAGAGCCGGATCCGGCCGAGGGTCCTCCTGGCCAAGCCCTTGTCGGCCGCCACTGCCATGGGCACCGGGGGACCGTTCGGCGCCGAGGGCCCGATCATCGTCACCGGGGGGTGTGTCGGCTCGCTGCTGGGCCAGCTGCTCCCCGTGTCACCGGCGGAGCGGCGCATCCTCCTGTCGACGGGAGCCGCCGCCGGCATGGCCGGCGTGTTCAACACGCCGGTGGCCGCCATCCTGATCGCCTTCGAGCTGTTGCTTTTCGAACGGTCGCTCCGCGCCCTCCTGCCGCTCATCTTCGCCACCGGGATCGCCGGCGCCATCCATACCGTCCTCCTCGGCTCGCACCCCCTGTTTGCCGCCCCCGGGATCGCCACGGTGCCGGTCGCCCAGCTCCCGCTCTTCGCCGTCCTGGGCGTCGCCGCCGGGGGCATGGCGGTCGTGATGAACAAGGGGCTGTCCGGCTTCGAGCACCTGTTCGGCCGCTCGCGCCTCCCCGAGTTCTGCCATCCCCTGGTCGGCGCGCTCGGTTCGTCGTTGATCGGGCTGGCCGTCCCCGGATCGCTCTCGGTCGGCTACTGGGCCATCACCGACGCCGTGAACAACCGGTTCCTGCTCGGTGCGGCGGCGATCCTGTGCATCGCCAAGCTCGTCTCGTGGTGGATTGCCCTCGCCTCCAACACGTCGGGAGGCACGCTCGCCCCGATCTTCCTGGTCGGAGCGACCATGGGGGAGATGCTGGGCATGGGGATGGCGCACGTGTTCCCGTCACTCGGCATCCAGCCGGCCGCCTTCGCGCTGGTGGCGATGGGGGCGACCTTCGGTGCCGCTTCCCGGGCGCTCCTGACCTCGGCCGTCTTCGCCCTCGAGGTCACCGGCGCCTACCACCTCCTCATCCCGATGCTCATCGCCATGGGTGTGGCAGAGCTGGTCGCCGAGTGCTTCCTCACGGACCGGATCATGACGGACCGCCTGGTCCGCCGGGGCTTCGCCGTGGAATTCGACGCCGAGACCGATCCATTCCAGATGTCGGTGGCCGGCCAGGAGATGGACCCGTTGCCCGCCGCGCCCCTCGACCCGAAGATGCCGCGCATGGACCGTGCCACGCACCTGCGCGGTGCGGTCGGTCCGCTGCTGGATCCTTCGACCGAATACGTCGTCGTGTGCGAGGCGGGCCAGCCGGTGGGCATCGTGACGCGGGCCATCGTCGACCGCGCCCTGTCCCGGCGCTTGGGCGAGTCGTTGGTCCAGCCCCGCCAGCTGCAGCTCGGCTGGCGGCGCCGGCTCCCGAATGCCGGCCCAGCCGGCACCGCGGTGCTCGGGATGGGCGCAGCCGCCGGGCTGGGCGCAGCCGGCGGGCTGGCCCCAGGCACCTCGGGCGCTGCCACCTCGGGCGCTGCCACCTCGGGCGTTGATCCTTCGACCGCTGGGGCCGAGGAGCTCACCGGCGGGACGGGCGCGGCCGGTGTGCCGGCCGGCGTCGACCGGGCGGCCGACTCCTCCTGAGGCCGGCCCGGCCAGACCGCCGGGCCGGTCGCCATGCCGGCCAAGCGCGCTCAGCGGTAGCGACCGCCGACGCTCACGGTCCGGTGCTCGACGCCGGCTCCAACGCCTGGAGCCGTCGCCGGAGCTCCTGCTCGCGGGCCCGGCGCTCGGTCACGTCCCTGATGAAAGCGGCCACGTGGCCGATCTTTCCGTCGCCGGTGCTCAGGAGCACCACGGTGAACTCGATCGAGACGGTCCTGCCGTCGGCGGCCGTGGCCGGGACGGCAAGGAGGTCGTGGTCGCCGTACCGGCTCGACCCGCGGGAGACGGCAGCCCGGAACCCCTCGTCGTGCCGCTGACGCAGCCGCTCGGGGATGATCGGATCCAGGGACGAACCGAGCATCTGATCCGGCGTGAAGCCGAAGATCCGCTGGGCGCCGCGGTTCCAGTAGCGCACCGTGCCGGCGGCGTCGACGACCACGACGGCGTCGGGCGCCTGCTCCACCGCCTCCGCCACCAGGCGGGGGTCGAGCCCGTCCTCGCCGGGCACCGCCCTACTGGTCCGGGCCCGACGGCTGGCCGGTCGCCGCTTCTCCCAGGGTGTGCAGGGCGATGGTCGAGTGGGCGTAGGCCCCGCCGGCGCGCATCTCGGCGGCGACCCAGATCGCCTCCATGATCTCGGCGTCGCTCGCCCCCTTCCGGCGGGCCAGCTTGGAGTGCCCGGCGATGCAGTACGGGCACTGGGTGACGTGGGCCACGGCCACGGCGATCAACTGCTTCGTCTTCTCGGGCAGGGCACCGGGGCTGAACACCGTCCGGCTGAAACGCTCGAAGGCCTCATTGATCTCGGGCGCCAGTTCCTTCCGGCGCTTGCCGATCTCCGGCGTCCCTGCCGGGTAGACAGTCGTCTCGTCGCTCATCTGCCTTCTCCTCTCACGGTGGTCCTACACAGCGTGTCGGCCGTTGCCGGGCACGCTCCCGCCAGCCGGCGCGTTGCCGGCTGCCCCACCGCCGGCCGGCGCTCCGCTGGTGACGAGCTCGGCCCGCAGGATATGGGTGGCGGCCATCATGTTGGTGAGCGCCGCCACCGCCTCGTCGTAGCGGCGGGTCTTGAGCCCGCAGTCGGGGTTGACCCACAGGCGGCCGGCGCCGATCGCCTCGAGGGCTCGCCGTATCTGGGCCTCGAGCTCCTGCGGCACCGGCACGGACGGGGAATGGACGTCGTAGACGCCGGGGCCGGCCCCACCGCCGTAGCTGGCGTGGACGAGATCGCCGAGGAGCGCCATGCCCGATCGGGCGGCCTCGAAGGACACCACGTCGATGTCCAGGTCGTCGAGAGCGTCGACCAGGTCGGAGAACTCGGCGTAGCACATGTGGGTGTGCACCTGGGTGGCCGAGGTCGCCACCGAGGTGGCCAGCCGGAAGGCCCTCGTCGCCCAGGCCAGGTACCCGGGGCGGCCGGCCCGTCGCAGTGGCATGCCCTCCCGCAGGGCTGGTTCGTCCACTTGGATGACGGCGGTGCCGGCGTCCTGGAGATCGGCCAGCTCGTCCCTGACGGCCAGGCCCAGCTGGGCAGCCGTGTCCGACGGGGGCTGGTCGTCACGGACGAAGGACCAGCGCAACATCGTTACCGGTCCGGTGAGCATGCCCTTGACCGGCTTGGCGGTGCGCGACTGGGCGTAGCGCGCCCATTCCACCGTGATCGGCGCCGGCCGGGAGACGTCCCCGAAGAGGATCGGCGGGCGCACGCAGCGCGAGCCGTAGGACTGGACCCATCCCTCCTCGGCCAGCGCGAACCCTGCCAGATGGGCGGCGAAGTAGCGCACCATGTCGTCGCGCTCGGGCTCGCCGTGCACCACCACGTCGAGTCCGAGCTCCTCCTGGAGGTCGACGACCCGGTCGATCTCGGCTCGAAGGGCGGCGTCGTAGTCGTCGTTCCCGGTCCGTCCGGCCCGCCACGACGCCCGCACGGCGCGCAGCTCAGGCGTCTGGGGAAACGACCCGATGGTGGTGGTGGGGAGCGGCGGGAGGTCGAGCCGTGCCTGCTGGTCAGCCGACCGTTCGGCCGGCGACTCTGGCCGGCGGGGATCGGCGGGAGCGGCGGCGAGCGCTCGGCGCACGGC
>JBOGGE010000256.1:0-26617 GCA_050743865.1 Acidimicrobiales bacterium
AGGTCGGACCTGTGACGCCAGTCTCTTAGCGTCGACGCCCGCCGGTGCCAGCAACTGGCTCATGGCAGCCGGTGGCACCGTGGTCGGGCTGGCGGGACTTGAACCCGCGACCTCTTGACCCCCAGTCAAGCGCGCTAACCAAGCTGCGCCACAGCCCGTGGACTTCACAACCGCTGGACCACATCATCCCTTGACTGGCCGTCGACACGCACGTCCGACATCGGTCCGTCAGAGGGACCCCCGCTCTCGGAGGTGACGGCCAGCCTACCGGGGGACGCGGCCCGACTGGACCGAGCCCGAGGAGGCCGCATGCCGAGGTCCGAGTGAGCATCGTGTTACACCCCCCTGGCAATCTGAACCCCATGAAGGCGAGTGAGGTCCCTCAGTCGGCGACCGAGGCGGCGGTCCACGAGGCGGCGGTGGTCCACGAGGCGGCGGCGGTCCACGAGGCGGCGGCGGTCCTGGGCGCTGCAGTGGCGAGGTTGCGGATCGACGAGATGGAGCCCGCCGAGGCAGCCCACTTCGTCGAGGTCCTAGCCCGCACCGAGCGGCTTGTGGCGGCCACCAGGGTCCGTCTGGCTCACCGGGTGGCGCGTTCTGGCTCGCACCGCCAGGCCGGCGAGCGCGACGCTGCCTCCTACCTCGCCCGGATGGCGGGCACGCCGGTCGCCCGGGCGCGGGGCGAGCTGGATCTGGCCGGGCACCTCGAGACCCTTCCCCGGGTGGCCGAGGCATTCTCCTCGGGCGGGCTCTCCGTTGACCAGGCCCGGGTGGTGGCCTCCGCTGCCGCTGCGAACCCAGGAGCAACGGGTGTCCTCCTCCGGGCGGCCGGCACGGCATCGTTCCGCGAGCTACGGGACCTTGCGGCTCGCGCCGAGCGGGCGGCGAGGTCCGAGACCGATGAGCAGGCCCGGGAGCGCCGGGTCCATGCCCGCCGGTTTTGCCGCACGTGGGCGCCGAAGGAAGGTGGTTTGCGCATCGACGCATGGGTGACGGCCTCTGGTGGGGGCAGGCTCCTGGCCGCCCTCACCAAGAAGACTGATGACCTCCTGGGGCGCTCCGACGAGCCCGCCGAGCGCCTCCGGGCCGACGCCCTGGTCGAGCTGTGCTGCGGCGAGGGCGTCTCGACTCACGTGATTGTCCGGGCCGACGCCGCTGCCCTTACCCGTGGCCATCCCCGCGGCGCCGAGGTCTGTGAGATCCCGGGTGTGGGACCGATCTCGGTTGCCGCAGCGCGCTCACTGCTGGGCGAGGCCTTCTTCACCGTCCTCGTCGCCGACGCCGCCGACATCAAGGCGGTGACGTCGACCACCCGGGTGGTTCCCCGCAGGGTGCGGACGGCCCTCATCGAGCGGGACCGCTCCTGTGTCGTCCCCGGCTGCGGGGCGACGATGCACCTCGAGATCGACCACTGGAAGGTGGACTTCGCCAGGGGCGGCCTCACTGCCCTCGCCAACCTCTGCTGCCTCTGTTCCGTCCACCACAAAATGAAGACCGACGAGGGCTGGCGGCTGGCGGGTGGCCCGGGACGATGGCGGTGGGTGGGGCCGCGGGCCGGCCCGTAGGTTGTCGCTGACGGGCGGCCGAGCCCTCTCCTTACGCTCCAGCGGTGCCGCTGGCCGGGGGCCCTTTGGCCCCTGCCTCAATGCCCTGCCAGGCGCCGGCTCAAGCGAGCGCGGCGTCCAGGCTGATCTCGGTCCCGGCCAGGGCCTTGCTCACCGGGCAAGCCGCCTTGGCCGCCTCGGCGGCCTTGGCGAAACCCTCGGCGTCGAGCCCGGCGACCGAGCCCCGCACGCGCAGGGCGATCCCGGGGATCCGGAACCCCCCGGCCGGGTCGGGGCCCAGCGAGACCTCGGCGGTCACCTCGAGCCGCTCTGGGGTCCCCCCGGCGTTGGCCAGCAGCGCCGACAGCTGCATGGCGAAGCACGCAGAGTGGGCGGCGGCGATCAGCTCTTCGGGGCTGGTGGCGCCTTGGGCGTCCTCCGAGGAACGCTTCGGGAACGACACGTCGTAGGTGCCCAGGCCAGAGCTCACCAGCTCGGTCCTCCCCGACCCGTCGGCCAACCCGCCCGACCATTCGGTCCTTGCCACTCGCGTCGGCATAGCCGCGGTCCTCCTTGCTCGTCCAGCTTCGCTCGTCCACACACGCAACGACGACGCCGGAGCCGGGCCGTCGCTTCGCCCCAACGTAGCGGCCGGGCCAACCTCAACCGGCGAGTCCCGGGATCCGGACCGCCAGGAGGGCGGTGTCGTCCGTGCCGCTCTCGTTGAAGGCGAGGGCCACGTCACAGAGCGACTCCAGGTCGAGGGCCGGCATTCGTCCGAGCAGCTCGCCCAGGGCGGCGGTGCGCTCGTCCAACGGATCGGTCCGGGTCTCGACCAGGCCATCGGTGTAGAGCAGGACCGTGGACCCGGGTGGGAGCGGGTAGGTGGCCTCCGCTCGGCCGACCGCCAGGTCGAGGCCGAGGCCGAGGGGTGGGCCGTTCCCCCCGTCCAGGGTCAGGGCCTCCCGGCCCGGGACGACGAGCAGCGGTGGAGGATGGCCAGCGTTCGACCACCTCAGCCGGTGGGGGCCGCCCGGCGGTCCGTCCACCCTGGCCAGGAGGGCGGTAGCGAAGTGGGTGATCGACAGGCGCACGGCGAGCTCGTCGACGGCGGCAAGCACGGCACCGGGAGTGTCCCCGGTGTAGCAGGCCACGCTGCGGAGCATGTTGCGGAGCTGGCCCATGGCGGCGGTGGCGGCCAGGTCGTGGCCGACCACGTCCCCGATAACCAGTCCCAGGCCGGCGTCGGGAAGGAGGAACGAGTCGTACCAGTCCCCACCCACCTCCGCCTGGCCGGGCGCCGGCCGGTACCGGGCGACCACGGGGAGGTGCTCGGGGGAAGTCGGGGCGCTGAGCAGGCTGTGCTGGAGGGCAAGGGACGTCTCCGACGCTCGCCGCACGAGGGTGCTGTGCTCGACCGAGCCGCCGGCCCGATCGGCGATGGTCCGCATCAGGGAGATGTCGCCGGCACCGTAGCGGCGCCGGCCTCCGCACCCGACAAAGACGATGACCGCCACCAGAGTGCCCGAGGCGAAGACGGGGACGGCGACGACGGTGTGGACCCCGGCAGAGGCGTGGAAGTCGCCGAGACGGGCGATCCTCGACCAAGCGGCCGACCCCTGGCTGGGGACCGTGGCCATGACCGGGGCCCGGCTGCGGGCCGCCCTCGACAGCGGGTCGTCGCCGGCGAACCTCAGCCCGGACACGGGGGCCAGCACCCGGGCTAGGCCGGGGGCGGCAGCGAACGCGATCCGGCTGACCTCGATCGGACCGGCGCGGACGGCATCCGGCGGCACCGGGTGGTCCAGGAGGTAGACGGCACAGGCGTCGGACACGGTGGGGACGGCGGCGGCGGCCAGAGCCGCAAGCGCCTGGCGAGGGTCGACGGAATCGCTGGCGGCCACGCTCATGGCGTCGAGGGCAGCGAGCCGACCCCGCTGGCGCTCCAACTCCTGGCGGACGTGGACGGTGTCGGTCACCTCCACCGCGCTGACCAGGACGCCCGTCCGGCTGCCCGGGCCGCCGATGGCGGTGAAGGCAAAGGAGAGGAAGTGCTCCTCGTCGACGCCGTCGAGGTCGGCGTCGTAGAGCGCCCGCTCGGCCTCGGCCCGGACCGTCTCGCCCGTGACGTACACCCGGTCCAGGTAGTCCTCCAGGCGGGCCTGGTCGGGGAGCGTCTCGCGCACCGGGCGCCCGAGCGGGCGGGGCCCCAACATCTGCCGCAGCATGGCGTTGGCGTAGGTGAGGACGTGGTCCGGTCCGTCGAGCAGGAGGATGCCGATCGGCGCGTCCTCGAACGCCTCGACCAGCCGGGCCCGGCGGTCCCGTTCCCGGCCCATCTCCAGCTCGGTCATCACCGTGGCGGCCAGGCCCTCCAGGACCGACTGGTTCCGGTCGGTCCACTTCCGTGGCCGTCGGTCCATGACGCACAACGTCCCGACGGCGCTGCCGTCGACCGCCGCCAACGGCACCCCGGCGTAGGCCACGGCGCCGAACACCTGGCGAACCGGGCTGTCGGCGAAGGCGGACGCCAGGTCGCCGACCAGGACCGCCCCGTCCAGCGCCAGCGCCAGCAACCGGTAGTTCTGGTCGGCGGGAAGCTCCCGGGACGTGGCGTAGGGCTCGGGGAGGCCGACGCAACCGGCCAGACGTTGCCGATCGACGTCCACGAAGTTCACGAGGGCCATCGGCGCGTCCAGCGCGACGGCTGCCAACTCCGCCAACCGGTCAAAGGCGGCCGGCCCCGTTGTGACGGCCGAACCGGACCCTGCCCTGATCCCGGCGAGATCGATCTGCAAGTCCGCCAGTCTACGGCGGGGCCGCCGGCGTGTCACCAGGGTGTTGCACCGGGTGCGGTTGTGGCAGCCGAGGCAGGCTCAGCCGCCCGAGGACGGCACCGAGAGCGGGGGCCCCGGAACGCTCGACGGCCCGGTTCACGATCCGGCGGCGGCGGAGGCCGAGCCGGAGGTGGCCCGGCGGTCGGGGGCGCCCTTCGTGGTCGATGCCCCCGGCGCTCCCGTCGAGGAGGTGCCCGGTGCCGATGTGCCCTCGACTGCGATGTCCTACGCTCTCGACGCGGGCGTGAACCGAAGCTCCCTTCGGTGCCCTGGCCGGCACCGACCGCCGGCGACCGTGCTCGTGGTGGACGGCCTTCCGGGCGTCGCCACCGCGCTCCCCTACTCCTGGCCCGCACCCCGGCGGAAGTGGCGGCTCAGCGTCTCCTCCTGCTGTTGGTACGACGACCCGATGGTGGGCCCGTAGAGGATCTCCGGGGGCTGGAGCATCCGCTCGAAGGTGAGCTTGCACACGGCCTGGCCGTGCTCGATGACGAACGGGACGTCGTGGGCACGGACCTCGAGCGCGGCCCGTGAACCCCGGAACCGTCCCCGGGGGTCGAACCCGAAGCCCGGGTCGAAGAAGCCGGCGTAGTGGGTGCGGAGCTCGCCGCTGGTCGGGTCGTAGGCCGTCATCTCGGCCGCCAGGTCGGCCGGGACCGACACCGCCTCGTTCGACATCAGGAGGTAGAAACGGTTGGGCGAGAGCACCACGCGGTCGCCGCCCTCCCGCAGCACGGGATCCCAGAACGGCTCGGGATCGAGCTCCCCCGAACGCACCAGGTCCAGCAGGGGGGCGTGGGGGCGAGCCGAGTAGCCGACCCGGCCGGCGGCATCGCCCCGCAGGTCGAGCCCGAGGAAGAGGCCGTCGGAGAGGACCAGGTCGGCCACCGGCGACCCGTGGCGGTAGAGCAGCGGCTGGATCTCGTGGGCCTGGCGCACCTCGTCGTCGGTCAGCACCGGTCGGCCGACGGCCAGGCGCAGCTGGTTGAGGGTGAGGTCCTCACGGACCCGGATGGCGAAGGAGAGCGGGACCACCTCCAAGTAGAGCGACCCGTCGTAGCCGTTGGCGATCTCGTCGAACCGGTCGCTGCGGTCGGTGATCACCCGGGTGAAGACGTCGACCCGGCCGGTCGAGCTCTTCGGGTTGGCCTTCCCGCGCAGGCCGTCGGGCAGGTGCAGGCGCTCCTTGAGCTCGACCAGGTAGGGATGCCCCACCTCGAGCATCGCCCCCCCGCCCCGCAGGTCGATCTCGTCGAGCGTGTACTCCTCGAGCTTGCTCTCGACGGTGTCGGCCCCGGGCAGGAAGCTGCAGCGGATGCGCACGGCGCGCTCGCCGAGGCGGAGGTCGAGACTGGCCGGCTGGACGTTGTCCGGCGGGATGTTGAAGCGGCCGGCGTCGACGTAGCCGGCCCGGATGGCCTGGGACAGCTGCTGGCCGGGCAGGACGCCGGTCCGGCCCTGGGGAACGTCGGTCAGCTCCACGGTCGGGTCAGCCTAGGCCGTCACACGTGGTGGGCCACCCAGGTGATGCCCTGGTAGGCCCGGTACCCGAGGTAGACGACGGAGGCCAGCAGCATGGTCTTGAAGTACCAGGGCACCCGGCGCTCCTCGACCAGCACCGTGCCGCAGGTGGGGCACTCCCCCTCCTCGGTCAGGTCCTCGTCGTCGACGACGTCCTCGCACTCCTCACACCACGGCACTGCACCGACCCCCGGTCAACCTCCACCCAGCCGGACGCGGATCTTAACGGGGGTCGCCCCCAGCTCGAACCGCTCCCGTAGTCCACGTTCCAGGTAGCGCAGGTAGGTCTGCGGCAGCCGGCCGGTGGCCCACAGGGTGAACGTCGGCGGGTCGATCGCCCCCTGCACGGCGTAGCGCACGTGGGCGCCGGGGGCCGGGTGGGCCACCTGGATGTCCCGCAAGGCCCGGTTGAGCGCCCCGGTCGGCACCCGCTGGTGGTACGACTCCACGGCGGCGTGGAGGGCCGGGAGGATCTTGTGCACCCCCTGGCCGGTGGCCGCCGACACCCGCAGCACCGGCGCCATGCCGAGGAAGGCCAGCCGGTCGCCCACCCCGGCCAGCACGTCCAGGCGGTCGTCGGCGGCAACGAGGTCCCACTTGTTGACGACGATCACCGCCGGACAGCCGGCGGCGCCGATCCGCTCAGCCAGCCGCTGGTCCTGGTGGGTGGCGCCGGCGGTGGCGTCGACCACCAGCAAGGCGATGTCGGCCCGGTCGAGGGCCTCGAGCGCCCGCAGGACCGAGTACGTCTCGACCCCCCGCTCGGTCCGGGCCCGGCGGCGCATCCCGGCCGTGTCGACGAAGCACAGCCGCCCGCCCGGGGTGTCGACCTCGGTGTCCACGGCGTCGCGGGTGGTGCCGGCCAGGTCGTCGACGACCGAACGGTCCTCGCCGACCATCCGGTTGAACAGCGTCGACTTGCCGGCGTTGGGTCGCCCGACCACGGCCACCCGGGGAACGGGGCCCTCCACGCCGGCTGTCGCCGGTCCCCCGCCGGCCGCCAGACCCGGTTCCCCGCCGGCCGCCGGGCCCGGGCCCAGCCGCCGGACCACCTCGTCCAGGAGGTCGCCCGTCCCCCGGCCGTGGATGGCGCTGACCGGCCACGGGTCGCCGAGCCCCAGCGACACCAGCTCCCAGACCGACGGCTCCCGGGAGGCGCCGTCCACCTTGTTGGCCACCAGCACCACCGAACGGCCCACCCGCCGTACCAGCCGGGCCGCCGCCAGGTCCTCCTCGGTCACCCCGACCGTGGCGTCGACCACGAGCAGCACCACGTCGGCGTCGGCGATCGCCCGTTCCGCCTGGCGCGCCACCTTGGTGTCGAGCGAGCCCCCGCCGGCCAGCCACCCGCCGGTGTCGACCACCACGAACGGCACCCCGGTCCACTCGGCCGCCAGCTCCACCCGGTCCCGGGTGACCCCCGGCCGCTCCTCGACCACCGCCGCCCGCCGGCCGACGATGCGGTTCACCAGCGACGACTTCCCGACGTTGGGGCGCCCGGCCACCACGACCTGGGCCATCACGCCACCCGTGCGTCCAGGGCCGCCCGGAGCGAGCGCCCGTCGGAGGGCACCACCTCGACCGGACGGGGCAGGTCGGCCGGGGTGAGCCCGTCGATGAAGCGGCCCTGGGACAGGCAGGCGTCGGGCAGGAGGTACCGGTGGCCGGCCGGCTCGGTGCCCAGCACCCGGCGCAGGTCCTGGCCGGTCAGCAGGCCGGCCACGCCGATGTTGCCCCCGAAGTAGTCGTTGGCCACGGCCAGGATCCGGACGCCGGGGCGCCCGGCCAGGAGGGGGGCGAGCACCCGCGCCCCGTAGGTGCCGGTCACCACGGCCACCGGGCCGGGGGCCGGGCCGTAAGCCGCCGCGCCGAGCCGGGTGCGCGGCGCCCGGTACCCCTCGGCCGGCGCACCCTCGACCCAGGCGAAGAACCCGGCACGGACCCCGTGGGCGGCGTCGTCGTCGCCGGCGAAGGCCCGCTCGAAGGCCCGGGCCATCCCGATGCCGTTCTCGTGCTGGGGGAACCCGTCGTAGTCGTCGGCCGGGGGCATCTCACATCCCGCCATCAGGTAGTACTCGTCGGCGGCGTAGGCCAGGCGCCGGCCCAGCTCCCGCCGGTAGACGGGCTGCCAGCGGGCCAGGGCGTCGCACACCGCCCTCGCCTCGGCCGGGGTGTGGGAGCGCAGCTCGGGGTCGGTCGAGAACCGGCTGATGCCCAGCGGCACCAGGCCCAGGGTGGCCAGCTCGGGGTAGCGGTCGAGCACGTCGGCCAGGGTGGCCTCGAGCACCGGCCCGTCGTTCACCCCCGGGCACACCACCACCTGGCCGTGCACCTCGATCCCGCCCTCCAGCAAGACCCGCAACCAGCGCAGGCTGGTGGCGCCCTTCGGGTTGCGCAGCATGCGGGCCCGGACCTCGGGGTCGGTGGCGTGGATGGAGACGAACAGCGGTCCCAGCCGCTCGTCGAGGACCCGCTCGGCGTCCAGCTCGGTGAAGCGGGTCAGGGTGGTGAAGTTGCCGTAGAGGAACGACAGCCGGTAGTCATCGTCCTTCAGGTACAAGCTGCGGCGCATCCCCTTGGGCAGCTGGTGGATGAAGCAGAAGGCGCAGTGGTTGTCGCAGGTCCGGACCCGGTCGAACACCGCCGACGACACGGCCGCCCCCAGGGGCTCGCCGGCCTGCTTGTCCACCCGGACGGTCCGCAGGACCCCGTCGGCCGGGCGGCGGACCTCGAGGTCGACCCGATCGCCGTCCACCAGCTGCTGGTACTCGATGACGTCGCGCGGCCGGGACCCGTTGAGGGACACGAGCTCGTCGCCCACCTCCAGCCCGGCCTTGGCGGCCGGCGACGCTTCGGTGACGGCGGTCACCTTGGGCGCCGGCATGGCCCCAGGCTATCGGGCGGGACCGGGGGCGGGGCCGGGGCGGGGCGGGGCGGGGCCGGGGCGGGGCCGGGGCGGGGCTGGGCGCTCCCGGGACCGGGGCGGCCGACCGGTAGCCTGGGGTGGTGCCCGTCGAGCGTGTGCTCCTCGCCGAGCCCCGTGGCTTCTGCGCCGGGGTGGAGAAGGCGATCAAGGCCCTGGCCTGGATGGTCAGGGTCTTCGAGCCCCCCGTCTACTGCTACCACGAGATCGTCCACAACGCCCACGTGGTCGAGCAGTTCCGGGGGCAGGGAGTCGTCTTCGTCGACGACGTGGCGCAGGTGCCGGCCGGTGCGCCGCTGATGCTGAGCGCCCACGGCACCGCCCCCGAGGTGGCGGCCGAGGCCCGGCGCCGGGGCGGCGTGGTGATCGACGCCGTCTGCCCCCTCGTCACCAAGGTCCACCACGAGGTGAAGGTCCGCAGCCGCAAGGGCTTCACGGTGCTCTACGTGGGCCACGCCGGCCACGAGGAGGCCATCGGCACCGTGGCGGTCGCGCCGGAGGCCGTCCGCCTGATCGAGACCGAGGACGACCTGCCCTCGGGCCCGGGCCAGGCGCCGGTGGCCCTCCTGGCCCAGACCACGCTCAGCCACGACGAGTGGCGGGACCTCATGGAAGCCGCCCGGCGGCGCTTCCCCGACCTGTGGATGCCGAACCGGAGCGACTTGTGCTTCGCCACGACGAACCGGCAGGCCGCCCTGAAAGCGATCGCCGGCGAGTCCGACGCCGTGGTGGTGATCGGCTCGGCGAATTCCTCGAACACCGTGGCCCTGGAGAAGGTGGCCCGCGCCTCGGGATGCTCTCGGGTGGTGCGGGTCAACACGGCCGCCGAGCTCCCCGGCGACCTCTCGGGCACGATCGGGGTGACCGCCGGCGCCTCGGCGCCCGAGGCGCTGGTCCAAGAGGTGGTGGACCGGCTCGCCCCCCGCGACGGGGTGAAGGCGGTGCCGGTGGTGGCCGAGGACGAGTACTTCCCGCCGCCCCCCGAGCTGCGCGACCTGCTCCGGGCGCTGACGGCGGCCATGGGCGTGCTGGTGGCGGCCCCGGCGGGGACCGCCGACCCGGTGACCGACGACCGCGAGGTGTCGGCGGCCGACGTCCTGCGGGCGACGGTCCGGGGCGCCGCTCCCGGTGGCCCCGGGGGAGACGCCTGATGCGGGGAAGCGTCACCGACGAATTCCACCGCCCCCGGCTTCGGGCCCTGCAGCGCCTGGTGGTCGACCTCGGGCGCCGGGACCTCGACCGGCGGCACCCCGACCTCAAGCTGTCCCCGGTGGCCGCCCTCATCTGCGCCTACGAGGAGGAGGGCAACATCGGCCACGTCCTGGCCCGGGTGCCGTCGACGGCCTGCGGGCTGGGGGTCACCCCCGTCGTGGTGGTCGACGGGGGCGACGACGCCACCGAGCGGGTCGCCCGGGAGGCGGGGGCGGTGACCCTGGCCTTCCCGGTCAACCTGGGCCACGGCGTGGCGCTCCGGGCCGGCTACGACCTGTGCGTCGGTGCCGGCGCCCAGTACGTGGTCACCCTCGACGCGGACGGGCAGAACGACCCCCAGGAGATGCCGACCCTGCTCCAACCCCTGCTCGACGACGAAGCCGACTTCGTGGTCGCCTCGCGCCGACTGGGGGCCGACCGCTCGGACGACCGGTACCGCCAGGCCGGGGTGGTGTTCTTCGCCTGGCTGATGAACCGCTTGACCGGCGCCAGCCTCACCGACACCTCCAACGGCTACCGGGCCCTGCGGGCGGCGGTACTGGCCGACGTGGCGCCCCGACTCGAGCAGGACCAGTACCAGACGGCCGAGCTGCTCATCACGGCACTGGCCCGAGGCTGGCGGGTGGACCAGCGACCGGCGGTGTGGCACGAGCGGCTGTCGGGCCGGTCGAAGAAGGGGGGCAACCTCCTCTACGGGCTGCGCTACGCCACTGTGATCTACCGCACCTGGGCACGCGAGGGCCGTCCCTGAGGCTGGCGTCTAGGCCCGGGTGGCCCAGGCCTCGTCGTAGGTGGCCTGGATGGCCTGGCGCAACTGCTCGGTGCTGGCGTGGACAGCGCTGCGGGCCACCCGCCCGCCGCCACTGCGGGCCGGGGCCGGCACCGGGTCGCCCACCACCACCCGGATCCGGAGCGGCCGGGGGACGAGCCGCCCCTTGGGCATGGCCTCGTCGGACCCGGCGATGCCGACGGGGATGATGGGCGCGCCGGTGCGGGCGGAGAGGAAGGCGGCGCCCTCCAGCAGCTCGCCGACCTGGCGACCGTGGTGCCGGGCGCCCTCGGGGAACAGCACCAGCACCTGGCCCTGCCGGAGCACGGTCTCGGCCCGCCGCAGCGCTTGGCGATCGGCCGCCTCCCGGTGGACGGGGAAGGCACCCAGCGATTCCAGGAGCCGTCCCAGGATCCGGCGGGCCCACAGTTCGTCCTTGGCCATGAAGTACAGCTTGCGGTCGGTCAGGAAGGCGCTGAACGAGAAGTCGGCGAACGACCGGTGCACCGGCGCCAGTATCAGCGGGCCATCGAGCGGGATCTTCTGGCGGCCGGCGATCGACGGCCGGAACCACGTGCCGACGATGGCCTCGAAGATGGCCCGGCACGCCCGGTAGCCGGGGGTGCGCCGGCCGTCGGGGTCGAAGGCGGTCACAGCCACGACAGGACCTCCTCGACGACGTCGTCGATCGTGCGTCCGGTCGTGTCGAGCAGCCGGGCGTCGTCGGCCCGGACCAGCGGGGAAGCCTGGCGGGTGGCATCGAGACGGTCGCGCCGGGCGACCGCCTGGGCCGCCTCGTCCCGCCGCCGCCGGGCCCGCTCCTCGACCGACGCCGTCAGGAAGACCTTGAGGTCGGCGCCCGGCAGGACGACCGTCCCGATGTCCCGGCCCTCCACCACGCCGCCCCCGTGCTCGCCGGCCCACCGGCGCTGCCGCTCGACCAACTGCGCCCGCACCGCCGGGTTGGCGGCCACCGCCGACACCGCCCGGCTGACCTCGGGGGTCCGGATGGCCCCGGTGACCGCCGTCCCGTCGATGACCACCTCGGCTGGGCCCACCGAGATGGCGGCACCCCGGGCGATGGCGGCCACGGCGTCGGCGTCGGCGGGGTCGATGCCCCGGTCGAGGGCGGCCCAGGCCACGGCCCGGTACATGGCGCCCGTGTCGAGGCGCTCGACGCCGAGCCGCTCGGCCAGCGCCCGCGACACGGTCGACTTCCCCGAGCCGGCCGGGCCGTCGATGGCCACCAGACGCAGCCGGGCGGCACCGCCCAGGGCCCGGAGATCCTCGACGAACCCGGGGTAGCTGGTGGCCACGCAGGCGAACCCGTCGATCCGGCTCTCCCCCTCCCCGGCGGCCAGCGCCGCCACGGCTGCGGCCATGGCGATGCGGTGGTCGCCGCCGCTGTCGGTCCGAGCGTGGGCGAGCCGGCCGACGCCGTGGATCCGCAGCTCGTCGCCGGCCACCTCGACCCCGGCGCCCAGCGCCCGGACGAGGCGGGCCACGGCCGCCAGGCGGTCGCTCTCCTTCACCCGCAGCTCCGCCATGTCCCGGAAGACGGTGGTGCCCGAGGCGGCGGCCGCCGCCACCGCCAGGACCGGCACCTCGTCGAGGGAGGGGATCTCGGCAGCGTCGACCACGGTCCCGTGGAGGGGGGCGTGACGCGCTGCCAGGTCGGCCGTCGGGCCGCCGGCAGCCTCGGCCGGTCCGGCAGCCTCGGCCGGTCCGGTGCCCACGACCGACACCGCCGCCCCCATCCGGCGCAGCACGTCGACGAAGCCCAGGCGCTCCCTCCCGGCATAGACGCCGGCGACGGTGACGGCACTGTCGGGGACCAGGCAGGCGGCCACCACCCAGAATGCGGCCTGCGAGGGATCGCCCGGCACCACCAGGGTGAGCGGCTCGAGCTTGGACGCCCGCACCCGGACGACCCGACCCCGGCCCTCGGCGCCGACGGTGATCGAGGCGCCGGCCCGGGCCAGCAGCTCCTCGGTGTGCGCCCTGGTCGGCACCCGCTCGTGGACGACGGTCTCGCCTTCGGCCCACAGCCCGGCCAGGAGGATGGCCGCCTTCACCTGGGCGCTGGCAACCTCCGGCGTCCATTCGACCGCCCGCAGCGGACCGCCCCGCACGGTGACCGGCGGCAGGCAGCGGACGCCCCGACCCTCGACCACCGCCCCCATGGCCCGCAGCGGGTCGGCCACCCGGTCCATCGGCCGGCCCGACAGCGAGGTGTCGCCGGCCAGCGTGGTGGGGCCTTCGAGGCCGGCCACCAGGCCGGCCAGGAGGCGCATCGAGGTGCCTGAATTACCGCAGTCGACCGGGTCGCCCGGCGGGCGCAACCGGTCCCGGCCGCCGGTGACGGCGACTGCACCGCTCTCGTCCCGGACGTCGGCCCCCAACTGCGAGACGGCGGCCCGCGTGCGGGCCACGTCGGCCCCGCCGGACAGCCCCCGCAGCACCGAGGTGCCCCCGGCCAGCGCGCCGAGCAGGAGCGCCCGGTGCGAGATCGACTTGTCCCCCGGACCGCGTACCTCCCCGGACAGGGGGTGGCCGCCGGCCACCCGCACCATGTCGGGGGGGCTCACGAGAGCACCTGGGCCGTGCAGTGAAAATGACGGGCGACGATGGCGTCGCGCAGCTTCGGCCCGTCCACGGTGTCGACCACCAGGAGCAGGACTCCCTGTGCGGCCTCGGCGGAGTGGGCGATCTCGATGTCGTAGATGTTGGCGCCGAGGTCGGCGAAGACGGAGGTGATCTCGGCCAGGACGCCCTCGCGGTCGGGCACCGGCACCCGGAGCTCGGTGAGCCGCTCGGGCCGGGCACCCCGGGCCGGCAGGTGCCGCCGGGCGACGCTGGCCCGCTGGAGGGCGTCGAGCAGCCCGGCCCGGTCGCCGGCGGCGACGCGGTCGCGCATGGCGGCCAGCTCGGCCAGGACGTGGTCGAAGGCGGTCACGATGGCTTCGGCGTTGTCGGCGCAGACGTCCGGCCAGATCCCCGGATGGCCGGCGGCCACCCGGGTCATGTCCCGGAACCCGCCGGCCGCCAGCCGGAGCAGGGCAGCGTCGTGGGCGGCGTCGTCCGAGGCGGCGTTGACCAGCGTCGCCGCCACCAGGTGGGGAACGTGGGAGACCACGGCGACCAGACGGTCGTGGTCGTCGGGCGGCAGCACCACGACGTCGGCCCCGAGCGTCGCCACCACGGCCCGCAACCGCTCGAAAGCGACGAGGTCGGTGGCCGGCGTCGGCGCCAGGACCCACGCCGCCCCGGCGAACAGGTCGGGGTCGGCGCCCTCCAGGCCGAGGAGCTCCGAGCCGGCCATCGGGTGGCCGCCGACGAAGCGCGGATGCCCGACCTGGACCGCCACCGGCCCTTTGACCCCGCCGACGTCGGTCACCACCAGGTCGGCCCGGCGCGCCGGGTCGGCGAGCAGGCGCACGGCGACGGGGGCGACGGAAGAGACCGGCGTGGCCACGAACGCCACCTCGGCGCCGAGGTCGTCGCCGACGGCGTCGAGGGCGCCCCGGCGCAGTGCCGCCGCCGCCCGGTCGGCATCGTCGTCCCAACCGGTGACCCGCCAGCCCCGCGCCCGGAGGGCCAGCCCGACCGAGCCGCCGATGAGACCGGTGCCGACCACCAGGGCCCGGCGGGCGCCCGCCGCCGGAGCCGGGGGACGACCTTCAGGCCGGGAGGTCATCTCGGAGCCCCTGTGCGCCGTGAAGGTACACGTGGCGCAACTGGTCCCGGGTCCGGTTGGTGTGGACGTGCGCCAGCACCCGGATGCAGCGAGGCGTGGCCCCGGGGACCGGGATCTCCAAGGCGCACATGAGCGGCACGGCGCCGAAGCCGATGCCCCGGGCGGCCGTCGCCGGGAACATCGAGACCACGTCGCCGGTGGCGGTGAAGAGCACGCTGACCACGTCGTCCTCGACCAGGCCGTTCCGGCTCATCACCTCCCGGAGCAGCTCCTGCACCCTCGCCGTGACCTGCTCGGCCGAGTCCTCCTCGACGGTGGTGGCGCCGCGCAGGGCTCGGAGGGTCGGCGTGGCGGACATCGGGCGTGCATGCTACTGCCGACCCTGCCCGGTGCCGTCAGGCCGGTGCCCCGGTCCGGGGCGGCCGGGCCGCGGGCGCGGGGCCCCGGCCCCGACGGAGGCGGCCCCGAGCAGGGCGCGCACCTCCCCGGGGGTCAGGGACCGCCAGCGCCCGGGCCGCAGCGCGGCATCGGCGACCGGTCCGATCCGGGTCCGCACCAGGCGCCGGACCGGGTGGCCCACCGCCTCGCACATCCGGCGGACCTGGCGGTTGCGGCCCTCGTGGACGGTGATGCGCAGCACGCCCGGCGCCACCGCCCCGACCACGGCCGGCGCCGTCCACCCGTCGTCCAGCTGGACACCCTGCCGGAGGGCACGCAACGCCCCCGGTGACGGGACGCCGGCCACCTCGGCCAGGTACTCCTTGTCCACCCCGTGGGACGGGTGGGCCAGCAACTGCGCCAGCTCCCCGTCGTTGGTCACCACCAGCAGGCCCTCGGTGGCCAGGTCCAGCCGTCCGACCGGGAACACCCGTGGCTCTGGTGGCAGGAGCGACACCACCGTCGGCCGTCCCTGCGGATCGGAGGCGGTCGAGACCACGCCGGCCGGCTTGTTCAGCAGGTAGTGGACGAGCCCCGGGGCGACGGGCACCGGCACCCCGTCCACCGCCACCCGCTGCGTCGAGGGGTCGACCCGCTGGCCGGCGGTGGCCACCTCCCCGTCCACGGTGACCCGGCCCCCGGCCACCAGGTCGTCGCAGACCCGCCGGCTCCCGACGCCGGCCCGGGCCAGCACCTTCTGCACCCGCTCGCCGTCCGCCGGAGGATCAGTCGCCGTCAGCCGCCCTCGGCTCCCCGTCGGCCCCGTCGGCCCCGTCGGCCCCGCCGTCGGCTGCCATCCCGGCCGGCGCGCCGCCGGGCCGGAGGCGGTCCTCGATGGCCCCCGCCACCTCGGGCCCCGGAAGGAAGTCCTCCACCGGCGGGAGCTGGTCGACGCGGTCCAGGCCCAGCCGCTCGAGGAAGAGACCGGTGGTGCCGTAGAGCACGGGCTGGCCCGGGCCGCCGGCCCGGCCCACCGGCTCGATGTAGCCCCGCTGCTCAAGGAGGCGCACAACCCCGTCCACGTTGACCCCCCGCAGGGCGGCGATCTGCGCCCGGGAGACGGGCTGGCGGTAGGCGACGATCGAAAGGGTCTCCAGCGCAGCCGTCGACAGGCGGTGGGAGACCTCCCGGTTGGCGAAGCGCTCGACGTAGGGAGCGAGGTCTGGGTGGGTCTGGAGGCGCAGGCCACCGGCGATCCGGGCCAGGACGAACCCGCGCCGTTCGCCGGTGTAGGAAGCGGCGAGGTGGTCACAGGCGGCCTCCACCCGGTCGGCCGGCTCCTCGACCAGCTCGGCCAGGAGGCCGACCGTCACCGGCTCCACCGCCACCAGCAGCACCGCCTCGACGGCCCGGCGCAGCTCCTCGTCCGTCATCGCCGCCGGCTCAGCCGTCGTACTCGTCGGCCAGGGCCAGGGCCAGGAGGTGGTCCTCGCCGATCCAGGTCACTTCGAGATCCCCGAACCGCTCGGCCTGGCCGAGGACGACCTTCCCGAGCTTGCACAGCTCGAGCACGGCGAGGAAGTGGACGATCACGTCGATCCGGCTGACCAGGTGGGCCGTCAAGTGGCGGAAGGACGTCGAGCCGGCGCCCGGCAGCCGCGCCGCCAACGCCTGCACCGTCTCGGACACCGAGACCGTCTCGACCGTGACGTGGGACAGGTCGACCTTGGGCACCGGCCGCTCGGCCGTCGCCCGCAGGTACGCCTGGGCCAACTGGTCCACCGACACCCCGGCCAGCAGATCCGGGGCGTGGACGACGAAGCCGTCGTCGAGCCCGGCCTCCCGGGGCACCGACCGGGCCGCCTGCTCGGCCAGCGCCACCAGCACGTCAGCGGCGGCGGCGTAGGCCCGGCACTCGAGCAGGCGTGAGAGCAGGAGGTCCCGCTCCTCCCACCCCGCCAGCTCCTCGTCCTCGTCGACGGTGTCGGGTCCCGGCAGCAGCCGGTGCGACTTGAGCTCGACCAGCACGGCGGCCACCAGGAGGAACTCCGAGTGCAGGTCGAGCGACAGGGCGGCCGGCCCCTCGGCCAGCAGTCCCAGGAACCCGTCGACCACCGGCGCCAACGGCACCTCCAGGATGTCGACCTCGTGGGTGTTGACCAGGTGGAGGAGGAGGTCGATCGGCCCCTCGAAGACCGGGGTGGTGACGGCGTACCCCATGGAGGTCGACCTTACCGAACGGCGCCGGCCGGGTGGCGCACCGTCCCCGGGTCGATCCCGACCCGCCTACCATGTCCGCCCGTGGACCGAGTGTTCTCGGGCGTCCAGCCCTCCGGCGACCTCCATCTGGGCAACTACCTGGGGGCGCTCCGCCAGTGGGCGGTCCAGCAGCGTGACCACGAGGCCTTCTACTGCATCGTCGACCTCCACGCCCTCACGCTGGACATCGACCCGCAGGACCTGCGGGCCCGCACCATGGACACCGCCGTCAACCTGCTGGCCGCCGGGCTGGACCCGGAGATCTGCACCGTCTTCGCCCAGAGCCACGTGCCCGAGCACCCCCGGCTCACCTGGCTCCTCGAGTGCACGGCCACCGACGGCGAGCTACGCCGGATGATCCAGTTCAAGGAGAAGAGCCGGGAAAAGGAGACGGTGCGGGCGGGGCTGCTCACCTATCCGGTCCTCATGGCGGCCGACATCCTGCTGTACGACGCCGGCCGGGTGCCGGTGGGCGACGACCAGCGCCAGCACCTGGAGCTGGTCCGACAGCTCGCCACCCGCTTCAACCGTCGCTACGGACCCACGTTCGTGGTGCCCGAGGCCACTGTCCCCGCCGTCGGGGCCCGGGTCATGGACCTCCAGCATCCGGAGCGCAAGATGTCCAAGTCGGTCGACTCGCCGCTCGGGACCGTCGCCGTCCTGGACGACCCGGCCGACATCGACCGCAAGGTCCGCAAGGCGGTCACCGACACCGACGGCGAGGTGCGCTACGACCCGGAGAAGAAGCCGGGCCTGTCGAACCTGCTCGAGCTGCTGGCCGCCGCCACCGACCGGGGGCCCGACGAGGTGGCGTCCGGGTACCGCCGCTACGGCGACGTCAAGCGCGACCTTTCCGAGGCCCTGGTGGAGCTGCTGCGACCGGTGCGCCAGCGCCATGCCGAGCTGTCGGCCGACCCCGGCGCCGTGCGCCAGGTGCTGGTGGGCGGCGCCGCCAAGGCCCACGAGACGGCGGCCGCCACCTACGCCCGGGCGGCCGAGGCGATGGGGCTTCTCCCGGCCTGACCGGTGCCGGGGTTGGCGCCGAGCGGAGCGCTCAGACGCCCAGCAGGTGCTCCCACCACGTCGAGATGTGGAAGAACACCGCCTCGAGGGGGTACACGCGGTCCATCGACAGGAAGAAGATGGCGCCGAAGATGACCACCAGGCCGTAGGGCCGGATGCGGAGGTAGCCGGGCCACCACGATGCGGGCAGCAGGCGCTCCACCACCACCGATCCGTCGAGCGGCGGCACGGGGAAGAGGTTGAAGCAGGCCACCCACAGGTTGATGGCACCGGCGTCGAAGATCACCCTTGCCGCCAGGCTTGTCACGGCGGGGACGGCGCGGCCGGCGACGAAGCCGTAGTAGAAGAGGAGGCCGGCCCCGGCCGCCAAGACCACGTTGGTGAGGGGGCCGGCCAGCGAGACCAGCACCCCGTGGTTCCGGGGGCTCCGCAGGCGGCCGACGTTGACCGGCACCGGCTTGGCCCAACCGAAGAACCCGAACCCAGCCAGGACGGTCACCGCCGGGACGATGAGCGTACCGACGGCGTCGACGTGGCGGAGGGGATTGAGGCTCAGGCGCCCCGCCCGCTGCGCGGTGTCGTCGCCGAAGGCCAGGGCCACCAGCCCGTGGGACACCTCGTGGAGGATGAGCGACGGCACGAGGATGCAGAAGAGGATGATCTCTGTCGTATTGAGCCGGTGCACCCGGACCAGGACGACGACCAGAGCCAGGATCCCGACCGTCCACAGGAGCCGGGACCCCGAGGAGCGGGTCCCGGGCCGCCCGGTCGGGCCGCCGGACCAGCCGCTCCCGGGTCCGCCTCCACCGCGCCAGCCGGCGCCCGGGCCACCCCCGGACGGTGGTGGCTGGCCGTTGGAGCCGCTGGGGCCGGCCGGGCCGCTGGGGCCGGCCGGGCCGCTGGGGCCGTTGGGGACGGCCGGGCCGTTGGGGGCCCAGGGTGGGGGGGGCGCCGGGACCGGTGTCGGGAAGGCGTGCTGCCGACGGGAACCCGGCCGGCGGTCGTGGTCCACTGCGTCAGGGACGCGAGGCGCAGGCGATGCACCGGCGCGCCGCCGGCTTGGCCTCGAGGCGCGCCGGCGCGATCGGCTTCCCGCACGACTCGCACCTCCCGTAGGTCCCCGATCCCAACCGGCCGATCGCCGCCTCGACGTCGTCCAGGGCCTCGCGGAGCTGGCCGGCCAGCGCCGCCGCCTCTCCCCGCTCGGCCGACACCTGGCTGGTGTCAGCGAAATTCGGGTCGTAGCTCAGTCCGCCGCCGTCCCCGAACCCGAGCTCGGCCAGCTGCCCGCGCAGGTCAGCCCGCTCGTCCTCGAGCAGCTGCCGGTAGTCCACCTGGGCGTCAGCCATCGGCGCGTCGCTCGACATACCCGGAAGCCTAGAGGCTGGACCTGCCCGAGGTGTCCCGGGGCCCCGCCGGCGGCTGCCGCCCGTCAACCGCCCGGCGGCGGCGGCCGCCGGCGCGGGGATGCGCCGCCTCGTAGGCAGCGCGAAGGTGCTCGCCCGTCACCTTCGTGTACAGCTGGGTGGTCGTCACCGAGGCGTGGCCGAGCAGCTCCTGCACGACCCGGACGTCGGCGCCGCGGGCGAGCATGTGGGTGGCGCAGGAATGCCGCAGGGCGTGCGGTCCGAGCCGGAGCCCGACCGCCGCCCCCCGACGTTGCACGGCGGCGAAGGCGCCCTGGCGGCTCAGCCGGCTGCCACGGGTGTTGAGGAAGACGGCCTCGGCGTCGTCCCGGCGCCGCCAACGCACCGGCGCCATGCCCTCCCTTCCTCCCGGAGCCAGCCAGGTGCCGAGTGCCCCCGAGGCATGGCGACCGAGCGGCACCAGCCGCTCCTTGGCCCCCTTGCCGTACAGGCGCACCAGGCCCTCGGCGTTGGCCAGGTCGGCCAGGTCGAGACCGACCACCTCGGAGATCCGGGCGCCGGTGCCGTAGAGCACCTCCAAGAGGGCTCGGTCCCGGCGCGACGCCGGGTCGTCGCCGTCCACCGACTCGACCAGGCGGAGCACGTCCCCTTCGGGAAGGGCCTTGGGCAGCCGGAGCGCCACGCGGTCCCCTTCGAGGTCGGCCGTGGGATCGTCCGGCCGGAGGCCCTCGTCGACCACGAACCGGTGCAGCCCCCGCACCGCCGACAGGGCCCGGACGAGGCTCGCCGGTCCGCGGCCTCCGGCGCGCAGCCGGTCCAGGTGTTGCTCCACGTCCTCCGGGCCGGCCTCCAACAGACCGCGACGCCGGCCCTGGAGCGTCTCCTCGTAGGCGGCGAGATCCCGTCGGTAGGCAACCAGCGTGTTGGGTGCCCGTCCCCGCTCGACGGCCAGCCAGGTGAGGAACTCCTCGCCCGGCGCCGACAACGGCCTCACCTGATGGCAGCTCGCGCCAACAGGAGACCGAGCACGGTCGTCTCGTCCACCAGCTGCCCACCGGCCACCATCGGCTCGATGTCCGCCAACGCCACCCGCTCGACCGACATCCAGCGCTCCTCCACCCCGGCCGGAGCGGGCTGGCAAGGGTCGAGCTCGGTGGCCAGGAAGATCGTGGTCCGCTGGTCGCAGAACCCGGGAGAGTTGTAGACGGCGATCAGCGGCTCGACCCGGCCGGCCCGGAGACCGGCTTCCTCGGCCAGCTCCCGCCGGGCCGTCGCCTCGGGAGGTTCGCCGTCGACGTCGCAGGTACCGGCAGGCACCTCGAGGATCGCCGTTCCCACCGCCACCCGCATCTGGCGGACAAGGGTGGCCGAGCCGTCGGCGTGGACCGGCACCACCGCCACCGCCCCGGGATGCCGGACCAGATCGCGCTCGAACGCGGTGCCGTCGGGGTCGGCGAAACGGGCGTGGGCGACCCGGAAGACATGGCCGTGGTACACCTCCGCCTCGCCCAGGCTGCGGAAACCGCCCGGTCCGCCGCCCACGCCGTCAGCCCACCGGGTCGAGGCCGGCCACGTCGATCAGGCGGGGCTCCCGGCCGTCCGCCCGCTCCAGCGACGCCCCGACGAGGGCGCGGAACAGGGGGTGGGGACGGTCCGGTCGGCTCTTGAACTCCGGGTGCGCCTGGGTCCCCACCCAGAATGGGTGCCCCGGGAGCTCGACGTACTCCACCAGCCGCCCGTCGGGCGAGGCTCCCGAGCAGCACAGGCCGGCGCCCTCCAGGCGCGCCCGGTAGCGGCTGTTGACCTCGTAGCGGTGCCGGTGCCGCTCGGTCACCGCCTCGGCGCCGTAGATGGCGGCGACCTGGGATCCCGGTTCGAGCATCGCCGGGTACGACCCCAGCCGCATGGTCCCCCCCTTGTCGACGATGTCGGCCTGGTCCGGCATCAGGTCGATGACCTTGTGCGGGCTGTGCGAGTCGAACTCACCCGAGTTGGCGCCGTCGAGGCCGGCCAGGTGGCGCGCTGCCTCCACCACCATTACCTGGAGGCCGAGGCACAGGCCCAGGCAGGGAACACCGTGCTCGCGGGCATAGCGGGCGGCGGTGACCATCCCTTCCACCCCGCGCTCGCCAAAGCCGCCGGGGATGACCATCCCGTCGAGGTCGTGCAAACGGTCCCCGGCCAGGAGGTCCGGCACCGTCTCGGCGTCAATCCAGTCCAGGGTCACCTGGGCGCCGTGGTGGAAGCCGGCGTGGCGCAGCGACTCGACCACCGAGAGATAGGCGTCGGGCAGGTTCACGTACTTGCCGACGATCCCCACCCGGACCGGCCGGGCGGCGGTGTCGACCCTGCGCACGAGCCCCTCCCAATCGGCCAGGTCGATCGGGTGGGTGGTCACGTCGATCCCGAGGATCCGGCAGACGACGTCGTCGAGACCTTCCTCATGGAGGACGAGCGGGATCTCGTAGATGCTGCTGGCGTCGATCGCCGACACCACCGCCTCGATCGGCACGTCACAGAGTAGGGAGATCTTGCGCTTGAGCGCTTCGGAGATGTCCTTGTCGCTGCGGCACACGATCACGTCAGGCTGGATGCCGCGACTGCGGAGCTCGGTGACCGAGTGCTGCGTCGGCTTCGTCTTCTGCTCCCCCGACGGGGCCAGGTACGGCACCAACGTCAGGTGGACGTAGCAGACGTGGTCCCGCCCCACGTCCCGGCGGAACTGGCGGATCGCCTCCACGAAGGGGACGATCTCGATGTCGCCCACCGTGCCCCCGATCTCGACGATCACCACGTCGACGTCGTCGTTGGCCAGGCGGCGGACCCGCTCCTTGATCTCGTCGGTCACGTGCGGGATGACCTGCACCGTCTTACCCAGGTAGTCCCCCCGGCGTTCCTTGGCGATGACCGACGAGTAGATCGAGCCGGTGGTGGTGTTCGAGTTCCGGTTCAGGCTCTCGTCGATGAAGCGCTCGTAGTGGCCAAGGTCGAGATCGGTCTCCCCCCCGTCGTCGGTGACGAACACCTCGCCGTGCTCCCCGGGGTTCATGGTCCCGGGGTCGACGTTGATATAGGGATCGAGCTTGCACATGGTGACCCGGAGGCCACGGCACTTGAGCAGCCGGCCGAGGGAGGATGCGGTGAGGCCCTTGCCGAGAGAGCTCGACACCCCGCCGGTGACGAAGACGTACTTGCTCATCGCCCTCGCTCCGGGCGACGGTCAGCCGCCCGCACGGCGATCGAGGAGGTGCACCTGCCCACGCTACTCGCTTGACCGTGGCGCAGTGGTGGAACGTGGCCCGCCGGCGACCGTGGCGCAGGGCGGATCCCGGTGGGAGGCGGGACGTGTCTTGCGGGAGGAAGCGGCGGTGACCAGCAGCTCCTCGGCATGGGCCCGGGCCGTCCGGCTCTCCGGACGCCCCGACAGCATCCGCGACAGCTCCACCACACGTTGGTCCGGACCGAGCCGGGCGGCGGTGGTGACGGTCCGGCCGTCCCCCTCGACGACCTTGCGGACGGCGATCTGGTGGTCGGCGAAGGCGGCCACCTGCGCCAGGTGGGTGACCACCAGCACCTGCCGGGTGAGGGCAACCTCCCGCAAGGCCCGGGCCAGGGCCACGGCGGCCGAGCCGCCCACGCCGGCGTCCACCTCGTCGAACAGCGCGGTCGGCGCCCCACCCCCGACCACCAGCCGGAGCGCCAGCATGGCCCTCGCCAGCTCGCCTCCCGAGGCGACCCGGCTCAGCGGCAACGGCGGCTCCCCCGGGTTGGCCGCCAGCAGGAACCCCACGGCGTCGCCGGGGCCGGCGTCGCCGACCGTGACCTCCACCCGGGCGTCCGGCATGGCCAGGTCGGCCAGGCGCTTGGCAACGGCGTGCGCCAGCAGTGGGGCCGACCGCAGGCGGGCCCGGCGGACCACCTCCTCGGCCCGCTCGACCGCCACCGACGCCTCCGACCGCTCGGCCTCGAGAGCGGCGGCGGCGGCCGTCGCCCGCTCCACGGACTCCAGCGCCTCCCGGCCTTCAACGGCGAAGCGCACCACGTCGTCCAGCGTCGGTCCGTACTTGTGCCGGAGATCGGCCAGGATCCGACGGCGGGCCTGGACCTCGGCCAGGCGCGCCGGGTCGTCCTCCCACGTCTCGGCGGCGTCGCGCAGGTCACTGGCGACGTCGGCGGCTTCGGTCGCCACCGAGCGGAGCCGGGCCTCCCACGGGGCCAGGGGTTCCCGGCCGGCCAGGGCGGTGACGGCATCTCCGAGCAGGCGCGCCGCCGACGGCCGGGGTCCCCCGTCATCGCCCGCCAGCGCGGCGACGGCGCGGGCAGCAGCCTCACGGTGCGCGGAGAGATCGGAGAGGCGGGCCTCCTCGGCCGCCAGCTCCGCCTCCTCGGACGGATCGGCGAGACGAGCGGCCTCGATCTCGGTGACCTGGTGCCGGAGCACGTCGGCCTGACGGGCCCGCTGATGCTCGTCCCCGCCAAGATCGGCCAGGCGTCGCTCGATCCCGACCAGGATCCTCCGGGCCGTGGCCAGCGGACCGAGGTCGATCCCGGCGAAGCCGTCCAGCTCCCGGCGTTGGGCGGCCGTCGTCACCAGGGACTGGTGCTCGTGCTGGCCGTGGATGTCGACCAGCGACGCGCCAACCTCGGTCAGCACGGCGACAGGGGTCATGCGCCCGTCGACCCAGGCCTTCGACCGGCCGGAGACCGGCACCGACCGGGCGAGCATGCGCTCGGTCGGTCCCGCGCCCGGACCGGCTGCCGGGTCAGGGGCTGTCACCTCGAACCGAGCCTCGACCAGTGCCTCCTCGGCGTCGGCCCTGACCAGCTGCGGCGAGCCCCGGCCACCGGTGACCAGCTGCAACGCTTCGACCAGGAGCGTCTTGCCCGCCCCGGTCTCGCCGGTGAGGACGGTCATCCCGGCCTCGAGCTCGATGGTCAGGTCACGGACGACGCCCAGCTGGCGGACCCGCAGCTCCGTCAGCATCGGTGCCGTCTCACCGGTGCCGCCCGTGGGTGAGGACGTTGCGCAGCGGGTCGGCGAACCCACGGTCGCCCGGGCTCACCACCCGGAGCGGCTCGGGGGCCAGACGGCAGTCGACCTCGGCCTCGGGGGAGAGCCGGCCGGCCTCCCGCCCGTCGATCACGAGCACCGCCGGGCGTCCCGGCATGACCCGGACCGCCACCTTCTGGTCGGCCCGGAGGACCAGGCTGCGATCGATGGCCAGGTGCGGTGCCACCGGCGTGAGCACCATCGCCGGAAGTCCCGGGGACAGCACCGGGCCCCCGGCCGAGAGGTTGTAGCCGGTCGACCCGGTGGGGGTCGCCACCAGCACCCCGTCCGCCTGATAGTCGAGGAACCGCTCCCCGTCGACCGAGGTCGAGAGGGCCACCATGTGGCCGGGAACCGTCTTCTCCAGCACCATCTCGTTCAGTGCAACCCACCAACGCTCTCCCGCCGGGCACGCCGAGCCGTCACCCTTCAGGGAACGGTCGTCGCCGGGCGCCGGCGTGAGCCGCCCGCTCACGGTGACGGCCAGGACTGCCCGCTCGTCGACCGGCACCTCGTGGCGCAGGGCGCGCTCCAAGACGTCCTGGAGGCGGTCCGGCTCCACCTCCAGCAGGTAGCCGAGGCGTCCGAAGTTGACCCCGAGCACGGGGACCCTGGCCGAGTAGGCCAGCGGCACCAAGCGCAGGAACGTCCCGTCGCCGCCCAGGCTGAGAGCCAGGTCGGCCCCGTGCAGGTCAGCAGCCGAAAGGTCGCCGGCCGGCACGTTCCCGGCGGCCCGGTCGGCGCCGGCCAGCCGGAGCACGTCGACGGAGTGCCCACCGGCCCGGAGCCACGGAGCGATCGCGTCGGCCAGCGACGCCGCCTCCCGGCGGGCGGGATTGACCAGGACGACGATCCCAGCCATGTCAGGACCGCACCCGCCCGGCCCGGCGGCCGGCGGCCGCCACCGCCTGGTCGACGGCGGCGTCGAGCATGGCCCCGACTGTGGGCCCGGGCGCCGCTGGGCGCGAGCTCACGAGGGGGGCCGAGGCGTGGAGGAAGAACTCGGCGTTGCCGGCGGCGCCGGTGACCGGGGAGCACATGGCACCAATGATGACTGCTGTCGCCGCTCGGAGCGACGATGCCACCGATCCGAGCGACCGCCGCCACAGGACCGGATCCCGCACCACCCCCCTCCCCCGGGACGCATCGGCCCGACCCACCTCGAACTGCGGCTTCACCAGCAGCACCAGGGACCCGCCCGGGCGGACCACCGGCCCGCAGAGCACGGGGACGGCGGAGGTGAGCGAGATGAAGGACAGGTCGGCCGTGACCAGGTCGACCGGCACCGCATCCGGGCCGGCGGCGGCGGTGAGCACGCCGGCAGTCAGGGACCGGACGTCGGTTCGCTCGAAGACCACCACCCGCCGGTCCGCCCGCAGCCTCGGGTGGAGCTGGCCGTGACCGACGTCGACAGCCAGCACCTGGCGGGCCCCATGGGCCAACAGGCAGTCGGTGAACCCGCCGGTCGACGCCCCGGCGTCGAGGGCGGTGGCGCCGTCGGGGGATAGGGCAAAGCCTTCGACAGCGGCAGCCAGCTTCTCGCCCCCCCGCCCGACGAACGGCGGCGCCGGCCCCAGGCACTCCACCGGGTCGGAGGCGGCGACCAGGCGCGACGGGCGGTCGGCGACGGCGCCGCCGACGAGCACTCGCCCGGTGGCGATGGCTGCCTGCGCCTGCCGGCGGTTGGCGGCCAAGCCGCGCCGGACCATGACCAGGTCGAGCCGGGAGCGTGGGCCTGCGCTCATTTGCCGACAGTCACAGCCGGTCGCCGGGTGGTGACGCCCCGGGACGCCGGTCTACCTGCGGGCCCGGGTGGCGCGGGCCGGGGCGGCGGCCTTCTTCTTGGTAGGGGCGGCGGCCTTCTTCTTGGCCGGGGCGGCCGCCTTCTTCTTGGCCGGGGCGGCCGCCTTCTTCTTGGCCGGGGCCGCCTTCTTCTTGGCCGGGGCCGCCTTCTTCTTGGCCGGGGCGGCGCCGCTACGCGGCGGCCGGCCTGGGTGCTCGATGCCCGCCGCCGGACAGTGCGGCTCGGGCCCACGG
>JBOGGE010000257.1:0-27735 GCA_050743865.1 Acidimicrobiales bacterium
GCGGAGCGGTGGGCGGAGCGGTGGGCGGAGCGGTGGGCGGGGCGGCGGACGGGGCGGCGGACGGGGTCGCCGACGGGGAGGCGGGGCGCCCCGAAGCCCCCCAGCCCGGTGGCCACCGTTTTGCCGACCGGCGAGACGGGATGCCATGATGGCGGGCGTGTTGACCCACCACCTCGCCGACACGTTGGCCGGGGCTTCCCGGGCAGCCGGCGCAGGCGCCTACCGTCACGCGTGATCGCAGGACCTCGGGTTGAAGCATCCCCCTACTCCTCGGTCTGACGCGGCACGGGCATCCCATGGCGGACCGTCCCCCGACTCCCGCCGCCGGGACCGGCCCGGGGAAGCGTCCACCCACGCTGGGGGATCTGTTCTGGGTGGGGACGGGGTGCGCAGTCTCGATCATCGGGGCGGCGGCCATCGGGTACGGCCTCGACGCCGCGTTCGGCACCACCCCGTGGCTCACGCTGGCCGGGCTGGCCTTCGGGGTGGTCTCGGCCGTGCTCCTCGTCGTGGCCCAGATCCGCAAGTTCCTCTAGGCTCCCTCGACCGGCCGCTGGCCGGGACCCGGCGAGAGGGGTAGCGCCGCCGTGCTCGACTTCGACCGGTTCTCACTGCCAGACCTGGTCCGGATGACCCGCCGCACCATGCTGGGCGCCCTGGTCGCCGGGGCCGTCGGCCTCGTGGCCTGCCTGCTCTTCAGCCAGCCCTGGGCCGGGCTCGGCCTGTGCGTCGGCGTCGCCCTCGGCATCTCGAACTTCCGCATGGTGCAGCGATCGGTGGTCAAGGTGGGGCGGCGGATGAGCGTCAACCGGCGCCGCCCGCTGGCCATGAGCACCATGGGCCGCATGGCATTGGTGACGGTGGTGGCCCTGGCCTTGGTCCTCGTCCTCCCGCCGCTCGGCTTCGGGCTGCTGGGCGGGATGGCGCTGTTCCAATTCGTCCTGCTGGGCAACGTGACCCGATCGATGCTGCGGATGAGCCGGACGCCGATCACCGATCCGCCGCCGGGCGCAGCGCCGGCCGACGGCCCACCGGCCGCCGGGCCGGCCCTCAGTCAACCGCGCCCGGTGGTGGAGGTCCCCGACGACGGGTGGGGAGACGGGTGGGGAACGGCCTGATGGGCGGGGTGATGATGCCGCCGGCGCATCTGTTGGCGGTCGACATCACGGTCGGCGAGCACTACGTCGTCAAGCTCGGACCGATCGCGCTCAACCTCGACACCATCTGGTACTCGGCGGTGGCGCTGGCCGTCGTCGTGGCCCTGTGCGTGGCGGTCGGGCGGAAGGCGACCAGCGGCGTCCCCGGCCGGCTGCAACTGGCGTTCGAGACGGGCGTGGAGGCGCTCACCCGGCAGGTGGAAGGTTCGATCGGCCCCCGGGGGCAGTCCATCATCCCGCTGGCCCTGGCCCTCTTCCTCTTCATTTTCGTGGCCAACAGCTTCGAGCTGTTCGAGCTGGGCTCCAAGTACGAGTGGCTGTCGATGCCGACCGCCGACATCAACCTGCCCCTGGCCATGGCGATCTTCGTGATCGTGCTGGTGCACATCGCCTCCATCCGCGCCCGCGGGATCAGGGGCTACCTCCGCCACTACCTCTTCCAGCCCTTCCCGAAGTGGATGATGCCGTACAACCTCTTCATCAACGTCGTCGAGGAGGGCGCCAAGCCGATCACCCTGGCGCTCCGGCTCTTCGGCAACATGTTCTCCGGGCTCCTCATGGTGACGCTGATCGCCGCCCTGGCCGCATGGAACCTCGGACCGATCCCGATCGGCGACGTCGCCACCTTCCTCTTCGACATCGTCTGGAAGATCTTCGACTCGTTCATCATCGGGGCGATCCAGGCCTTCATCTTCGCCCTGCTGACCATCTTGTACTTCGACACCGCGATGACCACCGAGCACGGACCACCCGAGCAGCGGGCCCTCACCGCCGAGCCCTGACCGCCGAGTGACCGGCGGCGCCGCCGCCCGAGCTCCCGACAATTGTCCTACAAGACCAACGACAAAGGAGAAGAGACCAGCAATGTCAGACTCGACGCAGCAGGCAATCCAGCTTGCCGGCGCCATGGTCGGCGGAGGCCTGGCCCTGGGCGGCGGTGCCGTGGGGGCGGCCATCGGCGACGGCCTCGCCGGGAGCCAGACCATCGCCGGGGTGGCCCGGCAACCGGAGGCCCAGGGGCGGCTGTTCACGATCATGTTCCTGACCGTCGGCCTGGTGGAGGCCATGTACTTCATCAACCTGGCCTTCACCGCCCTCTTCATCTTCGTCCTGTACAAGAAGTAGGGCGGTTGGCGGTCCGGCTGCCGAGCCCCGGCGCTCGGGCCACGAGGCACGAGGTACGAGTCCATGCTCCTTGCAAGTAACTTCCTGGTCCCGAACGCGACGTTCATCGTCGAGCTGATCGCCTTCCTGGTGATCCTCTTCGTGGTCGGCCGCTACGCGCTGCCGCCGCTCAACAAGGCGCTCTCCGAGCGCCAGGAGACGATCCGGTCGGAGCTGGCGGCGGCCGACCAGGCCAAGGCGGACGCGGCGGCGGCCGACGCCGACCGCAAGGACGCCCTCGAGCACGCCCGCCGGCAGGCCCGCGAGATCGTCGAGCAGGCCCAGCGGACGGCCGACCGGCTCGCCGCCGAGGCCCAGTCACGGGGCCAGACGGAGTACGAGCGGCTGGTGACCAGCGCCGAGGCTGCGGTGCGGCTGGCCCGCCAACGGGCCTTGGAGGAGGCGGCCCAGCGGCTGGGCGAGCTGGTGGTGGAGGTGGTCGAGCGGATCATCGGGCGTGAGATGGACGCCGCCGCCCACCGCGACCTCATCGACGAGGCGGTGGCGGCCCTGGCCGCCGGCACCGGGGTCTCGGGGACCGGGGCCGGGACCGGGGCCGGGGCAGGGACCCCGCAGTGAACCCGGCCCTGGAGGGCTACGTCGCCGCCGTGCTGGGCAGCGTCCCGGCCGGCGAACGCGCCGCGCTGGCCGACGACCTGGCCGCCGTCGGCCGCATCCTCGCTGCCAACCGGGATCTCGGTGCGGCGATGACCGACGTGGCCGTTCCTGCCGCCGCCCGGCGTGCGGTCCTGAGCGACGTGCTCGACGGCAAGGTGTCGATCGCCGCTCGACGGACGGCGGCGTTCGCCGCCGGCGCCGTCCGCGCCCAGGAGGTACCCGGGGCCGTCGCCTGGGCGGCCCACCGGGCCCGCCAGGTCGCCGACGGGCGCCCCGTCCCCGAGGACATCCTCGGGCACCGGCAGGCGAGGGACCGGGTCGGGGGGTTCGCCACTGCGGTGTTCGAGGACCTCCCCACTGCCGACCTGGACGAAGTGGAGGACGAGCTGTTCCGGTTCGCCCGCACCGTCGGCGGCACGCCGGCCCTGCGGGCGGCGCTGGGTGATCGGGACCTGCCGGTGCCGGCCCGGGAGGCCGTGGTGGGCGACCTGCTGGGCGGGAAGGTCGGGCCGGCCACCCTCCGGCTGGTGGGCTACGCCGTGGCCGGCGGCCGGCCGCGCGACATCGTGGGCACCCTCGAATGGCTGGTCGAGCGCACGGCCGAGGCCCGCGGCTGGCGGGTGGCGCGGGTGCGGGCCGGGCAGGAGGTCGACGCCGGCGAGCGGCGGCAGCTGGAGGAGACGCTGTCCCGGCTGGCCGGCTGGCCGGTGGAGCTGCAGGTGACGTTGGAGCCGGCTCTCCTGGCCGGGGTGAACGTCGAGATCGGGGATCTCCGGGTCGACGCCACCGCCCGCGGGCGCTTGGAGCGGCTGCGCGAGCACGTGGCCGCCGGCGGGTGGCACGAGGGCGAGCGCCCGCCCGGGCGCGAGGAGCATGGACAGGGAGCGGGCGGCCCGGCAGGGGACGGCCCGAAGGGAGCGGGCGGCCCGGCAGGGGACGGCCCGAAGGGAGCGCAGTGATGGCAGAGCTCACGATCGACGCCGGCGAGATCACCGAGGCGTTGCGGCGGCACGTCGCCGAGTACGTCCCCGTCGTCGGGGCCGAGCAGGTCGGGCGGATCGTCGAGGTGGGCGACGGGATCGCCCGGGTGTCCGGGCTGCCCGGTGCCGCCGTCAACGAGCTGCTGGAGTTCAAGGACGGCACCCTGGGGCTCGCCCTCAACCTGGACGAGGACACCATCGGGGCCGTGGTGCTGGGCTCGGTGGACAGCCTGGAGGAGGAGCAGGTGGTCAAGGCCACCGGCCGTATCCTGTCGGTTCCCGTCGGCGATGCCCTCCTCGGGCGGGTGGTCAACGCCCTCGGCGAGCCGATCGACGGCAAGGGGCCGGTCGCCGCCGAGGAGTCCCGCCGCATGGAGGTCCAGGCGCCGGGCATCGTGGGCCGCCAGCCGGTGACCGAGCCCATGCAGACCGGGATCAAGGCCATCGACGCCATGACGCCCATCGGCCGGGGCCAGCGGGAGCTCATCATCGGCGACCGCAAGACGGGCAAGACGACCATCGCCGTCGACACCATCTTGAACCAGCGCGGGACCGGGGTGAAGTGCATCTACGTGGCCGTGGGCCAGAAGGACTCGTCGGTGGCCCAGACGGTCAGCACCCTCGAGGCCCACGGGGCCATGGAGTACACGGTGGTGGTGGTCGCCTCCGCCGGCCATCCGGCGCCTTACAAGTACCTGGCTCCCTACGCCGGCTGCGCCATGGGCCAGCACTGGATGGAGAACGGCGAAGCCGCGCTCATCGTCTACGACGACCTCTCCAAGCAGGCCGAGGCCTACCGCCAGATCTCGCTCCTGCTGCGTCGCCCGCCGGGCCGCGAGGCCTACCCGGGCGACGTCTTCTACCTCCACAGCCGGCTGCTGGAGCGGGCGGCGAAGCTGTCCGACGAGCTCGGCGGCGGTTCCCTCACGGCGCTGCCGATCATCGAGACCAAGGCCGGCGACATCTCGGCCTACATCCCGACCAACGTCATCTCGATCACCGACGGCCAGGTGTTCTTGGAGGCCGACCTCTTCTACGCCGGCGTCCGGCCGGCGATCAACGTCGGGAACTCGGTCAGCCGGGTGGGCGGCGCCGCCCAGGTCAAGGCCATGAAGACGGTGTCGGGAACGTTGAAGATCGACCTGGCCCAATTCCGCGAGCTCGAGGCCTTCGCCACCTTCGGGTCCGAGCTCGACCGGGTGTCCCAGGCGCAGCTCGACCGCGGCTACCGGCTCACCGAGCTCTTGAAGCAGCCGCAGAACGAGCCGGTGCCGGTGGAGGAGCAGGTGGTCGTCATCTACGCCGGCACCCGCGGGTGGGCGGACAGCGTCCCGGTCGGAGAGGTCCGGAGGTTCGAGACCGACCTGCGGGAGTTCCTGCGGGCCAACCACCCCGACCTGATGGACAAGATCCGGACCGCCGGCACCCTCCCCGACGCCGGCGAGATGGACGGCGCCCTCCAGGCGTTCCTGGACGGGTTCGACACCGGGAAGGTCGACTGACCGGTGGCCGGCGGCCAGGAACGGGTGCTGCGACGGCGGATCCGAAGCGTCCAGTCGACCAAGAAGATCACCAAGGCGATGGAGCTCATCGCCGCCTCCCAGATCGTGCGGTCGCTCAACCGCATGACGGCCAACCGCCCGTACCGGGCGGGCATGGCCCGGCTGGTGGTCGAGGCGGCCAAGGGCGACCCGGCGGCGGCGGCCAAGATGCTGGGCCGTCCCGAGCAGCGCAGCAGCGTGGCCGTCCTGGCCATCGTCGCCGACCGTGGCCTCTCGGGGCCGTACAACTCGTCCGTCCTGCGTGCCACCGAGCGGGTGGTGGCCGACCTCGTACGTGACGGCGCCTCCGTCCGGCTCTTCACCGTGGGCAAGAAGGCCCAGGCGTACTTCCGTTTCCGCCGCCAGGACGTCGAGCGGTCGTTCACCGGCGTGAGCGAGCGGCCGGCCTTCTCCGAGGCCCGGGGGGTAGCCGCCGCCGTCTCGTACCCGTTCGTGGCCGGCGAGGTCGACCAGGTGCTGCTGGTGTCGACCCGGTACCGGTCGGCCGGCAGCCAGGTGGTCGAGACCCGCCAGCTCCTCCCGCTTCCCGAGCCCGAGGGCGACGAGACCGGCGACGGGTCGGGACGCGGTGGCGCCGGCGAGACCGGGGCGGGCGGCTACACCGAGTTCGAGCCCGACGTCGAGACCCTGCTGGCCGAGCTCGGTCCCAAGGCGGTCGAGTCCGAGGTGTTCACCGCCCTCCTGGAGGGCGCGGCCTCCTTCTTCACCGCTCAGCAACGGGCGATGGCCGCCGCCAGCGACAATGCCGACGAGCTCACCCGGACCCTGACCAGGGTCATGAACCGCGCCCGCCAGGACGCCATCACCACCGAGATCATGGAGATCGTCGGCGGAGCGGAGGCGCTCCGCCATTCGAAGGGAGCCTGATGACCATCACTGCACCCGAGGCCGCCACCGGTGGCGACAGGGCGCTGGAAGACGGGCGGGTCGTCGCCATCGCCGGGCCGGTGATCGACGTCGAATTCCCGCCCCACGCTCTCCCGGAGATCAACCACGCCGTCCAGGTGGACCTGGAGCTGGAAGGCCGGACCATCACCGTCACGGCCGAGGTGGCCCAGCAGATCGGCGAGGGACGGGTCCGGTGCATCTGCATGCGACCGACCGACGGCCTCGTGCGGGGGGCGCCGGTGCGCAACACCGGGGCCGGCCTCACCGTCCCCGTCGGGGACGCCGTCTTGGGGCACGTGTTCAACGTCCTCGGGGAGCCGCTCGACACCGACGACATCGGGCCGGCGGCCGACCGCTGGGAGATCCACCGCCCCCCGCCCGACTTCGACCAGCTCGAGCCACGGGCCCAGATGTTCGAGACCGGGATCAAGGTGATCGACCTGCTCGAGCCGTACGTCCAGGGGGGGAAGATCGGCCTGTTCGGCGGCGCCGGGGTGGGCAAGACGGTCCTCATCCTGGAGATGATCAACCGGGTTGCGACGAACCACGGCGGCGTGTCGGTGTTCGCCGGCGTCGGGGAGCGTACCCGCGAGGGCACCGACCTCTGGCTGGAGATGAAGGAGTCCGGCGTCATGGAGAAGGCGGCTCTCGTCTACGGCCAGATGGACGAGCCGCCCGGCGTGCGCCTGCGGGTCGGCCTCGCCGCCCTCACCATGGCCGAGTACTTCCGCGACGTCCAGAACCAGGACGTCCTCCTCTTCGTCGACAACATCTTCCGCTTCGTCCAGGCCGGGTCGGAGGTCTCGACGCTGCTCGGCCGCATGCCGTCGGCGGTCGGCTACCAGCCGACGCTGGCCGACGAGATGGGCGAGCTGCAGGAGCGGATCACCTCGACCCGGGGTCGTTCGATCACCTCGGTGCAGGCGGTGTACGTCCCGGCCGACGACTACACCGACCCGGCGCCGTTCACGACCTTCACCCACCTCGACGCCACCACGGAGCTCTCCCGCCAGATCGCCGCCCTCGGCATCTACCCGGCGGTCGACCCCCTGGCCTCGACGTCGAACATCCTGGCCCCCGAGATCGTGGGCGAGCGCCACTACGCCGTCGCCCGGCAGGTGCAGCGGGTGCTGCAGCGCTACCGCGAGCTCCAGGACATCATCGCCATCCTGGGCCTCGACGAGCTGAGCGAGGAGGACCGGGTGACGGTCTCCCGGGCCCGCAAGATCCAGCGATTCCTGTCCCAGCCGTTCAACGTGGGTGAGGTGTTCACCGGCCTGAAGGGGGTGACGGTGCCGATTGCCGAGACCGTGGAGTCGTTCGAGGCGCTCGTCAAGGGCGACCTCGACGATCTGCCCGAGCAGGCGTTCCTCAATGTCGGCGGGGCCGAGTCGGTGCGGGAGAAGGCCCGGAGCCTGGAGCCCGAGGGTCGCTGATGGCCGACGGCGTGTTCCCGGTGTCGGTGCTCACGCCCGAGCGCCAGCTGCTCGACGTCGCCGCCCGGGCTGTCGTGCTCCGCAGCTCCGACGGTGAGCTCACGGTGCTCGATGGCCACACGCCCTTGGTGACCGACGTGGTCGCCGGCCAAGTCCGGGTCGACCCGGAGGAGGGCGAGGCGGTCCACCTTGCCGTCCACGGGGGGTACCTGCAGGTGGAGACCGGTCCGGGTGTCGGGGAGGAGAGCGGGCGCTCGACCCGGGTGACGCTTCTGGCCGGGGTGGCCGAGGAGGCCGGCGACATCGACGTGGGCCGCGCCCAGCGGGCGCGGGAGGCGGCGACGGCCCGTGTCGACGAGCTGCGCTCCTCTCGCGGGGGGGAGGATGCAGGCGACCCGGAGCTGGCCGAGGCGGAGGCGGAGCTTCGGCGGGCCGAGGTCCGCCTGGAGGTGGCGGGCTCGCCCGGCTAGGACGAGGGACAACGGACGAGACAGAGGAGGAGCACGATGAGCGGGATCGAGGTCACGAGCGAGCTGTTCGAGGACGGGGGACCGATCCCGGTCAGCGCCGCCCACTCGGCGGTGGGCGGTGGCAACCGCAGTCCGCAGCTCTCGTGGTCGGGGGTCCCCGACGGGACCGAGAGCCTGGCCGTGACCTGCTGGGACCCCGATGCCCCGACGACCGTCGGGTTCTGCCACTGGGTCCGCTCCGGCCTCCCCCCCTCGACGCGCTCCCTCGGGGAGGGGGCGGGGACCGAGCGGGGGGAGTGGACCGACGGCATCACCGACTGGGGCGGCAACGGCTACGGCGGGATGGCCCCGCCGGCCGGCGACTCGCCCCACCACTACGTGTTCACGGTGTACGCCCTGGACAGCGGCACGCTCGGGCTGGACGACCGGACCACCTACGCCAAGCTGCGATTCCTCGTGCGGGGCCACGTTCTCGCCTCTGGGTCGGTGACGGGCCTGTACTCGATCCCCGGTTGACGCCGCCTGGGGCCGCCGGGACCACCCGCGCCGACGATCGTCCTGTGCCTATCCATGCTCTGCCACAGAGGTTCCCTCTCCGCCCGGTACCCGGTGAGGAGCGACTGGTCGCCTCCCGCCTTCACCCGTTGGTCTCACTTTCCTCGCGCTTTCGGTGCTTCCCGCCGAAGCTCGTCGGGTCCACCTTCAGCGCGGCGGAGGCGAGCTCTTCGAGGTCGGCACCGCCCACCGGCGACTCGTCCGAGACGTTGGTGCCGGTGAACAGTGTGGACAGTGGCTTGCGGGTCATCGCCTCGCGCAGCCGGTGGGTCATGGACCACGCCGACTGGTAGGCGATCCCGAGGTGGCGTTCTAGCTCCCGGGCGCTCGTGCCGTTCGAGCCAGCGCCGAACAGCCACATGGCGACCAGCCACTTGGACACGGGGATCTTGGACGACTCGAAGATCGTGCCGACCAGCACGGAGAACTGCTTGCGGCAGTGGCGGCACCGCCAGAGACGCCGGTACGTGGCGGCGCCGGTGCGAGTCTTGCGCTGGCCGGACCGGGCGGCGATGAAGTAGTGCTTCTCGTCCACGACTCCGCAGTGGGGGCAGACGATCCGGCCTTCGGGCCAGCGCAGGCGCTCCATCAGCTCCCACGCCGCCGTCTCGCCGGAGAGGTACTTCGGGAGAGCGGCAAGGTTCAGTGGGTCCGTACCGGCAGTCTACATGACGCAACAGAATGAGTCGGGAATATTCCGTAGAAATTCCTGTCACACCCACCTCGCTCGAACGTCAGTGGGAGTGGGTGTCTGTGCGCGCCCGCCGGGTTCGGTCGCCCGTCCCCGGCCGCCACGTGGGGCCCGGCGGCGGGCCTGGAGAGGGGTCTGTGGATGCGACGGCTCGTTCGGCGGCTGCTCCCGCCTGCAGCAGCCCTGGTGGGCGCCCTCTCCCTCGTCGTGGCCTCTCCGGCAGGGGCGTCGGCAGCAGCACCGGTGGCGGTCCCGCCGCCGGCCCCGGGGCCGGCGGCGCCCGCCTGGGCGACGCTGCAGTACCAGGCTTTCCAAGCTGTCTCCGGGTTCCGCGGGGCGGGTCCACTGGCCTCGGTGCAACAGGTCGGCGCGGCCCGCGTCTCGTCTGTGACGACCGCCAGCGGCCCGATCCCCGTCGTCCAGCGCACGGTGGTGGCCACCGACACCGCCGGGCCCGTGGTGATGGTCGTGAGCTGGCTGGGTGGCGCCCAGCTGGTGGTTGACGAGATGAGCCCGACCGCCGGGTTCGCCGGTGAGGCGCTGGTCCTGGCGCCCGGTTCCGACCGGGTCACCGGTGCCTACCCGCTTGGCGCGGCCGCCCCACCCGGCGCGGCCGCCCCACCCGCCGGCACGTCGGGGGCGGTCTACCACCGGCGTGGGGGAAGCCGGGCTGCCCTGGCCGTGCTGCGGACGTCGCCGTCGGGGGCCCCGGCCGGAGCCAGCCACGCCCGGCTGGTCACATCGCTCGGCTGTGGCGCCGCCCCGCAGGCGCCCGTCGTGATCGGGTCGATCTACGGCCCGCTGGTCCAGGGTCAGGGCATCGCCGAATGCCCGCGGCTCGAGACACTGGACATCATCATCGGCCTCTACCGGGGGGGCACCGAGCTGAACACAGCCGGCACCGGCGGGTTCACGAGCTACCTGGCCCTCGACGTCTACGCCGAGTGCCGGGTCGTCCCCTACGACAACCCGTTCTCCCTCGCCCAGCTGTGGACGGTGAACCACGTCCTCCAACCCGGTGCCTGGTCGTACACGAGTTACCTCGGGTGTGCGTGAGCGCCCCGGAGTCGTCCCCCGCCGCCCCGCCGAAAAGGTGCCGGCCCGTCTGCTAGGAGATGGGCGGACGAGATGCCGGGCCGCGGGCCCGGCCGGGAGGGGGGCACACGCTCCGCCAGGGCAGCGCGGCACCGACAAGGTGACCGGACCGGGTTGGGAGCCCGACGACCTCGGGGGGGTCCTGGCCCGGCTGTTGCCGGCCGGTTGGGACGGCCCGATCGCCGCCCGGGACCAGGTGGCGCTGGACGCCGCCGTCCGGCGTGCCTGGACGGTCGTCTACCACCGGGCCCGGGCCCGGGTCGTCGACCCGGCAGAGGCCGAAGAGGTGGCCCAGGAGGTCTTCTGCCGGGTCCTCCTCCGCCTCGGCGCGACGCCGGGGACCGACCTCGAGGTACGTGCCGGCTACCTCCGGCGGGCGGCCAGCAACCTGCTGGCGGATCGCTGGCGGGCCAGGGCTCGGCACCGCGATGCCGACCGCCGTGTCGCCGAGAGCCGGCCGGCGGAGCCGGCGCCGCCCGACGAGCGCCTGGTCGTAGCCGAGGAGCACGAGACGCTCCGCCGGGCACTGGCCCGCCTCCCGCCGGTCCAGCGGCAGGTGCTCCGCCTCCGCATCGTCGAGGAGCTGAGCGCCGAGGAGACCGCCGCCGTGGTCGGCAAGAGCGCTGCCGCCGTCCGCCAGATCCAGCACCGGGCCCTGAAGACGCTTCGCAGCCACCTGGCCGCCGACCCGACGTGACGCCGGCGATGTCACAGTGGGCGATCGTGCTCGTTGGTTGAGGTATGGATCAGGAGCCGACGCTCTTCGCCGCCATGGTGGGGAAGTTGTTCGACGACCTCGACTCGCCCCACGGCGATGCCGTGGTCGTGCGGTGGACGGACGGCCGATCCGGCCCGGCCGACGCCCACGGGTGGGATCAGTCGATGGAGCGCATGCTGGTCGAGAGCGCCTGCGCCGGCGACGATGACGCCCTGGACGTGCTCCTTCGCCGGGAATGGTACGGCGTGTACCGGCTGGTGACGGCGGCGGAGCCCGCCGGCGACGCCGAGAACCTGGTCGAGGAGGTGTTCACCCGGACGATCGCCGACCTCGGCCAGCTCCGCGACCTCGGGGTCCCCCTCCGCTCCTCGCTCGCCCAGATCGCCCGACGCCTCCTTCGGGAGCGTGCCGCCGGGGCCGCCGACGGTTGGCAGGATCCGGCCAACGCCGGCGCCGGCGTGCCGGGGGCCTTCCGCCGGGCCCCGGCCGTCGACGTGGTGGTCGTGGGTTCCGGTGAGGTTCCGGCGGGCGGGCCCGTGCCGGAGCCGGCCGAGGCCCGGCATCCGCCGGTGGTGTTGCTGTGCGCCGACGACCGCCCACTCCTGGTCGCCGCGCTCGACCGGCTCCCGCGGCACTGCCGACAGCTGTTGTGGCTGCGGGTGGTGGAGGGCAGGTCGGAGTCCGAGATCGGGGTCGACTGGGGCCGCAGCCCCGAGTCGGTCCGCGAGCTCCAGCGCGAGGCCCTGGTGGCCCTGCGGGCGACGCTGACCGCTGACGAGACGTCTTGAGCGATCCGGCCGGCCTCTTCGCCCTCGACGCCGCGATCGACTCGCTCGCCGGCGGGCGGCGTGCCTCGCCCTTCGCCTCGCCGGTGCCCCCGAATGGTGAGATGGGCGACCTGGTGGCAGTCGCCCGGCGGCTGGCCGCCCTGCCCGAACAGGCCTGGGACCAGGCCGCGCCGCTGTTCCAGCCGCCGCCGCGCCGGCACCTCCACCTGCACCGGCCCCGCCGGCCGGTCCACGACCACGGGCGGCGGCGCCTGCGCCCGGTCCTGGCCGCCGCGGTGGCCGCCGCCGTGATCGCCGCGCTGGCGGCGACGGGCGTCCTTGTGTCCGGGTCCTTCGGGCAGCCGGGGCCGACCGGGGGCACCTGGAGACTGGCCGGCTACGTGGACCAGCCGGCCTGGGCTCCCGCAGCGTCGGCCGGCCAGCCCGGAAGCGCGCCGCTCGTCACCTGCCCGTCGGCGACGACCTGCTACGCCGACCAGCCGGGCGCGGCGCCGGCGGGATCGGTGGTCGAAGTGACCGTCGATTCCGGCGCCAGCTGGCGAGCGTCCCCCACGCCGGCCGGCACCCGGCTCGTCTCCGGCCTGTCGTGCCCCGAGGGCGAGACCTGTGCCGTAGGTGCCCAGGACGTGCGGTCGGCCGGACCGGGCGGGCCGGCGGCAGCCGTGCTGTTCACCGGGGACGGCGGCGAGGTCTGGTCGCTGCGCCCGGTCCCCCCGGCGATGACAACCGTGGCCGACGTCGCCTGCACGTCAGCCTCCGACTGCGCCGTCCTCGGCTACGGGACGCCGACCACCGCTGCCCCGGATGGCCCGCCGGTGGCGCTCCACACCGCCGACGCCGGGACCACCTGGTCGGTGGCGCCGATCCCGGGACCGTTCGTGGTCCAGGCCCGTGACGGCGCGAGCTGCGCCGGGACGGTGTGCGTGGCGGCGGGGCTGGCGTCGTTGGGCGGGCCTACGAGCGCCGAGACCGGCGCCGTCCGCTACTCCCCCGACGGCGGCGCCACCTGGCTGCCTGCCTCCATCCCGCCGGGGGTCGCCACCGTCCGCGCCGTCTCGTGCACCGACCCCACCCACTGCCTGGCCCTGGCCAACGGAACGTCTGGCGGCGGCGCGTTCCCCTTCGGCCCGGCGGAGGTGCTCAAGAGCGACGACGGCGGCCGGAACTGGGCGTCGCTCGGCCCGCCGCTCCCCGGGGCCGTCACACTCGGCTCGATCTCCTGCCGTGACGCCGGCCACTGCTGGGCGGCCGGGATCGGCTCGAGCTCGGCCCAGCCCGGGAGCGGGTCGGGGGTGATCGCCGCCACCGCCGACGGCGGCGCCACCTGGAGCCCGGTCACCCTACCCACGGCACCGGCTCCGGGGTCAGGGCTCGAGTCACTGGATGTGCAGGCCGTGTCGTCGGTCGACTGCCCGGCCGTCGGCTCCTGCCTGGCGCTGGGCTTGCGCGCCGCCACCGGCGGGCCGGAGCCCGCGGTCGCCCTCCGCTCCCCGGGCTGACCTCGACCGGCGGTCGCCCGCCGCCGCGCCGGACCGGCCCGCCACCGGTGCCCGGACGCCTGCCCCATTGCCCCGTCACCGCTCCCTACCGGCTCCCTACTGGCGTTTCCCGGCCCACGGCACCGGGTACCTCACGTAGTCGAGAGCACGCAGTCGAGAGCTGGCGGACGAAGTCGCGAGCGGCGAGCGCACGGCTTCTGGGATTGGACGATGGTTGGAGGTGCCCGACATGGCAGTAGCTACGAGGCAGGTACCGGCGACGGCAGCGGTGACGGACCGGACCGGGATCTTCCCGGGCGGCCTCCTGCTGCTCGGCATCGTGACGGTGCTCGTCGGCGCGTGGGGCGGGATCGTGCCCTTCGTAGGGCCGATGTTCGGCTTCAGCGCCGACGGGGCGTCGTCGTGGCAGTGGACGCTCCCGCACGCGCTGCTGGGCCTGGTCCCCGGGGCGGTCGCGGTGGCCTGCGGGCTGCTCATCCTGGCGGGCCTGCGGAGGACGGCGCTCGGCGCCGGCCGGGTCGACGCCGGGCTGCTCGGGTTCGTCGTGTCCCTGTGCGGGGCGTGGTTCGTGATCGGCGAGTTCGCGTGGCCGGTCCTGCAGGGCTCGGGCTACTTCGCCGGGGCGGCGCCCCTTCACTACCTCTTGGAGCAGCTGGCCTTCGCCATCGGCACCGGGGTGGTGCTGGTGGCCAGCGGAGCCCTGGTCATGGGCTGGGCAGTTCGTCACCGGCCGGTGGTGGCGGGGACGGCCTACCCCCGGGCGGCGGCCGCGGCCGACCCGGTGGCCAGCCCCACTACCCCGGACCCGGCTGCTCCGGGCGTGTACCAGGCCGGGGAGACCGCATCACCGGGATCCGCCGAGCACGTCGGGTGACCGCTCGGCAGGTCGGGTGACCGCCCAGCTGGTGCGGCGGGCCCGGTCGATGAGCCGGTGGGGTCCTCCTCCGACGTGGGCGCTAAACAGGGACGATGGAACAGCGCACCATCGGCCGTTCGGGCCTCCAGGTATCGGTCCTCGGGCTCGGCTGCAATAATTTCGGGAAGCGCCTGGACGAGCGAGCTTCCCGCCAGGTCGTCTCGGCCTCCCTGGACGCCGGGATCAGCTTCTTCGACACGGCCGACTGCTACGGGCAGGGCGCCTCGGAGCGGATTCTCGGGGCGGCTCTGCGCGGGGTACGGGACGAGGTGGTGGTCGCCACCAAGTTCTCCTCGCCCATGGGCGACGGCCCCTACCGGTCCGGAGCTTCCCGCAAGTACGTGATGATGGCGTGCGAGGCCAGCCTGCGGCGGCTGGGTACCGACTACATCGACCTCTACTACCAGCACTGGCCCGACCCCGCGACCCCGGTGACAGAGACCCTCGACGTGCTCGACGACCTGGTGCGGGCGGGCAAGGTGCGCTACGTGGCGTGCTCGAACTTCGCCGGCTGGCAGGTGGCGCGGGCCGCCCACGTGGCCGCCGAGCGTGGCCGGTCCCGCTTCGTCGCCTGCCAGGCGGAGTGGAGCCTCCTTCGCCGGCAGGTCGAGGCCGAGCTGGTCCCCGCCTGCGCCGCCTACGAGGTCGGGGTGGTGCCGTACTTCCCGCTGGCGTCGGGGCTGCTCACCGGGAAGTACGCACGGGGCGAGCCGTTCCCGGAAGGGACCCGCCTGGCGTCCTCCCCGCAGTTCGCCAGGGAGGCGACCGAGGAGGCGTTCGACGCCATCGACCGGCTGGTGGCGGCGGCCGCCTCGATCGGGCGGACGCTTCTCGAGGTGGCCGTAGGCTGGCTGCTCCACCGCCCCGAGGTACCGTCCGTGCTCACCGGGGCGACCACGCCCGACCAGGTGCGGGCCAACGCGGCGGCGGCCGGGGTGGCGCTGCCGGCCGACGAGCAGCGGGCCATCGCCGAGGCCAGCGCCCGGCCGCCGGCCGGCACCGGCTGAGGTTCCGAGGGGCCGCTCCGGACGGGGTGGCAACGTACCCTTTGGCATGCCCGGCCCCGGTCTCCTGGTCCTCGACCACCCGGTGGTGGCCGACCGGCTGTCCCGGTTGCGGGACGCCGGGACGGGGAGCGCAGAGTTTCGCCAGGTGGTCCACGACCTCTCGCTCCTGGTGGCCTACGAGGCCCTCCGCGACCTGAGCACCGGCGAGTGCCGGGTCGAGACGCCGGTGGCCACCGCCTCGTGCCGGCGGATCGACGAGACCGTCCTCCTGGTGCCGGTCCTGCGGGCCGGTCTGGGGATGGTCCCGGCCGTCCAGGGACTGCTGCCCCGGACGGAGGTGGCGCACGTGGGCCTGCGCCGTGACGAGGCGACGCTGGAGGCCGAGGTCTACCTGGACCGCCTGCCGGGGGATCTCCGGGGACGGCGGGTGGTGATCTGCGACCCGATGCTGGCTACCGGCGGCTCGCTGTCCCGGGTGTGCTCGCTGGTGGTGGCAAGGGGTGCCGGGCAGGTCCAGGCCCTCTGCCTGATCGCGTCGGCCCCCGGCCTCCGGACCCTCGGCGCTGCCCACCCCGGGGTGCCGGTGGCCTGCGCCGCCGTCGACCCCGAGCTCGACGGGCACGGGTTCATCGTGCCCGGCCTGGGCGACGCCGGCGACCGGCTGTTCGGGCCGCCCGGGTAGCCGTCAGCGACCGATGTCCTCGTACCAGAGGTCGGGGTGTTCGGCCACGAAGCCGGCGAGGAGCCCGGTGCATGCCGGATCGTCGAGGACGACCACCTCGACCCCGAGGCCGGCGAGCCACTGGCGGCCGCCGTCGAAGGTGCTCGCCTCGCCCACGACGAGGCCACCGATGCCGAACTGGCGCACCAACCCGCTGCAGTACCAGCACGGCGACAGGGTCGTGACCATCACGCACGACGAGTAGTCGCGCCGCCGGCCGGCATTCCGGAACGCCGCCGTCTCGGCGTGCACCGACGGGTCGTCGTCCTGGATCCGCCGGTTGTGGCCACGGCCGAGCAGCGTCCCGTCCCGGTGGAACAGGGCGGCACCGACCGGGACGCCTCCCTCGGCCAGGCCCTGGCGGGCCTCGTCCAGCGCCACCGCCAGGAACGTTCGGGCCATCCCGGAGCTCAGGGCCGCGGCATTTGCGCCCACCGGTGCCGTCCGGCGAGAGTCTGCCATCGTGGCCCAGCGTACCTACAAGGCGGCGGTCGGGTCGCAGATGGCCGACCTGCCGATGGTCCGGGTCGCCCCCGACGTGGCGATCGCCCTCCTCATCTGCGTCGACCACGGCGTGGCCTTTTCCGAGCGGGCCGGCCGGGAGCTGGCCGAGCTGCTGGCGCCGTCCCGACCCGAGGTGGTGGTCTCGGTCGCCACCATGGGGATCCCGCTGGCCATCGAGGTGACGAGGGCCATGGGCCTGGACGACTACGTGATCCTGCACAAGACCCCGAAGATCCACCTGGGCGATACCTATGTCGAGCGGGTGCGGTCCATTACCACCGGGGCCGACCAGACGCTCCGGCTCGACCCCGCCCGCGCCGGATCGGTGCGGGGCCGGCGGATCGCCGTCGTCGACGACGTCATCTCGACCGGTGGATCGCTGCGCGCCGCCCTCTCCCTCCTGCGGCGGGTGGGGGGCGAGCCGGTGGTGGTGGGCGCCTTTCTGACCGAGGGGGGCGAGTGGCGCGCCACGCTCGGGCCCGATGCCGAGCTGGTGCGGGTGCTCGGGACGATCCCTCTGTTCCGGATGGCCGGCGACGGGTCGGCGACCGAGGAGTGGGGGCCCGTCCCGCCAGGGCCCGTCTCGCCAGGGCCCGTCTCGCCAGGGCCCGTCCCGCCGAGCTCCGGCTGAGCCGATCGCGGCTGAGCCGATCCCGGGTGGTCAGGTGTCGGCGTCGGCGAGGATCCGGTCCTGTCGGGCCGCCTGGCGTCGGACCGACGACCATCCGAGCACCAGGTAGACGAGCCCGGCGACGCCCATACCCAGGTAGACGCTGAAATCGGCGCCGAAGCCGGCCGAGTCCCGGGTGTGGAAGGTGATCTGGTTCAGCCACACGGGCAGACGGAAGGTGGCCGAGAGAGCCGAGATGGCGGCGTACATGCCGACCAGCTGGGCGATCACCGCTGGCCACGAGATGCCGTGCTTCCCGAAGTAAAGGCTCCCGCGATCGGTGCGCTGGAGGTCGGCCGGGACGTAGCGGAACCGACGCATCACCCAGTCGACCAGGTAGATGGCGCACCACGGGGCGATCCAGACGATCACCACGTCGACGAAGTCCTTCAGGTAGGTGCCGAACGACGAGTCGAACACGGCGTACATGGTCACCCCGAGGGCGATGACGCAGTCGATGACCACGGCCACGTACCGCTTGACCCGCACGCCGAGGGCCTGGAGGGTCACGCCGGACGAGTACAGGTCGAGGCTGTTGATGGCGAACAGCTGGACGATGCAGAAGCAGAGGAACACGACGACGAACCAGGCCGGGATGGCGCCCTGGTGGGCAAAGGGCAGGAAGGCGTTGGCCGACTTGCCGACCGTGGTCAGGAAGGTCCCGACCGCCGCGCCCAGCAGCATGATGAGGATCTCGGGGACGGCCGTGCCGACGAAGACCCAGAGGAGGATCGACCGCTTCCGGGCGTCCGGCTTGCAGTAGCGGCTGTAGTCGTTGCCGCACTCGGCCCACCCGAGGCCGCTCAGGGTGATGGTGAAGGCCATCCCCTCCAGGTAGGTCTGCCAGTCGGCGGCGTGGGCCACCCCGTGGGTGGTGGCGTGGGGCAGGGCGAACGCCAGCATGATGGCGAAGAGCACCACGAAGGGGATCGCCAGGAGCCGGAGGGTCTTGACGATGGTGGCGTGCCCGAGGAACGGCAGGATGCCCTGGATGAGCACGGCCAGAAGGACGAACACCACCTTCTCGGGGGCGCTCTCGGCGAAGCCGGCCTTGATCCCGAGCACCAGGGCGGCCCCGACGATCAGGATGAGACCTTCCACCTCGAAGCCGATCTGGGTGATCCAGTTGAAGAAGGCGATTCCCCGGGATCCGTTGGTGCCGTAGGGGGCCCGGTTGATGGCGAAGACGGTGGTCCCCGTCTGGGGGCCCTGGAGGCTGCAGAGGCCGAGGAGGAAGTACGACAGGTTGCCGATGACGATGAGGCTTACGGCCTGGGCGAAGGTGAAGCCGAACGTCATCAGGATGGCGCCGTAGATGAAGTACTCGATCTGGACGCTGGCGCCGGCCCACATGCTGCCCACGTCCCGGGGCCGGGCCCAGCGCTCCGAGAGGGGGATGAAGTCGATCCCGTGCTGCTCGACGCGGAAGGCCCGGTCGGCGTCGGGAAGCTCGGTGGCCGGGGTCCGGTCCATGTCGGGTACGTCCAATGCGGTCGCCACGCTGCTCCCTCTCTCGCCCGGGCCCGTGCCACGCGCCCCGTCGGTGCCAGATACTGCCCCAACCGCCGGGGCGATGCCGGAGGGGGCATGCAGCCCTGGGCCGGGGTGCGCCGCCGCCTGGGCCGGGGTGCGCCGCCGCCTGGGTCCGGGCACGGCCGGCGTCCCGCCGACGGCCTCTACTCTTGGTCGATGACCAGCCGGCTGACGCTCATGACCGTCCACGCCCATCCCGACGACGAGGCGATCGGCACCGGGGGGATCCTGGCCGGCTACGCCGAGCGGGGAGTGCGGACGATCCTTGTCACCTGCACCAACGGCGAGCTGGGCGACGCCCCCGGCGGCGTGAAGCCGGGGGAGCCGGGCCACGACGAGGCTGAGGTGGTGGCGCTCCGCCGCCGGGAGCTCGAGGCGAGCTGCCGGGTCCTCGGCGTGTCGCACTTGGAGGTCCTCGGGTACCACGACTCGGGGATGATGGGCTGGCCGGCCAACGACGCCCCCGGCGCATTCTGGCGCACCCCGGTCGACGGCGTGGCGGCCAGGGTGGGGGCCCTGATGGAGCGGTACCGGCCCCAGGTGGTGGTCACCTACGACGAGCGGGGCTTCTACGGCCATCCCGACCACATCCAGGCCCACCGGGCCACCATGGCCGCGGCCCGGGCCACCGGGATCCCCGACAAGGTGTACTACACGGCCGTTCCTCGCTCGGCGGTCACCGGCTTCGCCGACGTGCTGCGCCGCCACGGCGTCGAGCCGCCGCCCGACATGGCCGACCAGCCGGAGCTCGGCACGCCGGACGAGGACATCGGCGCCGTGATCGACTGCTCGGCCGTCGCCGCCCGCAAGTACGAGAGCCTGGAGGCCCACGCCAGCCAGTCCGAGAACATCTTCTTCCTCCGGCTCGGGCGGGAGGTCTTCTCCTCCCTCTTCGGGACCGAGGCATTCGTGCGGGCGGTCGACCGGACCGGGGAGCCGCTGCCCGAGGACGACCTGTTCGCCGGGGTCGGCACGGACGGTCCCGGGGGGTCGGGCGCCGCCGTCGGCAGGTGACCGGCCGCGAGTCCCTCCCGGCCCCGGGCCCCGGCGGGCGGTCCGGCGGGACACCGCCGACCCCGGAGGCGTCCGCCGGCCCGGGCCCGGGGGGCCGCGGGAGCCACGTGTGACCGACCCTGCCGGTCGCCCCATGACCTTGAAGGTCACCGGCGCCGGCTGGGCCCGGCCGAGGTCCTACCGGCTGAGGCTGCCGATCCTGCCGACTGAAATGCGATGAGATGACATGAAAGTCGATAATGTCATCAAACTATTGGTCGACGTTCAGCGTGCGCCCACTGTTTTCCAACGCTACGCCCATGATCGGCGGGAAGAGTCGTACCCATGTGGATGGTGCGGCACGGTGAGAGCAACTGGAACGCCCTCGACCTCGTCCAGGGACAGGCGCCCGGGCCCGTCCTGACGGCAAGGGGCCGGCGCCAGGCCGGAGCGGCCGCACGGTTCCTGGCCGGCGCCCCGGTCGGCGCCGTCGTCTCGAGTGACCTCGACCGGGCGCAGTCCACGGCCGAGCCGATCGCCCGAGCGCTCGACCTGCCGTTGCGCACGGACGGGCGCCTCCGGGAGCGGGCACTGGGTGAGGCCGAGGGCCGGCCCGTGTCCATGCTCACCACGGAGTGGTCGGGCATCGGCAACGCCCGGGTGGTCGACGCCGGCGCCGCACCGCCCGGCGGCGAGTCGGTGGCCGATTTCTACCGGCGGGTGGTCGGCTGCGTCGAGGAGCTCCTCGGCCCGGGGGGCGGGCTCGAGCCGGCCGTCCCCGGCGAGCCGGTGATCGTGGCCCACGGGGGCGTCGTCCGGGTGCTCCTCGGGTGGATCGCCCGGACCGGCGCCGGCTCGCCTGCCGGTGCCGGGCTGGACGGCATGGCCTGGGGTCCGGTGCCCAACGGGCGGGTCGTGTGGCGGGCCACGCCGCTCCGGTTCGCCCGACCGACCGCCCGACCGACCGGCCAACCGACCGCCCGACCGACCGCCCTGGCCGCGGTCCGGTGACGAGCGGCGGGAGCGCCGCACGGCGAGCGAGCACAGCACAGGAGGAATGGCGATGAACCAGACGGCACTGACCCTTCCCCGGCGGTCGACCAAGCCCCGGCGGACCGGGCTCACCATGGTCGTCGACGGTGGGCTCCCCCTCGGCGCGCTGAGGGACCTGGTGGCCAGCGCCGGCGAGTACCTCGACCTGGTCAAGTTCGGCTGGGGGACGGCGGTCGTCTCCGGGGAGCTGGAGGACAAGCTGGTGCTGCTCCAAGCACACGGGATCGAGTACTACGTGGGCGGGACCCTGTTCGAGAAGCACGTGCTCCAGGACCGGTTCGACGCCTTCCGGGCCCTGTGCCACCGCCTGTCATGCCGGTACGTCGAGGTCTCCAACGGCACCATCGACCTGTCGAACACGGAGAAGGCCGGGTACGTGCGGAAGTTGGCCGACGAGTTCACGGTGATCTCCGAGGTCGGCTTCAAGGACGCCGATCGGTCGGAGCGGCTCAGCCCGCGCCGGTGGATCGAGTACGTGGAGGAGGACCTCGAGGCCGGGGCCGAGCTGGTGACGCTGGAAGCTCGGGAGAGCGGCAGCTCCGGGATCTGCCGCCCCGACGGGCGGCTGCGCTTCGGGCTGGTGGAGGACCTGGTTGCTGCCCTGCCGCTCGACCGGCTCCTGTTCGAGGCGCCCGGGACGACGCTCCAGGCGTACTTCGTCGAGCGCCTCGGCCCGGACGTGAACCTGGGCAACGTGGCGGCCACCGGCGTGCTGGGGCTCGAGACCCTCCGCCTGGGCCTGAGGGCCGACACGCTGCTGGCGCTCGATCCGGGCCGGAACGGCCACCCGCCCGGGCGCCGGCTGGACCCTCCGGGCCGCCGGGCGGGGGAGCCCCGGGGCGGCGACCTCGACGCCGTCGGCGGGGCGCACGGTGAAGCTGGCGCGCACGGTGAGGAGGTGGGATGGTGAGGGACACTCAGGACGTCTTCCATCTGGCCATCCCGGTCGCCGACCTCGACGAGGCTCGGCGCTTTTACGTCACACTTCTCGGCTGCAAGCTGGCGCGCTCGTACCCGGACCGCATCACCGTCGACTTCTTCGGCGACCAGCTCGTCTGCCACTTCACAGAGGATGAGCCGGCGGTGCCGACGTCGCTGTACCCCCGGCACTTCGGGGTGACCTTCCGGCGGGCCGAGGACTTCGAGGCCCTGTACCAACTGGCGATCCTCCGCAAGGCACCGTTCTTCAACGACCTCGACACCCGGTTCGACGGCACGGTCGAGGTCCACCGCACCTTCGTACTGCAGGATCCCACCGGGAACCTGCTCGAGTTCAAGCAGTACGCCGACCCCCGGATGATGTACTGAGCATGACGCCGCCTCGCTGGCCGTCCGAGCCGCCCCAGCCGCCCCGCTGGCCGTCAGGCCCGCCCCAGCCGCCCCGCTGGCCGCCCCAGCCGCCCCACCAGGGACCGGGCCTGCCCCGGGCCCGGCGGGACTGCCCGAGCCCGCCGTCGCCGGCACCGGCATCGGGCCCGGGGCAGGCGCCCACCATGTCGCCGCTCGTGTCCCTGCTGTGGACGCGCTCGATGACGGCCGGCCACCGGCCGTACCTCCGGCACGCCCGCAGCGAGCGCGTCCTGACCTACGCCGGCGCCCGCCGGTCGGCCGACCGGTGGGCGGGCCTGCTGGAGGATCTCGGGGTGGCGCCGGGTGCCGCCGTCGGCGTGGTGGTGTCGGACCCGCTGGACTTCAGCGCCGTCTTCCTCGGGGTCATGGCGTCCGGGAGGGTGGTGGCGCCCCTCGACCCGAACGCGCCCGACGCCGAGCTGGCCGCGGCCTGCGCCCGCCTCGACGTGGCGGCGGTGATCGGCGACCGGCGCCCGGCCGTCGGTGCCAGGACCGACTGGGTGGTGCTGCCACCGGGAACCTTCGAGCTGGACGAGGGCGCCGGGTCGGGGGCGGCCCAGCCGACCGTCGGGCACCGGGGCGGTGGCGGGCTCCTCCTCGGCACCTCGGGGACGACCGGGACCCCCAAGCGCATCCGGCTGGGTGAGGCCCAGCTCCTCCACACCGCCGGGTGCGTGGTCACCCATCACCGGCTGTCGGTGGCGGACCGGGGCTTCTGCCCGCTCCCCCTGTTCCACGTCAATGCCGAGGTCGTCGGCCTGCTGGCCACCCTGGCGGCCGGGGCGACCTTGGTGGTCGACGAACGGTTCCACCGCACCGGGTTCTGGGACCTGATGGCCCGCCACCGAGTCACCTGGGTCAACGCCGTGCCGGCCATCCTGGCCCGGCTCACCCCGCTGCGCTCGGGGGAGTCCGTGCCGAGCGGCATCCGGTTCGCTCGCTCGGCGTCGGCCCCGCTGCCGGTGGCGGTGCTGGAGCGGTTCGAGGACGCCACGGGCGTCCCGGTGGTGGAGACGTACGGCATGACCGAGGCCGGGAGCCAGATCACCGCCAACCCGCTGTCGGGCCCGCGCAAGCCCGGCTCGGTCGGCTTGCCGGTCGGCATCGAGCTCCGCGTCGTGACCGAGCCCGCCTCCACGCCGCCGGTTGCCGGACCGGTCGAGATCCGGGGCCCCGGCGTGGTCACCGGGACCGAGCAGTGGCTCGTGACCGGGGACCTGGGCTACCTGGACGACGACGGGTACCTGTACCTCGCCGGTCGGGTCGACGACGTCATCAACCGGGGCGGCGAGAAGATCTTCCCCCGGGAGGTGGAGGAGGTCCTCCTGGCCGACCCCGGCGTGGTGGCGGCGGTGGTGGTGGGCTGGGAGCACGAGGCGCTCGGCCAGGTGCCGGTGGCGTACGTCGTCGCCGAGGGGGTCACCGGCGACGGCGACCGGGCCCGGGCCCAGGAGGTGGTCACCCGGCTCCAGGAGTCCTGCGCACGGCTGCTCTCCCGGTCCAAGCACCCGGCAGCCTTCCACGTCGTCCACCGCCTGCCAGCGGGTGCGACGGGGAAGGTGCGCCGGGCCGCGGTGAGCCACGACGGCGCCATCTACAGCGTCCTGGCCGGGTGACGGGCGGCGCAGCGAAGCCCGGGGGCTCGAAGAAGCCCCGGCTCGACCACGTCGACGCCATGCGGCCGGTCAAGCAGACCGGGGTGGTGACGACCCACACCATCCTGGCCTTCGCCCCGGCCGGGGCCGCCCTGTCGGCCGGCGCCGCCCTGATGCTCCTGCACGTCACCCGGGAGGCGTTCCTCTTCATCTCGGCGTGCATGCTGACCTACGGCTACTACGGGCTCGGCCGGGGCGGCTACCGCCGCTTCTACCACCGCCGCCTGGTGTCGGTCGGCCTGCCCTACGTGTGCTGGACCGTGGTCTACTTCTTCGTCACCTTGCCCGGGGAGTCGCTCACCTTCGGGAGCGGGACCGTCCACTTCGGGTACCTGCTGGCCAGCGGCTATTACCAGCTCTACTACCTCGTGGTCATCATGCAGTTCTACGCCGTGTACCCCCTGGCGCTGTGGCTGCTGCGCCGCACCGAGGGGCACCACCTGGCCCTGCTCCTGGCCAGCGCCGCCGTCCAGGTGGCGTTCCTGTCGTGCATGCACTGGGGGCTACTGCCCGGGGCATTGCGGGGGTTCTGGGCCACCCGCGAGATCACCTCCTACGAGTTCTACCTGGTGGCCGGGATGATCGCCGCCGGCCACCTGGACGAGCTCCACGGCTTCTTGGTCCGGCACTGGCGGTCGGTCCTGGCCGGCACCGTCGTGGCCGCCTTGGTGGCCGAGGCCTGGTACCTCGCCGCCGCCCGGCACCTGGTCGGCTGGGCCGGGTCCGGCGCCGACCCGCTGCAGCCCATCGTCATCCCCTTCAACGTGGGGGCCATCGCCTGCCTGTACCTGGTCGGCGTGTACTTCGTCGACCGGCGCCGCCCGACCACGGTGCGGGCCATGGTCTTCTCGGGCTCGGACAACTCGTACGGCATCTACCTGGCCCAGATGCTGTTCATCACCGTGCTCGGCTGGCTGGGGTGGCACGCCCTGGACGGCGTCGTGCCGTGGCCGCTGGTGGCGGCGATGACGGTGGCGATGGTGGTGGCCGCCTGCATCCTGCTCACCAGCATCCTGGCCCGGACCCCGCTTGCGGTGGCCCTCACCGGGCGCCAGCGGGCGCACTGGGACACCTGGCTGCCCGTGGGGTGGCGCCGGGCTCGGCCCGCCCCCGGCCACCTGGTCGGATTGCCGATGGCCGGGCCGGAGGTGCAGTTGGCCGGGCCGGAGCCGTCGGTGGCCGCCGCGCCGGCCGGCCGGTGACCGGGGCGGCCGACCAGAGCCTGCTGGCCGGCTCCCAGCCCGGGGCCGAGCGGCACTACCTCCGCCAGTTCGACCTCTTCCGGGCCGTCGCCTGCATCGGGGTGGTGGCCCAGCACTCGATCCTGTGGCCGGTCACCGGGGGTGCGGTGGTCGGCTGGAGCCTGGTCATGGTCCTCCACGCCACCCGCGAGTCGTTCTTCTTCCTGAGCACGTTCCTGGCCTACCGGAGCCAGGTGCTGCGCCCCCGCTCGGCCGTGGGCCTGTGGCGCCGGAGGTTCGGGCAGGTGCTGGTGCCGTACCTGGCGTGGACGGCGATCTACTTCTGTTACTCGATGGCGACCGCCCCCCAGCCCTTCGGTCCGGCCATGCACACCCTCGGCCACGACCTGGTGAACGGCTACTACCAGCTCTACTTCCTGATCGTCCTGTTCCAGATCTACCTGGTGCTGCCGGGGCTCGTGTGGCTGGTCCGGGTCACCCGCCGCCACCACGCCCTGGTGCTCGTGGTGAGCCTCGTCCTCCAGCTGGCGATGATGACCCTGTCCCACTACTTCTCGCGGCGGACGGGGGTGCTCGGGACCGTCCGCAGCATCGACAAGACGCTGATCACATCGCGCTACATCTTCGGGTACCAGCTCTACGTGGTGGTGGCGCTTCTGGCCGCCGACCACCTGCCCCAGGTCCAGGGGTTCGTGGAGCGGCACACCCGGGCCATCCTGCTCGGAGCGGCCGGGGTGGGGCTGGCCACCGAGGGCTACTACGCCTACGGGGTCGCCATCGGCCAGGCGCCCGGTCACGCCTCGGATCTCTTCCAACCGGTGGCCGCCGTGTGGTTCCTGGCCGCCATCGCCGGCCTCTTCGCCCTCGGCTGGCGGTGGGCGCAGCGGGCGGCGGCCCGCCCGCCGCTCCGCCGGGACCGCCTGGTGACCTTCCTCTCCGACGCCTCCGGCGGCTTCTACCTCGGCCACGTGCTCGTCCTCCAGGCCGTGCTGCTGGGGCTGGGCGCCGTCGGGCTGCGGGCGGCCACGTCGTCGTGGGCGCCGGTCGGGGTGGTCCTGTTCATCGTCACCGTCGGCGTCACCGCCGCCATGGTCGGGCTGCTCCTGCGGACCCGGGCGCGCTTCGTGCTGACCGGACCGGTGCGCTCGGCCGAGCGGGCCAGGATGGCGCCCTACCCGGGCCCCGCCCCGGGCCCGGCTCCGGGTGCCGCCAGCGCAGCCGCCAGCGCGTCGGCCATGGCCTCGTAGCCCCGGGTGTTGGGATGGATGTTGTGGCGGAACGGCCGCCGGGCGCACATCCAGCTCATCGAGCACATGCGCACGACGTCGGTGGGGACACCGTCCTCGTCCCGGTAGTCGACCAGCCGGCGGTTGCCGGTGCCGAAGGCGGCCGGCACATCGGCGGGCAGCACTCCGGCCCGGGCGTACGCCGCCGCCAGGGTGGCGTTGAGCCTCCGGATGGCGCCCATGCTGGCCATGGCGAAGGCCCGCCCCCGGCGACCGGCGAGGTAGTCGCCGAGATAGGGGTCGTTGTGCTCGACGCCGACGATCCGCAGCCGCCGCCCCCCGGCCGCCACCAGCCGGTCGAGAATGCGGGACACGGCCTTCCCCACCACGTCCAGGGCCGAGGCGACGCAGCGGTCGTCCACCCGCTGGCGGACCAGGCACGGCCACAGGTCGTTGAAGCCGAGGTCGACCGTCGCCAGCACGGTCGACGACCGGTGATGGTGGAGGAACCGCAGGGCTGTGGCCAGCTCGGAGCCGGCCGGGTAGTGGCACGCGCCGCCCCCGCCGGCGGCAGCGACGGCGCTGATGCCGGGGCAGCCGAGGGCCACCAGCCGCAGACCCGGCCACCGGTGGCGCTCGATGGCCGCCAGGTCGTTGGCGTAGCCGTGATCGGTCCGCACGCCCCGGGGATGCTCGGCCGTGGGCTGGACGCCGACCGACTCGGAGGCCCCGATGGCGAAGTAGTAGGTCGGCGCCGGGGAGGCCCCGCCGGCGGCCACCGGCAGGGGGCGTGCGCCGGCCGGTCCGCGGCGAGCGCCGAGCGTGGCGCCAGGGGAGGCCAGCGCCGGCACCAGCACCAGCCCCGCCGCCAGGACGGCGGCCAGGACGGCGATCAGGACGGCGGTCGGGGCGGCAGTCCACCCGGCGGTCGGGGCGGCAGTCCACCCGGCGGTCGGCGGCGACCCCTTCGCTCGGTGCCGGTGCCGGCTCCGGTGCCGGGGCCGGTGCAGGCCTGGGCGGCCCTTGATCACGGCTGCAAGCTACCGGCCGTTCCTTCCGGGGCGGTGTCGGGGGAGCGGGCGTGTTCCGCGCCGCCGGTGACCCGCCGGCGGACCGGTCCAGCCGGCGCCCGGCCAGGGCGAGGACTAGCGTCGCGCCATGCTCATCTCCACCATGAACGACCTGCCGGGCTACGAGGTGACCGAGGTGCTGGGCGAGGTGTTCGGCCTCACCGTGAGGAGCCGCAACATCGGGTCCCAGCTCGGCGCCGCCTTCAAGTCGCTG
>JBOGGE010000258.1:0-8769 GCA_050743865.1 Acidimicrobiales bacterium
AACCAACCCATCATAACGCCCCCCGGCGCCGCGCCGCGCGCCCGGTGGCGGCGATGCTCCCTCCGGGCAGCACGCCCGCCCGGCATCAAGAAGCCCCGCAGCAGGCGGCGGTGGCGACCGACCGGGATGGCACGGCTTGAGCGTAGCGATGCACGGCGGAGGCCGGGTGCTGGCAGAATCAGGGGATGCCCGAGCGACAGTGGATCAACCAGAGCCAGCCGCAGACGCTGCAAGGGGCGGTCCTGTTCTCCTACCTGAACGCCGGTCTCGCCGTCCTCTACACCCTCATCCTGGGCCTCCAGGCCTACCTGATCATCTTCGTGCTGCTCGCCGTGGCCGCGTACGGGATCGCCAACGACCGCCGTTGGGGTTACTGGGGCGGCGTGGTCCTGGCCTGCCTCTACCTCCTGGCGGAGGTGGCCGGGCTGGTCACCGGCGGCAACATCGGCGGCATCCTCGACCTCCTGTTCGCCGGGATCCTGGTGGTGCTGCTCCTCCACCCCGAGAGCCGTCACTACCAGCGAACCTGGTTCCACTAGCCAGCCGGGCGCCCGGGCCCAACGTGCGGGGAGGTCGCGGGCGGGCGCTAACGTGCGGTGGTCACCACCAGGAACGCCCCGGGCGCGGCCCGCCCCGAGCGGACGACGACGCAGGAGCGACCAGTGAGCACGAACGTCAATAGCCTCGACGAGCTCCGGGGGCTCGTCGGCCAGCACATCGGGTACAGCCCCTGGCAAGTCATCGACCAGGAACGGGTGAACCTCTTCGCCGACGCCACCGGCGACCATCAGTGGATCCACGTCGATCCCGCCCGGGCCAAGGACGGCCCCTTCGGGGGTCCCATCGCCCACGGGTACCTCACCCTGGCCCTGGTGCCGGTGCTGCTGAGCCAGGTGCTGTCGGTCAAGGGCGTCTCGATGGGAGTGAACTACGGATGCAACAGGGTGCGGTTCGTCTCCCCCGTGCCGGTCGGCCAGGAGCTGCGGTGCGGCGCCTCTGTCGTCTCGGTGGAGGACGTGGCCGGGGGCGTCCAGGTCACCATGGACCTCACCATGGAGGTGCGCGACGCGCCGAAGCCGGCCTGCGTGGCCCAGGTGGTCTTCCGCTACTACCGGTGAACGCTCCCCTGCCGACGGGGGAGGAGAAGACGGCACGTGTCCGCTCGATGTTCGACGCGATCGCGCCGCGCTACGACCTGCTGAACCGCCTCATCACGCTGGGCCTCGACCAGCGCTGGCGCCGGGCGACCGTGGCCTCGCTCGGCCTCCCGGCGGGTTCGCTCGTGGTCGACCTTGCCTGCGGCACCGGGGATCTGTCGGTCTTGGCCAGCCGGCGAGGGCACCGCGTGGTCGGCACCGATCTCAGCGCCGGGATGCTGGCCAACCGCCGCCGGCCGGGACCGGCCGTCCAGTGTGACGCCGCCGCCCTGCCGGTCGCCACCGGCACGTGCGACGGTGTGCTCTCGGGCTTCGCCCTCCGCAACTTCACCGACCTGGCGGCGTGCCTCGGCGAGGCGGCTCGCGTCCTCCGACCCGGCGGCCGGATCGCCGTGCTCGAAGTGGCCCGGCCCCCCGGCCGGCTGTGGCGAGCGGCCTTCCACCTGTGGTTCGACCGCGTCGTCCCGGCGATCGGCGGGTGGCTGTCCGACGCCGAGGCCTACCGGTACCTTCCCCGCTCGACCGCCTACCTTCCTGAGGATCCGGTGCTCCGTCGGCTCTTCCGCGACGCCGGCTTCTCGACCGTCGGTCGCCGCCTCCTCCACGGCGGTCTCAGCCAGATCCTGACCGCCACCCGGATCGGGCTCCCACCGGGGAGCAGAGCGGGCCGGTGAGCGCCCCCGACCCGGCATCCCTTCGGGCAGTCTGGGTACCGCTCGGCGACGTGCCCGGCGACCCGATCGATCCGGTTGCTGTGGCCGGCGAGCGAGGTCACCTCTTCGTCGGGCGGCACCGGGCGGTCGCCGGTCGGGGGACGGCGGCGATCCTCGATCTGCCGCGTGGCCTGGACGATCCCGCCGGCCTGCGGGCCGTGCGCGACTGGCTCTCGGCCGTGCCGGTCGAGATCCGGGGCGGCCCCGGATCAGCTCGGCCGACGGGAACGGTGGTGGCAGTCGGCGCCCTGCCGTTCGACCGCTCGGCCGCCGGCTCGCTGGCCGTCCCCGAGCTCACCTACTGCCGATCGGCGGAGGGGCGCCAATGGCTCGTCCACGTCGGACCGGTGGGGACCGACTGGCCGGCTGCGACCCCGGGAGAGGACGGACCCGCCGGGATGGACTGGCTTGGCTGGTTCGACACACCGACCAGGCCCGCCCTGCCCGACGGGCCCGCAGGCGAGGGTGACGGCGACGCCGGGGCCGCCGGGCCGACCGTCGAGGAGCTGACCTTCCTCCCCGCCCCGGCCGCCTACGCGCGAGGGGTGGCCGAGGCCTTGAGCGACATCGTCTCCGGCCAGCTGCGCAAGGTCGTGCTCGCCCGGGCCGTCGACGTCCGGTTCGCCGCCGACGCCGCCGCCGCCGACGCCACCGACGCCACCGACGCCGGCACTCCGGGCCGGGACGGCGCACGGGGAACTACCGGCCCACCGGCCACGACGGTGGTCCGGCGGCTCTGGCGCGGCGACCCTTCCTTCAGCCCGTTCTCGGTCCCGGTCCCCGGCGGGCGGTTAGTCGGCGCCTCCCCCGAGCTGATCGTGGCCCGGCTGGGCGACCTGGTCGCCTCCCTCCCGCTGGCCGGTACCGTCGCCCTCCCCCCGTCGGGGCCCGGCGACGATGCGGTGGCCTGGCTCCTGGCCTCGGGCAAGGACCTGGCCGAGCACCGGTTCGTGGTCGACGAGGTGGCGACCGGCCTGGCCGCCCGCTGCATCGACGTGGTGGTCCCCGACCGGCCCGAGGTGGTGCGCCTCCGGTCCGACGCCCGGCTCGGCACGCCGGTTCGCGCCCGCCTCCGCCCGCCGGAGAGGCCATCTCCCGGCACCGGGGGCGCACGGCGGGACCCGGCCGGCGCCGGCGCCACCGCCCTCGAGCTCCTGGCCGACCTGCACCCCACCCCGGCGGTCGGCGGGGTCGAACGTCGGCGCGCCCTGACCTGGATCACCGCGCTCGAGCCGGTGGACCGCGGCTACTGGGCCGGTCCGGTGGGCTGGGTCGACTCGGCCGGCGACGGGGAATGGGTGCTCGCCATCCGGTCGGCCACCCTGGGGCGGGCGGGGGCCCGGGTCCACGCCGGAGCCGGGATCGTCGCCGGATCCGACCCTCAGGCGGAGCTGGCCGAGACCTCGGTCAAGCTGGCCCCCGTTCTCGACTCGCTGGCACCGGGTGCCTCGGCCCTGCTGGCGACCGCTCCCCCTCCGGCGCCACCGGCGCCTCCGGCCCCCGCTCCCCCACCGGCACCACCGGCCCCCGCTCCCCCACCGGCGCCACCGGCGCCTCCGGCTCCCGCTCCCCCGCCGGCCCCTGGAGCGCCTCCGGCCCCTCCGGCCCCTGCTGCGCCTCCGGCTGCGGGCCTCCACGGGACCTGGACCGGCCCTGCTCTCGCCCAGTGAGCCCCTTCCCGCCCGAGTCCCCTGTCCCCGGTGCCGATGTCAGCGGCAGCTCGACGGCGAACACCGCCCCGCGGCCGGGATCCGACGTCGCCCACGCCCGGCCGCCGAGGGCGGCGGCGATGGCCTGGACGATCGACAGGCCGAGACCGGTGCCCTGACCGGTCCGCGACGGGTCGCCCCGGTAGAAACGGTCGAAGACGCGGCTCACCTGGTCGGGCGCCAGCCCCGGGCCCTGGTCGGTGACCCGGACCACTCCCATGCCGTGAGCGGCGAACACCTCGACCAGCACCGGCGTGCCCACCGGCGTGTGAACCAGCGCATTGCGGACCAGGTTGTGCGCCACCTGGGCCAGGCGGTCCCGGTCGCCGGCGACGACGATCGGGAGGGGCGCCGCCAACCGCACCGGCCGGCCCGGGTCGGCGAGGCTGGCGTCGTCGACGGCGTCCCGGCAGATCCGCCGGAGGTCGACCGGCGCCCGGTCGAGCAGGCGTCCCTGGTCGAGGCGAGCCAGCAGGAGCAGGTCGTCGACCAGCCCGCCCATGCGTTCGGCTTCGTGCTCGACCCGGCGCAGCGCCCGGTCGCGCTCCTCGCTGTCGCTGAGGGCACCCTTGCGCAGGAGCTCGGAGTACCCCCGGATCGACGTCAACGGCGTCCGCAGCTCGTGCGAGGCGTCGGCCACGAACTGGCGGAGCCGGGCTTCGGAGGTCGACTTCTCGGTGAAGGCCGCCTCGATCCGGGCCAGCATGGTATTGAGCGCGTTCCCCAGCTTCCCCACCTCGGTCGACCCGTCAGCCACGTCGACCCGCCGGCTGAGGTCGCCGCTGGCGATGGCGCCGGCCGTCTCGGCCATGGCGTCGAGCGGGCGCAGGCCCCGCCGGACGGTCCACAGGCCCAGCCCGCACAGGGCCAGGAGCACCACGATCGAGACCCCGAGCTCGATGCGGACAAGCGACGAGAGGGTGGCGTCGGTCTGGGAAAGCCGGATGGCGCTGACGACCGTGCCCTGGGGAACCGCCGCCGCCTGGGCCCGGTAGGCGACACCCGAGCGCGACTCCAGGTTGAAGTCGTCGGGGTTCGGGCGGAACGTGCCGCGACCGGGACCGGCGGCCGGGGCCAGCCGGACGGACCGGGGCACCACCGGGCGCGGGTCGGGCTGGGGGGACCCCGACGGCCGGGTGACGAGGGTGACGCCGTCGGGGGCCAACACCGTCACGTACACGTCCTGGCTGACCCGAAGGTCGATCATGTTCTCCCTCGCCGGGTGCCCCAGGAGGTGGGTGTGGACCAGGTAACGGACGGCCAGTCGCTGCGACGAGTCGAGCTGGGAGTCGAGCCGTCCGTAGAGGAACGACCGCAGCGAGGTGTAGGTGACCACGTCGGTGACGGCCAGCCCGATGACGAGGAAGACGGCCATGGCCAGGGTCAGCCGGCGACGGAGCCTCATTCCGGCGGCAGCCGCAGGGTGTACCCGACGCGGCGGACGGTGTGGATGAGGGGGGGCTCCACCTCGTCGACCTTCTTGCGGAGGTAGCTGATGTACGTCTCCACGATGTTGGCCTCGCCGGTGAACCCGTAGCCCCACACCCGGTCGAGGATGGACGACTTCGACACCACCCGCCGGGCGTTCTCCAGCAGGTACTGCAACAGGTTGAACTCGGTGGCGGTGAGCTCGACGGCCGTCCCGCCGCGCCAGACCTCGTGGGTGTCCACGTTCATCACCAGGTCGGCGTAGCGGAGCTCGGCACCGTCGCCGCTCTCGTGGCCGGCCCGTCGCAGCACCGCCCGGGCCCGGGCGACCAGCTCCTCGAGGCTGAACGGCTTGGTCACGTAGTCGTCGCCGACCTTCAGCCCCGAGACCTTGTCCTCGGTGCTGTCGCGAGCGGTCAGGAACACGACCGGGACCCCGTTCCCGGCCTCGCGCAACCGGCGGCACACCTCGGTGCCGTCGAGGTCGGGCAGCATGACGTCCAGCATGACCAGGTCGGGCCGCTCGGACCGGGCGAGGTCCAGCGCCTGGTGCCCGGTGGTCGCCACCGAGACGGCGAACCCCTCGAAGCGGAGGGCTGCCGCCAGCAGGTCGGTGATGTAGGGCTCGTCGTCGACGACCAGGATCTTGTCCATCTCTTGCGGCACCCCCGCTCTGGCCGCCGCGCTCATTCCCCCGGTGCTCGGGTCACGGCGCCCGCCTGGCGGCGCACGACCGGGCTTTCGCCGACCGACCCCCCGCCGCCATCCGACGCCACCGCCCCGCCGCCATCCGAACCCACGTCCCCGCCGCCACCCGACCCCACATCCCCGCCGCCATCCGACCCCACCGCCCGGAGCCCGGCCGGCCGGCGGAACAGCGAGCGCCACAGCCGGGCCAGCCCCCACAGGGTCACCAGCCCGAAGGCCTCCACCACGATGGTCGAGGACATCTTGGACTGGCCGGCCACCCGGTCGACGAAACGGATGGGCACCTCGGCGATCGTCCCGCCGGCCTGCTTGGTCCGGTAGGTCATCTCGATCTGGAAGCCGTAGCCCTCGGCCCGGATGGCACCGAGGTCCAGGCGACGCAGGACCGACGCCGCGTACGCCCGGAAGCCGGCGGTCGAGTCCGCCACCCCCAGGCCGAGGGCCACTGTGGCGTACCGGTTGCCCCCCCACGAGATCAGGTGGCGGTGGAACTTCCAGTCGGGGATCGACCCGCCGGGGACGTAGCGCGACCCGATCACCAGCTCGTAGCCCTCCGCCAGGGGGGCGACCAGCTCCGGCAGGGCGGCCGGGTCGTGGGAGAAGTCGGCGTCGATCTCGACGCACGCCTCATAGCCGCGTGCCAGCCCCCACGCGAACCCGGCCCGGTAGGCACTCCCCAATCCCGACTTCTTCGTGCGCCGGAGGACGTGGAGGTCGGTCAGCTCGGTGGCCAGCCCCTCGACCAGGCCGGCGGTCCCGTCCGGGCTGCCATCGTCCACCACCAGCATCCCGGCCTCGGGCAGTGCCTGGTGGACGGTCCGCAGCAGGCGCTCGATGTTGTCCGCCTCGTTGAAGGTGGGGACCACCACCAGGACCCGCATCCTGGCCAGCTTACCGAGGCCGGGTTGCACAACGCGCCGGGCGGGCGTGCCAGCATGAGGCGATGACCGAAGCGCCCGGCGAGGGTCCGGCACCCGGGGCGCCCGGCGAGGGCCCGGCACCCGGGGCGCCGGCGGCCAAGAAGCGGCGGCGGGTCCCACCGCAGGTGCGGTGGGCCATCACCGTCGTCGTCCTCTTCTTCGTCGCCGAGTACCTCGTCCTTCCCGACATCGCCAACGCCAGCAACTCCTTCCGCCTGCTGGGGAAGGTCAACATCGCCTGGCTGATCGTCGGGTTCGGGCTCGATCTGGCGTCGCTGGTGGCCTACGCCGAGCTCACCCACACCGTGCTCAGCCCCGGCCCCCCGCGGCGCTTCCAGCTCTTCCGGGTGAACATGTCGAGCCTGGCCGTCAGCCACGTCGTGCCCGGCGGCACCGCCCCGGGGACGGCCGTCGCCTACCGCCTGCTCACCGATCTCGACGTGCCGGGCCCGACGGCCGCCTTCGGGCTGGCCACCCAGGGCGTCGGCTCGGCGGTCGTGCTGAACGCCATCTTCTGGCTCGCCCTGCTCATCTCCATCCCCCTCAGCGGCTACAACCCGCTCTACGGCTTCGCCGCCATCGTCGGGGTCATCCTCTTCGTCCTCTTCGCCGCCAGCTTGATGCTCCTCACCCGGGGCCAGCACCACGCCACCGACGTGCTGTGCCGCCTGGCCTCCCACATCCCGATGGTCCAGCCCGACAAGGTGGCCTCGCTCCTGGAGCACGTCGCCAGCCGGCTCCGCATCCTCCTTCGCGATCGCGCCCTGCTCGTCCACGCCGTCGAGTGGGCGGCGGCCAACTGGCTGCTCGACGCCGCCTCGCTGTGGGTGTTCGTGCTCGCCTTCGGCCACGTCGTCTCGCCCGTCGACCTGCTGGTGGCCTTCGGGCTGGCCAACGTGCTGGCCGTGCTGCCGATCACCCCGGGCGGGCTGGGCGTGGTCGAGGGCGTCCTCATCCCGAGCCTGGTCGGCTTCCACGTGCCCAAGGCCATCGCCATCCTGGGCGTGCTCTCCTACCGCCTGGTCAACTTCTGGCTCCCGATCCCGTTCGGGGGCGCCGCCTACCTCTCGCTCCGGATCGGGCCCGACGCCCGGCGCAGGCGGGCCCCGGACGGCATCGCCGGTCCCGGAGTGGCGTCGCGCCTGGTGGGCCGGCTGGCCAGCCGGCTCCCGTCCTCCCCCCACCGGCCGCACGCCGGCGGACGGCCCCAGCCCGGTCCCGAGCAAGTCGCCGAGGGTCCCAGGCCCCGCGACGACGCCCGTCGGCGCGGCTGACTTTCATCGACGGCCCACCCGACGCCCAGCGGCGCCCCCCAGGCATGCCGGAAGGCTCAGCCGGCGGCCCCGACCATGCCCACCACGGGGGCGTTCAGGTGCTTGGCGCCCATGGACCCCTTGAAGGGGGCTGTGAAGGCGAAGAGCCCGCCGTCAGAGGCCACCTCGTAGTAGCCGGTCGTTGTGGAGTCGAAGGCCATGCCCACGACGGGGGCGTTCAGGGGCTTGGCGCCCATCGATCCCTTGAAGGGGGCGGTGAAGGCGAAGAGCCCGCCGTCTTTGGCCACCTCGTAGTAGCCGCCGGTCGATGTGTCGTAGGCCATGCCCACGATGGGGGCGTTGAGGGGCTTGGCGCCCATGGAGCCGTGGAACTTTGCGGTGCCGAAGGCGAAGATCCCCCCGTCGGAGGCCACCTCGTAGTAGCCCTTTCCTGTGGGAAGCGAGGTCATCCCCACGATGGGGGCGTTGAGCGCCTTGCCTCCCTCAGACCCGAAGAAGGGGGCTGTGTAGGAGAAGATGCCCCCGTCGGAGGCCACCTCCCAGTAGCCCCCGGTCGCTGTGTCGGTTGTCATCCCGACCATGGGGGCGTTCAGGTGCTTGGCGCCCATGGACCCCTTGAAGGGGGCTGTGAAGGCGAAGAGCCCGCCGTCAGAGGCCACCTCGTAGTAGCCCAGCCCCGGTGTGGCGAAGCTGAAGGAGACCGCGTTGGAGGTCCCCGCCCAGGTCGAGACGCCGAGGGTGGCCGACCCCGTCTCCGGGGGGACCACGGCGGTGAGGGTGAAGGGGCTCACGTCGACGACTGTGGTCCCGGGCACCCCCGAGAAGCTCACCGTGGTGGCCGAGGTGAACCCGGTGCCGTG
>JBOGGE010000259.1:0-1516 GCA_050743865.1 Acidimicrobiales bacterium
TAGAAGTGAGGCGTATTCCCGTTTCGGTCTCGATACGGGTACGCAGTTCGAGGGCGCCGAGCGAGTCAACGCCGTACTCGGAGAGCGGCCGGTCGGGATCGATGCTGCGATGCAGGATCAGGCTGACTTGGTCGGAGATCAGGCGCCGCAGCCGGGTGTGCCATTCGTCTGGGGGCAGCTGGTCCAGTTCGGCACGCAGTTTGCTTGTGCCGGTTGGGTTTTGACCGTTGGAGCGGAAGGCTTCGGCGAACGGGCTGCGCTGGGCGAAGGTGGTCAACCACGGTGTGCCCGTGATCGGCGCATAGCCGGTGTAGGCGCGATCGTGGTGCAGCAGCGCATCGAACGCATAAGCGCCCTCGTCGGGAGCGATGGCAACCTGGGCGCCTTCTGCCAGGGCGCTGGCGCGCCCGATCTGCGCCCAGGCGCCCCAGGCGATCGCGGTGGCCGGCAGGCCCTGAGCCCGCCGCCAGCAGGTGAAGGCGTCCAGCCAGCTATTGGCCGCGGCGTAGGCCCCCTGCCCGGGCGAGCCCACCAGCGCGGCCGCCGATGAGAACGAGCAGAACCAGTCCAACGGCTGCTCGGCGGTGGCGGTGTGCAAGTTCCACGCACCGTAAACCTTGGGCGCCCAGTCACGCTCGATGAGCTTATCGGTGATATTGGTCAGTGTGGCGTCCTCGACCACCGCCGCCAGATGCAGCACACCACGCACCGCAAGCCCGGTGGCGGTCGCCACGGCCACCAACCGCTGAGCCGTATCGGCCTGGGCGATATCGCCGCACTCCACCACGACGTCGGCACCGGTCGCGCGGATACCCTCGATGGTCTGCAGCGCCTCCCGCGTGGGCTGCGAGCGCGAGCACAGCACGATACGCCCGCAGCCGATCGCGCCCATTTTCTCGGCCAAAAACAGTCCCAGGCCGCCCAGCCCGCCGGTGAGGATGTAGGCGCCGTCATCGCGGAAGACCCGGGCCTGGGCCGGGGGCACCATCACCCGGCTGGACCCGGTGCGCGGCACGTCGAGCACCAGTTTGCCGGTGTGCTGGGCGTTGCTCATCAGCCGGATGGCGGTGGCGGCGTCGGCCAGCGGGTAGTGCGTGCTATCCGGCATTGGCAGCACACCGTCGGCGGTGAGCCGGTAGACCGTGTTCAACAGGTCGCGCAGCCGGTCCGGGTGGGTGACGGTCATCAACCCTAGGTCGACGCCGTAAAACGCGAGGTTGCGCCGGAACGGAAAAAGCCCCAACCGGGTGTCGCCGTAGATGTCGCGTTTACCGATCTCGACGAATCGCCCCCCGAACGCCAGCAATTCCAGGCCCGCGCGCTGGGCGGCGCCGATAACCGAGTTGAGCACGATATCCACGCCGTACCCGTCGGTGTCCCGGCGTATTCCCTCGGCGAACTCCAGGCTTCGCGAGTCGTACACGTGCTCAATACCCATGTCGCGCACCAATTGCCGACGCTGCCCACTGCCCGCGGTGGCGAAAATCTGCGCACCCGCGGCGCGGGCGATGGCGAT